>NZ_JBFSVK010000011.1:0-160461 GCF_041467855.1 Vibrio sp. 10N.247.311.51 | reverse complement strand
CCGCATCTTAACTTTTATTGCCAAAATCACTTTGTAAATACGTGGATTCCATATACAGAATGGGGCAGCGGTTCCTTTATCAGTGGTATTCGTTAAAGGATGAAAAGCTGTAATCGCGACTCGAACATTGTTTCCAAAATAGGGAAATAGAACTACGACCGGGAAAGTTGTACCAGGTCACCTTGTGAGCAAAGTACAGGCAGGAAGTCTGTACGATAGGAAAGGTTAAGACTATGAAATTTGTTAAAAATAAAATTATTGCTGGTGTCACCATTGTAGCAACAGCGGTGTTATCTCATACCGCGGCAGCAGCGAATTTTAAAATGGCTATCGGCGATGCTGCTGGTGGTACGCAGTGGGAATTGGCGACATCATTTTCTGAACTGATGGAGCAAAAAACAGACGGTAAAGTGAAAATCGATCTGTTCCCGAATGGTCAATTAGGCAATGAGCAAGACACCGTCAACGATGCGGCAATCGGTCTTCTCGACTTCTCTGTACTGGCGATCAACAACGTAACCCCTTTCTCTCCAACTGTTGGTCTACTGACCATGCCTTACGTGATTCAAAGCGCAGAAGAAGCGGTTCTACTGACTCAAGGCCAAGTCGGCCAAGACCTCGTCGATAACACGATTCGTGATGCTGGTGTTCGCATCGTTGGTTGGGCTTATTCAGGCTTTAGGGTTTTGACTAACTCGAAAAAGCCAGTCGCTTCGCCAGAGGATCTTAAAGGGTTGGTGATTCGTGTTCCTCGTAACGAAATCATGATTGCTTCTTACCAAGCATGGGGTGTAAACCCAACACCAATGGCATGGTCTGAGACCTTTACCGGCCTGCAACAAGGCGTGGTTGATGGTCAAGATAACCCTTACATCACTGTGCATGCGATGAAGTTCAATGAAGTACAAAAGTACGTGACCAACATTCGCTACATCTTCTCGCTTGAGCCGCTAATCGTCAGTGAAACAGTCTTCCAACAACAGACTCCAGAGATGCAAAAGATCATTCTTGAAGCGGGTCAGGAAGCGACAGAGCACAGCTTTGCTTATCTAGAAAATACGGAAAACAAAATCCGTGAAGAACTACAAGCGAAAGGCATGGTATTCACCGATCCAGCAGATAACGAGCAAGAGTGGATCAGCAAGGTGACTAAGTCAGTTTGGCCTAAGTTCTATTCAAGCATTGGGGGCAAAGACAAGCTAGACGACGTTCTTGAGTTACTAGGTAGAAAGTAACGATTAGATTCGCCCTATCTGCTGTTCTCCGCTACTTAATCACCTAGCGATAGAACAGTGAGATAGGGCATTTACATGGCTGTACTCGTTGATCTGTTCTGTACCTGATCTTTTTAGGACCGTGAGCGACTGGTTGTCATGTGGAAATCAACATTGGAGGTTATATGTCAGTCGCTAAAACAATAAAAAAGCACCTAAACAACATTGAGGAATATACCTGTTGTCTGCTGCTCGCAAGCTTTGTCCTATTGCTGTTCACACAAATCATTACTCGTCAGTTCTTTGATTACTCCATACCTTGGGGTGATGAAGTAGCCACTTACATGTTCGTTTGGTTTGCTTACTTGGGAGCTGTTGTAGCGGCCAAAATGTCGGCTCACAACCGAGTGAGCTTTCACTTCAAATTCTTTCCGCCAATCGTACAAACCGTCAGTGAAACCATAGCTGACTTCTTATGGCTCTGCTTCAACGGTTACTTTGTTTACCTCAGTTACGACTTCGTGTTTAACAAAATGAACCTGTTTTGGAAATCTCAAACCACAGGCATCCCGATGAAGTATTTCTACATGATTTTACCTATCGCGTTTTCCCTAATGATGATTCGAATTATCTGGAACAACTACGAGCGTTTATTCAAAGGCGCAACCAACGAAGATCCAGAAGTCAAAGAGCTGCGAAAAATGACGGCACAAAAGTCAGCGCAGTAGTCATCACAGAGAATAGTCGTAATAGAGAGATGTAATAATGGAATCCTATTTAACTCTAATTTTATTTGGTGGCTTCTTAACCCTGTTAATTCTAGGTGCACCAATCACAGTATCACTGGCCGGCGCTTCAATGGCGGCCTATATGTTGCTCGACAAAAATCCCATCGCTTTGGTACAAATTGCGTTTACTTCGGTGGGTAACTTCCCATTAATGGCGCTGCCAGCCTTTGTTCTTGCTGGCGCGTTAATGGAGGCGGCGGGGATCTCCAAACGTTTGGTGGATATCGCCGAAAGCTTAGCAGGGCCCGTAACAGGCGGCCTTGGCGCAGCAACGGTAATGGCGTGTCTTTTCTTTGGTGCTATCTCGGGTTCAGGCCCTGCAACAACCGCAGCGGTAGGTATGTTGATGGTGCCCGCGATGGTTAAGCGAGACTACGATAAGAGCTACGCATCGGCAGTAACGGCTGCATCAGGTGGCTTGGGCATCATCATTCCGCCGTCCATTCCTTTGGTTATTTTCGGCATTTCTGCGATGGGATTAATGGCACCGCCAGAAGCCATTGCTCAGCATGGGCAGTTTGCTTCTTTGTCTATTCCAAAACTGTTTGTTGCTGGGGTTGTGCCGGGTTTCATTATGGCGTCGACGCTAGTGGTCACTAACTATTTCATAGCTAAGCGTGAAGGCTATAAAGGGCTTACCGAAACATGGTCGTTTGGTGATGTAAGGCATTACTTGCGTCGCGGTTTATGGTCGATATTAGCGCCATTCCTGATTCTTGGTGGTATCTACAGCGGTATGTTCACACCAACAGAGTCTGCAGTTGTGGCGATTTTCTATTCGCTGTTCGTGGGTGTGTTTATTCACCGCGAGTTGTCGTTCAAAAGCGTGATGAAATCTTTGTCGACCACCACATGGATCACCGGACGCGTATTGTTAATCCTCTTTGCTGCCACCGTGTTCGGACGCTTGTTGATTGAGCAAAAAATTCCAGTTGTTGTGGCGGAATCGCTACTCAGTTTTACCGACAACATGTACATGGTGTGGGCACTAACGATTACCTTGCTGCTGTTCATCGGCATGTTCATGGAAACCTTGGCGGCGATCATGATCATTGTGCCAGTGCTACTGCCAATCATGTACATGTTGGGCGCCGATCCTACCCATGTTGGTATCGTGGTGGTGTGTACGCTCTCGATAGGTTTTGCCACACCACCGCTCGGTGAAAATATCTTTGTCGCTTCGGGGATCGGTGGCTCTACGGTCGAGCAGATCACCGCGAAGATCCATCCCTTTGTACTTGCATCTGTCGTGGGCGTTTTCGTTATCGCTTTCTTCCCACAAATCACGCTTTGGCTACCATCCTTAGTCGGCTATTAGGAGACACAACGATGAATCTATCCAGAATAATCCTTATTGGCTGCGCCTTGTTTGCTGTGGTTAGCGGCATTGGATTGCGTGCCGAGCATTCGGAAGTCGAGAAAGAAACTAAGCCAGTCAATGTGCTCGATATTTCTGAGCCACATGTGGTCAGTGACGCTGAAAGAAGAGCCAAAACCTTGTTGGCGAAAGCGGTGGTGCACGTTCAAAAAGAAGGTGACGACAGCGTGAAAGACTTCATGAGTGATGCCGAATATATAGACGGTGAGCTCTATGTGTTTGCTCTTGGTATTGATGGCCAATTCCTTGCCAGTGGCGGCTCTTCCATGGTGCTGGTGGGCGACAGTGTGTTGGATACCCAAGACGTTTATGGCAATCCTTTTTTCCGTGAAATGATCACCAAAGCGGTACACAACGGTTTTGGTGAAGTGAAGTATCACTGGACCAACCCAACTGATCGCATGGGTGAGCCGAAAACCACCTTCTTCGAGCGTGTCGGCGATGTAATCGTGGCGGTGGGGTATTACCCAGAACGTTCCAGTGCTGCAGAAGCTAAGCGATTATTGGCGAGAGCCATGACCGCAATAGTGGAGTCTGAGCAAGACAGCATTACTGAATTTAATGATACCGAAGGCCGCTTTGTCGAAGGGGACCTGTATGTGTTTGTGATGGATATGAGCTCTGGAAAACTGCTCGCGCACGGGGTGTCTCCTGAGCTTGTCGGGCGTTCACACAACGAAATTCTAAGTCCTGACGATAAGCCGATTCTCACTGAGATGTTAAACCTAGCCAAAAAAAATGGCCGTGGCGTTTACACCTATCGATGGTTAAATCCGCTGTCGAGCAAAGTGGAAACTAAGCACACTTACTATCGAGTTATCGACAATAAGTTGGTTGGGGTGGGTTATTACACAAATTCAAACAACACGTAAACGCGTTTCTACGAAACCCTCAACCCAGTTAAATAAAGGGCTGGGGGCTCAAAACGCCGGTTTGTGTAAAAAAGCAATTTAGTAAAATTCACACTGTGTAATTTTTGTTGTGAAATTGTTTCAAAAATAACAGTAGTATGAAAAACATGGAAACCACACAGTAAAGAACAATTTTGAAAAGGGTCTATTGGGATGTTTGACCTAAATGAAATTTAAAGCCGTACGAGGGATAGACTATGAATATGCTGACACTAGACAAAACAGAACTTCACAGAAACCATTCAACATTTATTGCTGAAGCTGTCTTTGCCGTCGAAATGGTGAAAGCAGACAAGCAACTCGAAAAACAAAAAATGGCGAAACAGTTGCTTGATACTCTATTTCCTCTCGAGACGGGTTCACATGAAGATGTAGTGAGCTACGAGATCGATTACCGACACGTTCAGGTTTACTTCAAGAATGGTGAACATACTGGACTGAAACGCGCTAAACACTTTGTGGCTTACACAGGTGATAAATCTAAGCCTTCAGCAATCCTATTCCGTGATGAAAGCGGTACGCACGTTGAAGTGACAATCGGCGCTCGTAAAGGCACAGGCCGTCTGGAGTTGGTTGATATTCAAGATATCCAATTAGAGACGTGCACTACGTTTGGTCAAACTGAGGCGAGCCGTTCTTCTGGCATCCGTCACTGGGTGAGCTTAGTAAAAGGCGATGAAAGTGGCCGCCCGAATGCATCAAGTGAAGACAAAGAGTTCACGGCGAAAAATGGTGAAGACTATAACCTAGGTTTTTGCTTCGCAATCTAATGTACTGTCTTTGAAATGTGCAGTGCTGATCTGTGAGACGCAGCACTGACATTTGAACACTGATTTCTCTTTTACCTTTGGTAACTTTCCCCGCCCCTATAGCGGGGCTTTTTTATTAGAGCTATAAGTAAATTGGGTGATTATTAAAATTATCTGCAAAAAGTTTGGATGTGATTTTACGGTGCGTCATTTTAATTTAAATTGTTGTATTTGATGGTTTTTATTCTTTTATTTTATTCTGTTTTTATTGGGTTAACTATCACTATCAGCGGTGATTTGGGTGACTATTGAGCTAAAACTCAGTCAAAATGCTTTGAGCTGTGCTATAATACGCGCCTTGGGATTGAGCCAGTAAGTCCATTTGTCACTAACTATTGTGATTTTTATTGCCTTTTATTTAGGCGGTTCGGCGAGCCAATCAAGTAGTAATTGGATACGGAGAGCGTCCTTATATTCGTTGATTCGGATATGCGAACATCATAATTTATGAGTTTTAAATCAAAAAAATACAGTATTGATTCTACTGACTATCAAGTCGGTCAAGATAACGTCAGTAAATGGGGCATGGATGTCCATAACACAGTCTTCGTAGCCTCAGTAGGCTTATCTCTTCTCTTCATCATCACTCTTCTTGCTCTTCCTCCTGCAGATGCCAAAGCTGCGATTGATTCTATCAAGGGTGCTGTTTTATCAAAGTTTGACTTCCTCTTTATGTGGGGAGCCAACATCATGTTAGTTTTTGCCGTTATTCTTGCATTCTCACCTTTGGGTAAAGTTCGTTTAGGTGGCGAAGACGCGACTGCGGACTATTCAATGTCATCTTGGATTGCGATGTTATTCGCAGCAGGTATGGGTATTGGACTTATTTTCTGGGGTGTTGCAGAGCCAACCGCGTTCTTTACGAATTGGTTCGGAACGCCACTCGATGCAGAACCGTTCACAGCAGCTGGCCGTGAACTGGCACTCGGTGCGACCGTATTCCACTGGGGCTTCCATGCTTGGGCTATCTATGGCATGACGGCACTTTGCCTTGCGTATTTTGTTTACAACAAAGGCTTACCGCTATCAATGCGTTCTGTGTTCTACCCAATTTTGGGTGAGCGAGTATGGGGCAAAACGGGTGATGTAATCGATGTACTAACGGTACTCGTTACTCTGTTTGGTCTTGCGACTTCACTAGGCTTAGGTGGTACACAAGCAGCAAGTGGTATCAGCCACGTGTTTGGCTTGGACAACAACATCTTCCTTCAGCAATCTATCATCGTTCTGATCATGGGCTTAGCGATCATCTCTGTACTACGTGGTATGGACGGTGGTGTTAAATTCCTAAGTAACCTGAACATGGTTATTGCGTTCGTATTCCTTGGTCTGATCGCTGTTCTGAACTTCACAACTGTGCTTGATTCTGTCGCGACTGCTGTGACGGGCTATGCAAAAAACATCATTGCACTGAGCCAAAGCTCTGGCCGTGAAGACACAACATGGCTGCATGGCTGGACGGTGTTCTACTGGGCATGGTGGGTTGCGTATGCACCATTCTTCGGTATGTTCGTAGCGCGTATTTCTAAGGGCCGTACGGTTCGTGAGTTCCTACTTTGCGTACTGATTATCCCAACCTTGGTAACGTCGGCTTGGATGTCGATCTTCGGTGGCGTGGCTATCGAGCAAGTAATTAACCATGTGGGACAACTTGGCCTCGACCAAGGCATTACAGACGTATCTCTGAGCTTGTTCTACATGCTAGATGCTTACTCGTTCGGTAGCATTCTGTCAGTTCTCGCTGTCGCACTGATCATTGTGTTCTTCGTTACAACGCTAGACTCAGGCTCTATCGTTATCGATGGCATGACGGCGGGTGGTAAGCTTGAAGTTCCTGTTAAACAGAAAGTGGTTTGGGCGGTTATCTCAGGTGCTATCGCAATGGTAATGCTGTGGATTGGTGGTACTCAATCTATCCAAGCACTGCAATCGATCACTATCATTGCTGCACTGCCGTTTACGATCATTCTTCTGATTGGTTGTTTCAGCTTGTTGAAAGGTCTACTCACTGAAGTAGATAAAGGACAAACAAGCGTTAGCGAAACAGCGAAATAAAGTCACTAAGCCGCTGAGTAAGTCTTTAGGTAATTAACGACTTATTCCAGAGGAAGTGTTATTTCAAAGCTCTCTTGTACTGCAAGGGAGCTTTTTTATGCCTGAGAAGAAATGGCAGGTAAGAGAAAGAGACAAAAAAAGAGCCACAAGCGAATCGTCACTTGTGGCTCTTTTTAGTTTTTAGGAGTTCGCTCTAGCGAACTAGGTACTAGCTTACGCGTTTAATTCGTGTTGAATTACGTAATCCAAAGCACCGACTACCGCAGCAACCTGAGCGTCATTACACTCTTCGTCTGTCACTTTGTCGCTGTCCGGGTAAACCTCTGTGGTTGTACCGTACTTACAATCAGTCACACCGCCACATAACCCAAGCTTCTTCATTGGGTAGTTAATCACACCATGTTGGGTAACTTCAGAACCAATGATCTTGCCGTCTGCATCTGCTGGCGCAATGTGCGTTACTTTTTCAACTGAAGCGATGACAGCCGCTTGGAATTCCGACTGTGGATTTTCTGTATCGCCAACCGTGTAGAAACCGTCTGGGATCATGCCTTCGATGTACTCAATGCCATCACGAGCAGCAAGTGCAGGGCGGAATTCTGTCTCATCAGAATCTGTTGTTTCATGTAGATCAACGTGAACCAACACTTCTGGTAAAGAAGCGACTAATGCACGTAGGTTTGCTGATTCTTCTGCTGGCGTACCGTCGTAGAAAGAGCGGTTTGGATCGACAGCATTTGGGTTCCAACGGTTGATCACTTCATAACCCCAAGGGCTCACACAAGGCGCAACAACAATGTTGAAGTGCGCTGAGTATTGTTCTGCTTGAGTTGCGGCGAACTTGATCGCGCCATGCACACCACTGGTTTCGTAACCGTGAACACCACCTGTTACAAGGATCGTTGGTTTTGATGCGTCCCAGTTTTTGCTTTTGATTGCAAAAAGCGGGAAGCGAGCTTCATCGTAGCTCAGTGCGCCGTATTGCTCGATGTCAAAGCGGTCTGCCAATGCTTGGATTTTTGGCACGACTTCTTGCTGGTATTCACGCTTAACGGTTCTTTGAGCTAACCATGCTTGACGTTCTGCTTCTTGCCATTTTTGTCCTGGCTCACCAATTGGGTAGGAGTATTCACTTTTCATCTATACTTCTTCTTTTATGTTCGCGAAAGATGAAGACAGACTAGTCCTGTCTAGCAGAGACGGCAATAGAAAACACAACTTGTGACTCTATTTTTTACAGACTCATAACTTTGATGAGTGGATTGATGGTGTTACATTTTATCAATTGTTTAATCCCTTAAAAGAGACCATAAAATGGCTGGAGCAAGTTTATTAACGCTACTGGATGACATTGCAACCGTGTTAGATGATGTCGCACTGATGTCTAAGGTCGCAGCGAAAAAAACCGCTGGTGTGTTGGGGGATGATTTAGCGCTTAACGCTCAGCAGGTATCTGGTGTTTCTGCTGAACGAGAAATCCCAGTGGTGTGGGCGGTTGCCAAAGGTTCATTTAAAAACAAGCTGATTTTGGTGCCCGCGGCATTATTGATCAGTGCCTTTATTCCTTGGCTGATCATGCCTTTGCTTTTGATTGGTGGCTTGTTTCTTTGTTTTGAAGGTGCCGAGAAAATCTTAGAGAAGCTCTTTCCTCATGCTCATCAAGAGGCTGAAAAGGGAGAGGACACAAGTACTGGTGAATCCATAGAGGAATATGAGAAGAGAAAGGTCGCAGGCGCGATTCGTACCGACTTTATATTATCTGCGGAAATCATCGTGATAGCACTGGGCACCGTGACAGGTACAAGCATCGTTACTCAGATTCTTGTCGTGAGTTTGATTGCGGTTGTGATGACGATTGGTGTTTATGGCTTAGTAGCAGGGATCGTTAAGTTGGACGACTTAGGTTTCTATCTGCAACGAACATCGAATGGCAGTGCTATTAAAACCCAATTGGGTAATGGGCTAGTCGCGTTTGCGCCCAAGTTAATGAAGACACTTGCTGTGGTCGGCACAGCCGCGATGTTCTTGGTTGGTGGCGGTATTGTGGTGCACAACGTTCCTGCAATTCATCACTTAATTGAGCCGATTATTATGGACTTTCGTGGACATACGATAGCGACGGCGGTGGTTCCAACTCTGTTGAACGGTGTTATCGGTGTCTTAGCTGGACTGATCGTCGTTGCAGTTTGGACGGTGATTGGAAAAATTCGCGGTAAGTAATCGCGCATTATTGATTTTAATAAAACCATCTCTCCACGAAACGAAAAAGGGGCACCATAATCATTATGGTGCCCCTTTTAATCTAATGAGTCGTGTTTAATTAACACCACGCTCTTATTTTTTAATATGAGCGCTTATTTACCGACTAAGCGTTTACTTTACAGACCAAGCGATCGTCTCGCCGCCACGGATTGGCACAACGATGTCTGAACCGAAAGGCATGGTCTCAGCAACGTTCCACTCTTCTTTAACAAGAGTGATGGTGTCCGTGTTACGTGGAATACCGTAGAAGTCAGGGCCGTTGTGGCTTGCAAACGCTTCTAGGTTCTCAATCTTACCTTCTAAGTCGAACACTTCTGCGTACAGTTCAACGGCAGCGTGCGCTGTGTAAGAACCTGCACAACCGCATGCTGACTCTTTTGCACCTTTTGCGTGTGGTGCTGAGTCTGTACCCAAGAAGAACTTCTTGCTGCCGCTTGTTGCAGCTTCGATAAGCGCTAATTGGTGAGTGTTGCGCTTCAGAATTGGAAGGCAGTAGAAGTGTGGCTTAATGCCGCCAACCAACATGTGGTTGCGGTTGTAAAGCAGGTGGTGAGCGGTGATGGTTGCCGCTACGTTGTCATTCGCGTTCTTCACGAAGTTTGCTGCATCAGCGGTTGTGATGTGCTCAAGAACAATCTTTAGGTTAGGGAAGTCGTTCACAATCGGTGCTAGCACTGTGTCTAGGAACTGCTTCTCGCGGTCGAAGATATCAACATCGTGAGTGGTAACTTCACCATGAACCAGCAGCAACATATCCACTTCTTGCATTGCTTCTAACACGTGGTAAATCTTTTGTGCTGACGTTACACCTGAATCAGAGTTAGTCGTCGCGCCCGCTGGGTAAAGCTTTGCTGCCACTACTGCACCAGACTCTTTTGCTTTGCGAATTTCTTCAGGTGTTGTGTTGTCTGTCAGGTAAAGTGCCATTAGAGGCTGGAATTGCTCGCTTGGCTGCTCTGCCATGATGCGTTCACGGTAAGCTAAAGCCATTTCGGTATCGGTTACCGGTGGGATGGTGTTTGGCATGATTAACGCTCGACCATTGTAGCGGCTGATATCGCGCACTGTATCTTTTAATACTTCGCCATCGCGTAGATGAACGTGCCAGTCGTCAGGACGAGTAATCGTAAGTTGTGTCATTGAAGGCTCCCACCATTTGAAGTGTTATGTAGTTGGAGCCTAAACTCGGCGAAATCTGTGAAAGCAATCGCTTACGTTTAGGCGACAGGATGATAGTGGAAAAGCACTTTGATTTCATCCTATTTTTAACTCTTCAGGGCTAGGAGCTTGTTTTTATGGGTTTTTAATTCGGTATTTATTTTTGGATACGGGTTAGCGAGTCGCCACCCAGAGTCCGTGAATCATTCCTGGAACCCAGAAGAAGAAGGTCAGGACGATGTTAATCAGCAAATCTTTACCTGCACCACGAGCGAAGAACACACCAACAGGCGGAAGCAGTACACATAAAATGATAATGACGAGTTTGTTCATGATAAATCCTTTTTATTCAATGAAAGTTCAATGCGATAACCGTGTTCACATTATAGAACGTATGGAGAGTGTTAATGCATTGCTGTCTTAATGTATACAAGGCAGTGATTTAAACATCTCAAGATATTAGCTTAGTATCAAGTGTTTAATGCCTGCCAGTTTATCTATTTATAACCATTTGTTAGCATTGGGACAAACAACAAAACATTGGAATCGTTATGTCGCAGTCACCTATAGATCGAAAGGCTTCAGAGCAAGCTCCTTCCTTATCTCAAATCAACGTGTTTCCGGTTAAATCAGTAGGCGGGATTGCACTCTCTTCTGCTTGGGTCGAAAAACAAGGCCTTACCTTCGACCGACGTTTTATGTTGGCGTTGGCTGACGGCTCAATGGTGACGGCGCGTAAGTACCCTAAAATGGTCAAGGTGTCTTCAAGCTTGCAGCCAGACGGTTTGATTTTTACTTATGAAGGTAAAGAGCCGCTGCGCCTCAAGTATGCAAACTTCAAGATGCAAGAAGCGCCTGCAACAGTGTGGAAAGACAGCTTCACCGCGTATACCACCAACGACGAGGCGGATGATTGGTTCAGCGATGTGCTTGGTGTTCGCGTAGAACTGTTGTTCTGTGGTGAGCAATCCAATCGTGTTCGAGAAAAGCTTGGTCAGAATGTCAGTTTCGCTGACGGCTATCCAATGTTGGTGATCAGCCAAGCCTCTCTAGATGAGCTCAATCGCCGCAGCCCTGAAACCCATTCAATGGATCAGTTCCGCACCAACTTTGTTGTTTCAAATACAGAAGCCTTTGCCGAAGACGGTTGGAAGCGTATCCGAATTGGTGAGGTTGAATTCGAAGCGGTGAAGCCTTGTGAGCGTTGTATTCTGACGACAGTCGATGTTGAGAGCGGCGAATTCAGAGCGACAAAAGAGCCTCTTAATACCTTCTCTACATTCAGAGCCAACGAGCGTGGTGGTGTTTTCTTTGGTCAGAACCTTGTGGCAAAAAATGAAGGTCTGGTGAAAGCGGGTGACGTGGTTGAGGTACTTGAAACCAAAGAGAAAGAACACTACGAAGACACTTGGGTAGAGTCACTGCACTTAACTTGCGTCGAGCGTGAAGAGATCGCTCGCGACTTCACGACGTTTTGGCTAGAGCCAGCGAAAGAGAACCATTCATTACCAAGCTATCAGCCGGGGCAACATTTACCGATTGAGATGGTGATTGATGGCGAAAAAGTGTCTCGTCGTTACACGCTATCTTCTAGTCCTTCACGTGCGGGTCGTTTAGCGATTTCTGTAAAGCGAGTGGACGATGGTCAAATCTCAAACTGGCTCAATGATCACTTCCAAGTCGGTGATACGCTTGTTGCTCAAAACCCAGATGGTGCTTTCTATTTAGAACAAAACCCTAAGCACCCACTACTGCTTTTGTCTGCGGGTAGCGGTATTACGCCGATGTTGTCGATGCTTCGTTATTTAGCCGACCATGGCCAGATTGATGATGTGGTGTTCTATCACCAATGCAGCAGCGAAGAAGATATCCCTTATCAAGCAGAGATCGATCAAATTGCCAATGAACATCCAGGCTTACATGTGATTTACTCACTAAGCCAACCAACGAAAGAGTGGGATGGTTTATCAGGCCGTTTGAGCGTGTCTCATGTCGCTAAAATTGAAGAGCTACATAAGCGTCAAGCATTCGTATGTGGTCCTGACGGCTTTATGGATAATGCCAAGAAACTGCTGATTCAAATGGGGCTTAACCCTCAACATTATCATCAAGAAGCGTTTGGTGTGGCTCAGTCTACTGAAGAGGCGGTGAAGCAACTGCAGTTAAGTGTTAATGGCTACTTGTTCGAAGGTAATAACCAATCAACCCTGCTAGAGCAAGCTGAATCGGCGGGTGTGTCTATCGCTTCAAGTTGCCGTGCTGGTTTCTGTGGCGCTTGTAAAGTGACCCTTGAGTCAGGGCAAGTTCACCAACCGGATGTGCCTGCATTGCAAGAACATGAACGCAATATGGGTCAGATACTGGCGTGTTGCAGTGTGCCTCAAACCGATATCGAAGTTGTTGATTAACGACGCGTTCGGTCAAAAGGAAAAGCACTAAATAGAAAAGGCCGGAAGTTCGTGAATGAGCTTCCGGCCTTTTTGATCCTGAGACTAATTCAAAAACGAATTAATCGTAGATCGTTGGGATTGGTTGACGCTTGTGCTGTGTTGCTTTGTAGATGCTCACTAAGCGATCGGATACGTCTTGAGAAACGGCTTTGCCTTCAAGGAAATCATCGATCTGATCGTAAGAAAGGTTCAATGCTGCTTCATCGGCTTTCTGTGGGTCAAGCTCTTCTAGATCAGCGGTTGGCACTTTCTTAACCAGTAGCTCTGGAGCGCCTAGTGTTGCTGCTAGTTCACGAACTTGACGCTTGTTCAGGCCGAACAGAGGTGCTAAATCACATGCGCCGTCACCGTGCTTGGTGTAGAAGCCAGTGATGTTTTCCGCTGAGTGGTCAGTACCGATTACAAGACCGCCAACGTAACCTGCAATTTCGTATTGTGCGATCATGCGAGCGCGAGCTTTCACATTGCCTTTCACAAAGTCGATTTTTGCTGAATCTGTTGGTAGCAAGCCTGTGCCTTCTAAAGCAACGTGAGATGCAGCGTGAAGCCCATCAACACCCGCTTTAATATTTACAGAAACAGATTGAGAAGGCTGAATGAAAGACAGCGCAAGTTGCGCTTCGTCTTCATCTTTTTGTTCACCGTAAGGCAGGCGAACCGCGATGAATTGGTAGTCTTTGCTACCAGCGCTTTCATTTAGGCTATCAACGGCCATTTGTGCTAAGCGGCCACAAGTTGTCGAATCCACACCGCCACTGATACCAAGGATCAGAGACTTGCAGCCTGACTGCTGAAGTTTCGTTTTGATAAAGTCCACACGACGAGTCACTTCGAAGTGAGGGTCAATTGAAGGTAGTACGCGCATTTCGTCACGAATTAACTGTTCCATTCGTATTCCTTTCCTGCAAGCAAATTAAAAATCTAGTGTTATCATACCTAAATCATCCGATTTAAAAACCTCTTTGCACAAGCTTAGAAAGAGAAGGCAGTAATTAATAATGGAAAAAATAGCCATTTTCGGTAGTGCGTTTAATCCACCGAGCTTAGGGCACAAAAGTGTGATTGATTCGTTGGCTCACTTTGACAAAATTCTACTCGTTCCAAGTATTGCCCATGCTTGGGGAAAAGAGATGCTAGACTTTGATACGAGATGTCAGTTAGTTAACGCATTTATTAGCGATCTTTCACTGGATCAAGTGGAGCTTTCTTTGATCGAAAAGAGCCTATTTACCCCAGGTGAAAGCGTCACGACTTATGCCGTGCTCAGTGAACTTCAAAAGTTACATCGTGACGCTGAACTGACATTTGTTATTGGCCCAGATAACTTCTTTAAGTTCTCATCTTTCTATAAATCAGATGAGATTACCGAGCAGTGGTCTGTAATGGCTTGCCCTGAAAAAGTGAAAATTCGCAGCACAGACATACGTAATGCACTGATAAGTGGAAGCGATGTGGCAAAACTGAGTACAAAGTCAGTTACAAAGATGTTGCAAGATAGTGGACTGTATCAGATAATGTAAGTTCACTAATCAAGAGGTCAGAGGACTATGCTAAAGAGCGCGATACCAGCGACGTTGATCATGGCAGCATGCAGTATGCCAGCGTATGCTGAGTGTGATTTTTTTAGCCTAGATTCAATCATGCTGACTTCTGATGAAGATGACAATTGTCTAGATTTCTCGACCAGCATCGAGTCTTTTGGCCAACGTATGATGGAAATCAGCGGACTGAGCGATGATGAGCCTGAAAGCACACCGGACTATTGGTCCGACTGGGTTCTTCAAAGTAAAGACTCACCATTGCTGACACAAAGCATTGAGTCAAACTATGTTGGCTTGGGTATGTGGTTTCCAGAAGACCTTGAAGACGAGCAGTATGATATGTCGACTGAAGAGTGGTTGATGAATCATGGTCTTCAACTCAGCATCGGTTTTGGCGAGAAAGTAGAAGGGCAGCCGCGTATGCGCTTTGATTATCGTTGGCATGACTCACGTGACGCCGACCTAATGATGCAGGTTGAGTTGCCATTCTAGACAGGTAGTGACATAGATAGATTGCTATCTGCGTCTAAATAGCAAGAATGAAAAAAGCCGCAAAAACTCAGTTTTTGCGGCTTTTTAGTATCTGGCTTGCTAGTTTAAATACCAGCACTCACTTACTGCCAAGCTATAAATCTTCACCAAAAACAAGCATACACAGTTGTTCGAACTCTTCTTCTTTGCCTGAGAACAGGTCATCAATCACAAGTGAACGTTTCTGGCCTGACTGCATGCGTTTCTTCGCTTCTCGCATCACCATCACCAGAGTGTGCTCTTGTGGCAGGTTTGAGTCATCAATGTTCCATTGATTGAATCGCTGAGAAAGAGCACTTTCGCAAAGCAGTGGTTTAAACGACAACACTTCTTGCTTCAAGACAGAAAGCATATCTTTAAACGCTTGTTCCGTATTATTGGCATTGGAAGCTCGAGCTTTGGTTTGCTCTAGCTTTTCTAGTAGTGCCGAAGAGAGGTTAGTTTGCGTGATGTAACCCGCTTGTCTTGGGAATGAATCCGTCAAACGAACAGAAAAGTCGACGCGGTTAACCTGAGTGTTTGGAAAGTAGGTCAGTGACGTTAGGCAGTCGTGCGGAATCCAGACGCTTTGTCCTGGTTCAACGGCATACTCTTGTTTGCCTAACTTAATCAAAACCAAGCCACTTTGAACCGATACAAGGCTATGTTTAAGTACTTTCTTGCGTGGTGTGATCACCAAGTGTGAAAAGTAAGCCGATGTATATTCAATAGCGAAGTTCATAGATAGTACCTTAATTTTGGGGCGTCAAGATTACCGTTAATCTTAAAGAATGCCAACAATAACAGGGGATTTTCAATGTTTCTGGTCTGACCTTGTCAAAAGTATGGGCTCTGTAGCTGCGAGAAGTCAAAACAACGCGTAGAATGAGCCAGCTTTTTATTATATGAATTAAAAAATGACCTCTCCAACCGATCCATATGTTGATATTCGTCCTTACGGCGATGATGAAATTCCAGCGGCACTAAACCGTCTTATTAATGATGAAGAATTTATCAGTGCAATCTTGCACTACCGTTTTTCAAACCATGCTTCTTGGTTCAAAGCATTAATGAGCCCGATTTTGCGTGTGTACTTAAAAATGAAGTGGAGCAAGCTGACTAGCGTTGAATCCATTCAGATTGAAGTGAAAAAGTACTTACGCGACACGTTAGCGAAAACCACTAACGGTGTGACGTACACGGGTATCGAGTCACTGGATGCGAACCAAGCTTATCTGTTTGTATCAAACCATCGTGACATTGCTATGGACCCTGCGTTGGTAAATTACGCTTTGCATCAAAATAATCATCAGACTTGTCGTATCGCTATCGGTGACAACCTGTTGAAAAAGCCATGTGCGACTGAATTGATGCGTTTAAACAAGAGCTTCATCGTAAAGCGTTCTCTGAAAGGACCGCGTGAGATGATGAAAGCGCTAGGGCAGTTGTCTTCTTACATTAAGCACTCTCTAGAAACAGGCAACTCAATCTGGATCGCTCAAAAGGAAGGTCGTGCGAAAGACGGTAACGATTTTACTGAGCCAGCAATTTTGAAAATGTTTCACGTTGAAGGACGTAAGCAAAAAATTGCTTTCCCTGAATACGTGAAGTCATTGAAGATTGTTCCTGTGGCTATTTCTTACGAGAACGACCCATGTGACACAGCTAAAGCGATAGAGCTTTTCGAGAAAGACGTAAACGGCAGTTACGAAAAGGGTGAGTTTGAAGACATCGAAAGTATCATTCAAGGCATCATCGGTAATAAAGGACGCGTTCACGTTGGCTTCGGTCAGGTTATCGACCAAGATTTTGATACCCCAGAAGCGCTTGCTGAAGAGATCGATCGTCAGATCCACGATAACTATAAACTGTTTCCAGTAAACTTACTGGCAGCAGAAAAAGAAGACGAGTCGATTACAGCGGCCGTTAAGCAAGAGTTTGAAGCTAAACTATCGAGCTTGCCACAAGGCGCGCGTCAGTACTTGATCGATAGCTACGCGAACCCAGTGAAGAACATTGGTTAACGAGCGTTAGTTAGCTTGCTAGTTGATTAGCAACTTGATTTAATTGAAAAAGGAGCCTTGGGCTCCTTTTTTGTTTCTGAATGGCTACTTGTTGCTGCGATCGAGCATTAACGTATTAGAGCATTAGAGCATTAGAGCATTAGAGCATTAGAGCATTAGAGCTTCAGCCTGAATTAGCGAGCGACTGCACCACCAAGCTCTAGATTGGTTGGCCATGTGGTTACAGTGTTGCCGCCCAGATAGATGTTGCCTTTGACTGTCATGGTCTCGGGGAATGTTGTAATCCCAGAACCGCCTATATATAAGTCGCCATCAACCACGATCCCGTTGGGTAGCTCAGTCAAAGGAGTGCGGATCACGCTCAGATCGCCTTTCACTCTAAAGCCATTCGGTAGCCTTTCCAGTGGAGTATCGGTGAGGTTGATAAAGCCGCCCACTCTTACACCTCTTGGCCAACTAGTGATTTGGCTGCCAATCAAGTCGACGTAACCTTTTATCTTAACCCCGCTCGGGACTCGAGCGAGTTGGCTGTTAGAGCCTTTTAGGCTGCCGTTCACTTCTAACCCTTTGGGTAGGCGTGTGATCGCAGTATTCTCTATATTGAGATTACCATCTACCACCAAGCCCGTTGGAAGTGATGTATAAGGCTTATTTCGTAGATATAAGTTTCCGTAATTATCGAGATGGTTCAATATTTGATAGTGATCGAGTGGTTCAGCACTGACATTTGTTATGGTTAAGGAACCAATAATAAGTGCAATTATTCTGAGCATAACAGGCTTCTTATTACAATAGACGCTTACACTATAATGGAAAAATTAATCTCGCATAGTGTTTTACCCATTTGGCGGTAGATTAACGAGGAATGGAACAAAGATGGCAGGTAAATCAATGATTAGAGTAAATATACGAATTGTTAAGGTTTTTCTGATAGCCGCTTCAATGTTTGGCTCAATGTCTGCGAGTGCCAACAAAGTAATTTCAACGCCCGGTAAAGCTGCGGTGGTAGTGACACAAGGCGGTCAACAGCAACGAGTTTGTTATTATGATGACAAGGCTTATAGCATTGGGGCGGTGTTAGAGGTGGGGGGCGTAGTGATTCAGTGCGCTGCAGAAAACGATTTTGAGCAAAATGGTTCACTGGCTTGGGTTCAATTAAAAAAAGACGAGTAATTCACTCGTCTTTCAATAAGAATATAAATGCTTATATTAACGCGCTAGAGAGCGAGTCTTAAGTTCAAAAATAATCTTCTCAGCGCTAACTTCAAATTTAAAGCGAGCGTGCAATTCTGTGCTTTCTTCAGTCATTTCTGATGCTTCAAATTCAACGTTGCTAGACACTTGTTTAGCAAGTTCAACGTACTTAGCAAACTCAACTTCAATAAGTGCTTTTGAGTTTCCGTAAACCGTTACTTCAGCAACATCGTCGCCTTCTTTAATGATGAACCCGATTTCGCCTGCACAGCCGCAAGCTTCACATACATCGTTGTTACCAATATCTTGGCTCATAATAATAATCCTCTTACAAAGTCTGAGGTTATTCTAACGAGCAATTTGAACTGTATCTACAAAAATTAAAATCTTTGAACTAATTTGTACTGGTATGCTATGTTGTTTGTTGAAGGGGTTAAATGAATGTGTACATTCGCGTCGCCAAATATGTATGTGATCTATCTCATGTTTTGTTGATAAGCAGTGTCATTAATTTGTTAGAATATCATTCAGTTAGTTGCGTCGTAACTAATTTTATAAGACTATCTATTGCTTGATAGGTATTTATACAATGAATTTATTGTTGGGTATTTGATATTCTAAGTTGTTATTTTAGATTAACCACTTAGAGAGGTAAGGTGACTTTCGAAGAATAATTAGACAAAGTGCCCAAAGAGGCAGCACTGTAAAATTGTTCGTACAAAGTATTTGTTGGTATTTAATGGAAATACTTGCGAAAAAATACCTTGCTCACATAATGCTGATAACGATTTTCATTCTGACTTCATTTGATTGAGTTAGATGGATTTACAAAGAGAAGAGCCTGAATATGCCAAAGCGTAGTAAAGAAGATACAGAAATCACGATCCAGAAAATCATGGATGCCGTTGTAGACCAGCTACTAAGATTGGGTTACGACAAGATGTCATACACGACGTTGAGTCAACAAACGGGTGTTTCTCGTACAGGTATAAGTCATCACTTTCCAAAGAAAACGGATTTTACTGCTGCTCTAGACGGTCGTATTTTCAAGATGTTCATGGAACACATTGACTTTGAAAATGGCCTTGACGCATTTTCAGCTAGCTGGGTTGCAGCACTTGAAGACGCTGAGTTCCTAGCAATTTTACGTTTACTTTTCCATCATATCGTTACTGCTGAGAGCGCGCATGAGTTCGCTGCAAACGGTATTGATCGTCTATACAAGCTGACTGAAACTCAGTTTGGCGATACTAGCGGTAAAGAACTAGAGTGGTTGATTGGTAAATCATTGATTCGTATGAGCCAATAATCAGCACTCAATAAAAGAAGCTCCTGCGGGGGCTTTTTTTGTGCCTGCAGTTTCACTTCTTGTGCGTTTTTCTCTCAATCCCACACCGATGTCGCTGTTTGCTGAATGATGTTATTTCTTTTCTTTTTATATGCTTACGCCCGTGACTTGTTTTCCTCTTCAGTGTTAAAAGCTAAGTAACCCTAACGGGTAGTGTTCATTTCTAGAGCCTCAAATGCTCAAGGTGAGTCGTTTTGGTGTTTGCTGCTGTGGTTATTAATAAAATTGAGTTTAAGCTGAGAGAGTGGCTGTGAGCCAATAAAAAGCCCCGAACAAATCGAGGCTTAGGATTACGTCATTGTTATCAAGAACGAATACTCAAAACGAGTCGCTCCTTAATCGGACTTATTGTGCGGGGTGAACCTGAGGGAAGCTCATGGTAGGGTGTTTTTCTACGATACTTTTGTAACCATACACATCTTCTATCATCGAAGGTTTCAGTGCATCCCAAGGCTTGCCATCACACACCAAATTGCCATCTTTCAATACCACCAATCGATCGGAATACTGCGCGGCTAAGTTGAGATCATGCAAAACCACGATAACCGCGGCATTGTGGTTATCGGCTAATTCTCTCGCAATCTTTAAGGTGTTGTGCTGGTGGGCAAGATCCAGTGCAGAGGTTGGTTCATCAAGCATCAAAATACATTGGTCACCAGAGTGGTGAAGCTGAGTTAACACTCGAGCCAAGTGCACTCGCTGCTTTTCACCGCCTGATAGTGAAGGATAAAGCCTTTCACTCAAGTGAGTCACATCAGCAACATCCATTTTTTGGCTAGCAATGCTGGTCAGCTTCTTGTTGGATTCTTGCAGAGGAATCCCACCAAGCTCGACAACTTCATGTGCCAAGAATGGGAAGGTCAAGGTGCTGTGTTGAGGAAGCATAGCAAGGTGCTTAGCTAACTTGTGAGAAGGCCACTTGTCTTTACTATGTCCAAAGTATTGAATATCGCCGTTGCTTGATATCTCTTGGCACAAAGCTTTAAGCAGCGTGCTTTTACCTGCGCCATTTGGCCCAAGCAGTGTGGTTACCTTTCCCGCTTCAATCTCAATAGAAACGCCATCTAATATCACTTTACTGCCGAACTTCACTTCGATATCGGTCGCTTTTAAAGCTGAAGGAAACATTAAAGGATTCTCCCTTTCTGTTGAAATAGTAGATACAAGAAGAATGGAGCGCCGATAATCGCAGTGACAATACCTACAGGTAGCTCTGCCGGAGCAAGTACCACACGTGAGAACATGTCTGCGGCGGTTAGCAGTAGTGCGCCTAGTACCGCTGATAGTGGCAACAGAACTCGGTGGTCAGGGCCTGCTAACATGCGACCTAAATGTGGGATCACCAAACCAATAAAACCAATCATGCCAGACAGGCTAACCGTGATACCAACGCCTGCAGCCGTCAGTAGAATCAGCTTTCGTTTAAGCTTTTGTACTGGGATGCCAAGGTGTTGCGCTTCTGACTCGCCCAGTAATAGAGCATTTAGAGACATCGCTTGGCGGTAGAAAACAACAAACAATCCAACGAGCGTGACAGCAGCCAGCAAAATGCCTGACCACTTAGCGCCAGCCAATGAACCCATCGACCACAATGAAAGATCGCGTAGCATTTGGTCATCAGCAATGAAATTCAAGAAGCCAATACCAGCGCCAGAGAGCGCACTGATCGCCACACCCGCCAACAACATGATGGTGACAGAGGTGCCGAATTTACCCGTGCCTAGCTTATACACCAACAGTGTGGTTAAAGCGCCGCCAAGAAAAGCGAACACAGGAACCGCAGCAAAGTTCATGAAAGCAGGGTATTGAAGCGATAGCTCAGAGAAAAGTACGATGGCCAGTGCTGCACCTAGCGCCGCCCCAGCAGATACACCGATGATCCCAGGCTCAGCAAGCGGGTTTCGAAATAGGCCCTGCATAACAGCACCACATAACGCGAGAATCGCACCAATCAACATGCACAAAATGGTTCGAGGTAAGCGAATCTCTTGAATCACTAAGTTGATGTGGGGTGCCAAATCATTGTTTGGCTGGAGTAAGCTCGCTGCGCTGTCAGCCAAGCTAATGTTCATTGGCCCAACGGTGATTGAAAACAGTGCGACGAAGACTAGGGTAGCACCTAGGCCTAACATCGATGTTTTCAGCGGGACGGATCGTAACAACATAAAGGGCCTCAATGTCCACTGCTAACTTCAATATCCATTACCAACATTAGCGAAAGTAGGCTGGTGACGGGCATTGAACTAGCAACAGTAAAAATAGGGTAGTCGCGTTATAGCGGGTAGATAAGTTATAGCGGATAGATAAGTGCGTTTAATCGCTTAGCTTCTGAAAGGCTTTCTAGGCCAAGCCCGCCAACCAAAGCACTGCCATTTACGGTAATGATTTGCTTGTTCATACCTGCAGGAGTCGCTGCTAACATAGGTAGCGATTTCAGGATGGCATCAGCACCGCCCATCTTTTGGTAGCTACGGCCACTGACTAGAATCACATCTGGCTGCATTTCTACCAGTGACTCCATCGACAGTGGCTTGTAAGACGTTAGGCTTTGAGCTGCAGGGTTCACACCGCCAGCTAACTCGATGATTGCATTTGGCGAAGTTTCACCGCCAGCAACGTTCGCAGGACGGCCTTCATGCAGCAATAAGAAAAGCACCTTCTTCGCTTCGTCGCTTGGTACTTGGTTCGCTTTCAGTGCAGCGATCTTCTGATTTACTTCGGCTTTCACTTGCTGCGAATGATCTTCGGTATGGGTAATCTTGGCGATTTGGTCGATACGCTTTAACAGCCCTTCAACGTTTGCTTCAGTGTTCACGATCTCTACATCGACGCCTGCCGATTTTAATTGAGAGATCGCGTTGTCTGGCCCCATTTCATCAGAGCCAATCAGAGTGGTTGGCTCTAGGGCAAGCAAACCTTCCGCAGACAGGTTTCGGTGATAACCAATCTTTGGTAGGTTTTCTGCTTGAGGAAAGTGGCTGGTCACATCAATCGCGACTAGCTGTTCTTCAGCACCTAATGCCAAAACCAATTCAGTAACGGCACTGCCAGCACTGATGATTCTAGGTTGTTCAGTGTCGTTGGCCATTGCGGGTGCGCTAAGTGCCAAGCTCATAGCGGCAACTGAAAGGAGATGTGTCTTGGTCTTTAATTTATTGAGCACGTTTAAGTTGTTCATAATAAGTTCTTTATATTTTCTTTTTGTATCGCGAAGATACTCAGTGAGCAGTCCGTTCGCATTGTGAGTTCGAATCGATAGAGAGGCTTAGTTCTGTCTATTTGCTCTTAGCTATCAGGAGCCAAATTTCATAAACTCTAGGCCTCATAAAAATTGAGTATTGTTCTAACCATCGTCCGTGAGCAGTTGAGTCGCTGGTATTCCGTTTTCTTGAAGGAATGAAAGCAACTTCACTAGGTTTTCAACGTTGGCGGCTTTATCTGCGCCAATGATGATCGGTTTTTTATCCGTTGAACCAGTCTCTTCTAACAGGGCAATCTTGAAGTTTTCCCAGTCGATGTATTCTTGGCCGTTAATTGCCCAATAGGGTTCACGGTCTAAAATATTGACGCTAATCGAATCCTTGTGGACTTCAGAAACGTTTTTGACATCCGAGCTTGGCAGCTCAACTTCTAGCGATTCCAGCTTTACTGATGCCGTAAGCAATAGAAAAACCATCACGATAAAAATGATGTCGAGCAGCGGTGTTAAGTCCGGCGCTAGGCTCTGTGTGTGAGATGAGTGGGGCGTTTTAATCATGCTTGGCTCACATCACCGATAGAGGTTTTGTTGACAGGCTTGCCTTGAGTATCATCAGACTGATTGGTTTGAATCGACATGCCTTCTAGCCACACATTCACATAGTTCAATGTATGCTCCAATTGAGCCAGCACTCGATCGGCCCATAACCCTAGTAGCTGAGCACCTGAAATAGCTGGAAGTGCAATCATCAAACCCGCAGCTGTGGTTCTCATTGCTAATCCAAGACCGTCTGCCAAGTCATTAGGCGTGATGCTGCCTGTTGTCGCGGCAACGCCTTTAAACATCTCAATAAGACCAAGTACCGTACCAAGCAAGCCGATGAGTGGGCTGATCACGCCGATCAAACCAAGCAGTCTTAAACCTGCATGAAGCTGGTGGCGTTTTTCTTGTAGCCAGATCCCAGCGGCATCTTCTCGTAACCCTTTTGAGAAAGAGTGGTGAGCAAGCAACATTGACACGCCCTTGTACAGTAGCGGGCGTTTACCTGAAATCGACTGAGCAAGCGCTTCAATCTCTTTACTGTTGGTTGGTGAGATTTGGTTTAACTCGCGACGAATGGCACGTTTGCCCACACCAATGCTGAGCATGACTTGGAAGACACGTTCAGCGATGATCATTGCTGTTAATGCTGAACAGATAAGAAGAGGCCAAGTCATTAAGCCAAGTTGATCTTGTAAGTAACTGATTTGTTGCATGATTAATCCAACCTAAAACGAACAGGTATTTGTACTCGGTGAGCAATCGCTCGACCATTGACAGTGTGAGGTGAGAATTTCCATTGTTTAATGGCATCTAATGCGGCGTTATCGAGCATTAGTGCGCCTGATGAATTTACTAATGCTTGTTTAATTTGTTTACCTTCAGCGTCTAGCCAGACCTCGTAAGTCGCGACACCTTCAACGCCACGGCGTCTTGCTTGGCGAGGGTAATTCGGTGGGGTAGGACGCGCAGAGAACGAAGGTTTAGTGACCAAAACTGGCTCTTGGTTTGATACGCCTTGGTTTACTTCCTGAGGCTGGTTGGCAGATTCGTCCATATTCTTATCGACTTTCTTGTCGGCTAGCTTCTCTGGTTGTGGTGCTGGTTCTGGGCGTTCTTTCTTGACCACCTTTTTCTCAGTGACTGGTTTCTTTTGAACCGGCTTCTTCTCGACTTTCTTTTCAACAACCTTTTTCTCTACTTTCTTCGGTTGAGGTTTATTGGTGATCGCTTTTTTCTTTGGGGTTGGCTTAGCTTGCTTTGGCTCAACTGTTTTTGGTTCGACTGGTTTAGGTTCAGCTTGTGAGACGGTTTCTTTTACTGGTTCTGGTTCAACTGGCTCTGTGATTGTTTTTTGCTGAGCTTGTGAAGGAACGCTCTTAGGAGTGAAGTTGATCGATACCGTGTTTGATTGGCTACCTGCAGGCATTGCAAATACTTTGGATTCTTGAGCGACAAACAACAACGCTGCATGAATCACTAACGATGCACCGCCTGCAATAACATATCTAGGAACGTTCACAATCAATCCTTTACCAAATCAAAATTCTGTATCGGATTATTGCTTAGAATCTAAATAAGATCAATTATCAATTGCATTATCATTTGCGTGTATTTATGATTCTCTCAGTTTTTAGCGAATAGTCTTCCAGACTTTGCTATGTAAGTGTTTAGAGAGATTATATGAGTCTTAATATTTATAAATTTGACGAATCAATCTTGGGCATTTCTAGCCCTGATCCGCTTCGTTTTGCGTTTGCGAAAAAGCATTCTGCACATGCCGGAGGAAGTTCAATTCCGGTCGACCCCAGTAAGAAGTTAGAACTCTTTGACGAACTGATGCTGAGTGAAGGGAAAAAACAGGATAAGCGTTGCTTGTATATCCACATTCCTTTCTGTCGTGTGCGTTGTACGTTCTGCAATTTCTTCCAAAATGCCGCAAGCCGTAAATTAGTGGATGAGTATTTCGATGCACTGATGGTCGAGCTAAAGCAGAAAGCCAAAACGCCTTGGGCTCAGTCTGGACTATTTCACGCCGTCTATATTGGTGGCGGAACACCCACCGATTTGTCACCTCAGCAAGTTGAACAGTTGGGTAAAGCGATTCGTCAATATTTCCCACTAGCAAACGATGTTGAGATGACATTGGAAGGGCGCATCAATCGATTTGGTGACGAGATATTTGATCGTGCGCTTGAAGGTGGCTTCAATCGTTTCTCATTCGGTATTCAAAGTTTCAATACTCAAGTTCGACGTAGTGCTAAGCGCCTTGATGACCGAGAGGTTGTGCTAGAACGTATCAGTTCACTGAGTCGTACCGAGCAAGCGCCAATCGTTCTTGATCTGCTATACGGATTGCCACACCAATCTATGGAAGTGTTCCAACAAGATTTAGAAGACTACATGTCTACTGGCGCACACGGCATTGACCTTTACCAACTGATTGTTGCGGGCAATGCACCTATGCTGAATCTTGTTGAGAAAGGAAAAATCCCACCGCCTGCGAATACGCCAGATAAGGCGAGCATGTATTTGGCGGGTGTGGAGTTCATGGCAAAAAATAAGGTCAAGCAACTGAGCGTAAACCACTGGACTCGTGATAACCGCGAACGCAGCATTTACAACAGCTTAGCGAAAACTTATGCCGAAGTTCTACCCATTGGTTGCGGCGCTGGTGGCAACATAGGTGGCCATGGTGTGATGCAGCATCGAACTTTAGACAGCTACATGGAGTCTATAAAGCAAGGTCAATTACCTATTGCCATGATGACTAAGCAAAGCTCATTAGAGCCTATCTTCTCAACATTAAAGGCAGGTTTCGATTCTGGTGTTGTTAGAAGAAGTACGCTACCGAGCTTTATGGGACAAGACACGTTCGACTACCTCAAGCCTTTGTTCGCGCATTGGGAAAAGAACGGTTTAGTTGAGCTTTCGGAAGATTATCTGAGCCTGACTATTGCCGGCAGCTTTTGGGCGGTAAGCCTAGCGCAGAGTGTGATTCAAGTGCTTAACGCTGAATACCAAGCCATGCACCCTACGCCTAAAGCATCAGGTTCGGGCGTACACCCGCATGCAAGTTTGAAGCACGCTTAATATCGAATTTTTAGTTTATAACTTACGTAAATTACTCGTTTATACGGAACATATTCAATGACAGATACAACATTAGAAATGACAGAAACTCTAGAACAACGCGTAGCTCTAATTTTAGAAGAAGAGCCAAAACTACTGCCAACAGCAATTGCTGAGAAGCTAGGTGTTTCAGAAGTTGAAGTGGTTGCTGCTTTTCCAAACGACATGGCGGTAATGCTAGATGGCAGCCGTGCTCAAGAGATTCTAGAAGGTTTAGTGGGTTGGGGCCCTGTGACCACTATCGTGCATTCGTTTGGTTCTATCTTTGAAGTTAAAGCGCCATTCCCGAAAGGTAAAGTAGCGCGTGGTTACTACAATTTGATGGGCAAAGAGGGCGAGCTTCATGGCCACCTAAAACTGGATAACGTTAAACATATCGGTTTGGTGAGCAAGGCGTTCATGGGTCGTGAAAGTCATTACTTCGGCTTCTTCAGTGAAACCGGTGAGAACATTTTTAAGATTTACCTAGGCCGCAACGAAAAGCGTGAGCTTATTGCCGACCAAGTAGAACGCTTCAAAGCGCTAAAAGAACAAGCTTAAGTACGATCTACAGTAAACAATCAGCAGCAATCTTATATAGGGTTGCCAACTGGCTTAAATAAGACATCAATGCTCGAGGATCGTTTAGTTCGCTAATGATCGCTCAACCTCGGGCAAAAATAATAAATCAGAGAAAGTGAAGAAAGGAATTACCCATGGAACAGCAAGTAAAACAAGAACGTCTACAAGGTCGCCTAGGTCCAGAAATTAAAGAGTTTCGCCAAGAGCGCCGTACCCTTCAACTTGCAACGGTTGATGAAGAAGGTCGCCCGAACGTAAGTTACGCACCTTTCGTTCAGAACCAAGAAGGTTACTTTGTTCTAATTTCTGATATTGCTCGTCATGCTCGTAACTTGAAAGCGAACCCTCAGGTATCTTTGATGATGATCGAAGACGAAGAGAGCTCGAAGCAGCTTTACGCACGTAAGCGTTTAACGTTTGATGCTCAAGCAAGTGTTGTGGAGCGTGAAACGGAACTTTGGACTCAAGTGATTGGCCAGATGCAAGAGCGTTTTGGTGAAATCATTGATGGTTTGAGCCAACTGCAAGACTTCTCTCTGTTCAACCTTAAAGCAGAGAATGGCCTGTTCGTTAAAGGCTTTGGTCAAGCATACCAAGTGTCAGGCGACGATCTGGTGGACTTCGTTCACCTACAAGAAGGCCACAAAAAAGTATCTAATGAGTAATCTCGTTTAACCTATTTCTTCAGGAGCCCTCCAATGTGAGGGCTTTTTTATGTCTAAATCAAAGAGTTTGGTATATTGGCGTTTGATGACTATTTATGTGTAAGGATCGGTACGTGAAACCAGTAAGTCGAGATTGGGACGAGTTCTGTTACCCATTTATCTATGAAGACAGTCCTATCTGTGATTTTGAGATTTTGTCGGATGAACTTTGTTGTCGAGTTGGATTGGTGTTGTCTTTAGAGCTAGAGCCTCAGGTTCGTGAGATCCTGCAACGCTTGCAGCCAAACATCTATCACTTGAATGGCTCTGTGCGCGGTAAGCTTGCCATCACCGAGTCTGAATTGCTCGAGCTCAAGCAAGACTATCATCGTATCCGTGAGCAGCTTGAAGGTGGTTTTAAAGGCTTTGTCTTACCCGGTGGGCACCGAGTGTCTAGTGAACTTCACTTGTGTCGTTGTCAGGCTAAAAAAGTTGTGCGAGCTTTGGTGAGTATTGAACATCATGAAAGCAAAAAGTCGCCAGACCCGATTCTTTTTAAATACGCAAACCTAGTCGCGAACACTCTCTATGCATTGGCCTCTTTTACCAATCATGTGAATGAAGTCGAGGAAGTGGAATTTGTGAGTAAGAGCTACTCTATGCCGAAAAAGTCTATGCCAGAAAACAAAGACTAACGGTTAGCTCTATTCTTATAAGATTTGAAGAAAGAAGAGACTAAGAAGCTAAACCATTGAGCACTATGCTAGGTTTAGCTTCTAAAACAGAGCCTAAGCAGCCGTAGAGGCGCCGTTTAAGACTTTTGCACCGCGTAGCATAGCTTCGATTAATTCACCCGCGTTGAACTTCTCAAGCGCTTCATGCGCCCCCACCTGATTGGCACGGTCAACACAGATCTCGCTGGATAGTGAAGTATGCAAAATACAGTAAGCGTGACTTAAAGCGCTGTCGTTTTGCACTTCAAATGCAAGCTCGTAACCATCTAATCCCGGCATCTCGATATCACTCACCAGAAGATCAATGGCATTGCCAGTGCTGGCTTGGCGTCGCATTAGGTCGATGGCATCTAAGCCGTTGTTACATATGCTGTAAGGGATGTTGATGCTGTCTAAGGCATCAGATAACTGTTTACGCGCAATCAAGGAATCATCCACCAATAAGATGTTCAACGCTTTGAGGCGTTCCCTTTCTACATCGGTCAGCATTGGGATGTGCGCATTCTCATAAGCTGGGTAGATCTTAGAAAGCAGCAGTTCCACGTCGAGCATTTGCACAATACGGTCTTCGAAACGTGTAATACCGGTAACAAACACATTGCGACCCACACTGGTGGGTGGAGATTCAATGCTCTTCCAGTCGCATTCAATGATTTTATCAATCGAACGAACCAAGAACG
The DNA here is from genome assembly GCF_041467855.1 of Vibrio sp. 10N.247.311.51. Classification (NCBI taxonomy): domain Bacteria; kingdom Pseudomonadati; phylum Pseudomonadota; class Gammaproteobacteria; order Vibrionales; family Vibrionaceae; genus Vibrio; species Vibrio sp. 10N.247.311.51. The sequence continues at coordinate 131,329 of NZ_JBFSVK010000011.1, read as the reverse complement.
CCACAACTGTTCTTAAACAGTCGGTGACGATGAGTACACAATCTTGGTATTCAGCGGGTGTTATCGGACGGAAGCCAATCGCAGCGGACATATCAATCACAGGAACTGTAAGGTCGCGGATAGTCACTGTACCAATCACGTGATGATGGGAGTAGGGGATCTGAGTCATCGGCTGAAAAGGGACGATTTCTCTGACCTTAAGCGTGCCAATCGCAAAACTTTGAGTGAGGGATAACTTGAACATCAACATTCCCTGTGACTGACTCGCTTTACTGATCGGTTTGGCCATAAGTGGCTCCTACTTAATACGCGCTTAATTTATAAGGATTAATTTAAAGGGAAATGGAAGCCGCAGCAAGTCGCGATGCGGTTTTTAATGGCTTTAAGGCAGTTGTTTTCGGTTATAGAGTGAAGAATAGCGGTTCTTGGGTTAAAATCACGCTAAACGCTGGCTGTCGATGAATTTATGTCGATAAGCCGTTAGCGGCAAACAGATTTACAACAGTCAGTGCATTCACGATGTTCTAAGCAATCGTCGTAAGTAAACTGGCAGCAACAAACTGAGAATTATCATGGCAAGAACAGCAGCAGCGCTTCATATTTTGGTGAAGCATAAAGAACTAGCAGAAGACATCATGACGCAGCTTAAAAAGGGCGCTAAATTTCAAACGCTAGCGAAGAAACATTCAACCTGTCCATCTGGTAAGAAGGGCGGCGACCTAGGTGAGTTCAAAAAAGGTCAAATGGTGCCTCAGTTTGATAAGGTTTGTTTCTCTGGCGAAACGCTTGTACCCCACCTTGTGAAAACAAAATTTGGCTGGCATGTGGTGAAGGTTCTTTACAGAACTTAGTTATAAATATGTGTTAGATTGAATAAAAGGAGCGTATATACGCTCCTTTTTTGTCACTTTTTGGTGCATTTAAAAGCACAATGGTTGAGTGTTCATCCCAGACGTTATGCGATAATTGGCGCTACGCCCTTAACTATCCGCCGTGACTAATTGGTAGGAGGAGGAGGGGTTTTAATGAGTAACTCATATAATAAATACCATTCTTAAGGAAATTTATGCAGCTTTGCCTTTTAGCCTTTGTATTTATCTAGAAAGCTGTAAACGAGTTTGGTAGGAGAACAACATGGAGAGTTCAGCTATGTTAAGCAACCCAGCGACAGATGTCATATTGCATGCTTTTGACTGGTGCTACGCTGACGTAATGAAGAACGCCCCACTGATCCAAGAGTTGGGTTATAAATCTGTTTTAGTATCACCGGCGATGAAATCGCTGCGCGGCCCTAAAGGTTGCGACCGAAATTCTTGCACCCAATGGTGGCAACGTTATCAGCCCCAAGATTATCGTGTGATCGACAATCAACTTGGTGACACGCAAGACTTCACTGCGATGGTGAACAGGTTAAAGCAACACGGGCTTCGTACCTATGTAGACGTCGTGTTTAACCATATGGCCAACGAATCGGGTATCCGCGGTGATCTAACGTATCCCAATCAGCAAGACATGGCGTCTTATCAAAAAGATGCTGACTATTATGAATCCATACGTTTATTTGGTGACCTTTCTGAACCTCTATTTGATGAAAACGACTTCGTGGAAGCGTTTGGTATCAAGAACTGGAAAGACACTTGGGAAGTGCAAAACGGGCGTATTACCGGTGGCGCGAGCGATCCTGGCCTACCAACGCTGTTGGACAACGATAATGTGGTGGCACAACAAAGAGCCTACCTAAAAGCACTGAAAGAGATTGGTGTGAAGGGATTTCGCATTGATGCGGCAAAGCACATGACACTGGCACACCTACGCAAAGTGTGGACGGATGACATCTGCGAAGAAATGCACATCTTCGGTGAGATCATTACCGATGGCGGTGCGACAGAAGAAGAGTATGAGCTATTCCTCGAGCCATATCTTAAACACACTCGCTTAGGAGCGTACGATTTCCCGCTGTTCAACACCATCTTCAAAGCATTTGAAGAGCAGGGCAGCTTTAAGTCTTTGATTAACCCTTACTGTTTTGGTCAAGCTCTGTCGAATATGCGAGCGATCACGTTTGCGGTCACTCATGATATTCCAAACAACGAGGTGTTTTTGGAGCATGTGATGGATGAAGTGGATGAGCGATTGGCTCATGCTTTCATTCTTGGTCGAGACGGCGGTGTGCCGCTTGTTTACAGTGAGCTGAGTACGAGCGGTATTCTGGACAAGAACGGTCAACCTCGTTGGCTTAACGACTGGCAAGCGCCTTACATGAAAAACATGATTCAATTCCATAACCATGTTCATGGCGAAGCGATGCGTGTTGTTGAAGCGAATGATGATTTGTTGGTGTTTGTTCGTGGCGATAAAGGCATTGTGGTGATCAACAAGTCGAAACGAAGCAAAACAGCCTCATTAAATTGGACTGGTGCAGTGACCGATTTGTTGTCTGGAGAAGTGTTCGACTGTGTTGGAAAGGAGTTAACCATTAAGGTTGAGCCTAACCAGTGCATGATGCTGACGACCAACTCGACCGAATCTGTTATGAGTTAAGCCCAATCGGTTAGAAAGACAATATTGAAAAGAAAGCCCCGCTACTGGCAATCAGTAAGCGGGGCTTTTTATTTGAAGCTGTTTATTAGTTACTAAACAAGAGTGTTAGTTCAACGGTAAGGCGGTTAAACCGTAAACTTGTTCAATAGCTCGTCTTGTTGGCGAACATTGTCCGTTTGAACCTGCATCGCTGTGTTCGCTTCTTGGGCTGCGTTGGATACTTGTGTTGAAAGGTCTTTGATCTTAACAGTGTTGTTATTGATCTCTTCCGCTACCAAGCTCTGCTCTTCTGCCGCTGAAGCAATCTGGATGTTCATATCTGAGATACGTTGAATCGCGTCACGGATACGGTCAAGTGAAGAGTTCGCTTGCTGAGCGCGTTCAACGGCGTCAGTGGCTGTGTCTTTACTTTGGTTCATCGCGTTCGATACTGAGCTTGCACCCGCTTGGAGCTGCTCGATCATGTTGCGGATTTCAGTGGTCGATTCTTGAGTACGTTGTGCCAGAGTGCGAACTTCATCGGCAACGACTGCGAAACCACGGCCTGACTCACCAGCACGCGCCGCTTCAATAGCCGCATTCAATGCCAGTAGGTTGGTTTGGTCTGCAATATCGTTGATTACTTTTAGAATCGTTTCGATGTTGGCCGTTGCTGATTCAAGTACTTGTACTTCGGCAACCGCTTGGTCGATACGAGCTGAAAGGTTATCAATCGCTTGAGTGGTGTCACTTACGACAGATGTGCCGTCTAGCGTTGCTTCGTCTGCTTCACGAGCTGCTGCTGCTGCACCTTGAGCATTGTTTGCAACTTCAGTTGCAGTAACCGCCATCTCGTTCATTGCAGTTGCTAACTGTTCAAGCTCTTGCAGCTGGGTATTCATTGCTTTCGCTGACTCGCCCGCACCTTTCACTGTGATTTCAGTACCGCGTTTAATCTCAACACCAATCGCTTTCGATTGAATGATCTGATTTTGCAGATTTTCGGTAAAGGTATTGAAGCCTTTCGCTAGGTCAGAGAACTCTTTGTCTGTGTTGGTATCTAGGCGCTTAGTTAAGTCACCTTGTCCGCTTGCTACGTCTTGAATGGCTTGGTTAAGTGCATCCAGTGGTCGCATTAACACGCGAATCAGAACTGTTAGAGCAATGATGCTGAGAATCACCGCAATCAATGAGTAGATCATTGAGCTGTTCTTCAACTCTTCAACGGTTTGGAACGCGATCTCTTCATCCAGGATGGCACCAATGTACCAATCTTCACTTGGGATGTGGGTGAAGTTAACTAGGAACATTTTGCCGTCGACTTCAATTTCTTGAGAGCCTTCACGAATAGTCGCTTGTGGCATGTAGCTTGAAAGCGTTTCACCGTTGTTTTCCGCATTTGGGTGAGCAATCGTGGTGCCGTCGGCAGTGACTAGGAACAGGTAACCCGCATCAAACAAGTTCACTTGGTTGACCAAGGTAGCAAGGTTCGTCAATTCTAGGTCGTAGAACATACCTGCAGTGAAGCGTCCATTGTCTTTAACTGGCGTCCCCACAGAGATGATGACTTTCTTACTTGATGCATCCACATAAGGCGCGGTAACAACTAAACTGTTTTTGGATTTAGCATCAATGTACCAAGGACGAATTCGCGGGTCGTAATCTGGACCTGCATCCCAACCATCATCATTTTCAATAACGAAACCGTTTGCTTCATAACCAAAACCAACCGCTAGGAAGCTGTTTTTAAGCTTTGGCTTTTCTAGGATTTCTTTAACGTAAGCGCGATCTTCAGGGTTGATCTCGATGACTTCAGTCGTCGATTGAGCCAACGCTTTCTTGGCGTTCATCTCCGATACGACGGTATTTTTCACGCCCGAGACCATCTCTTTCAGGCTCGCATTGACGTGGTTTTCTACTGCACTTCTTACAGTGTACAGTTGTTGTATTGAAAGCAATGATACTGTCACTAGCAGCAAGGCTGATGATGCAGCAACCACCTTATGGCTAAATTTCATTGAGTTTTCCCCTTCTCACAGGCTTTGCGAAGACTAAAGTTAATCGTGTTTTTGTAATTATATATATCGACTAGATTGAATTTTACTTGAATGTAATTTCACAAAATAGACTACAAAAATACAACAACCTAAACAATACAAAATTCACTAAATTACATATTTGCTACTTTTAGTATTTGGTTCAATGAGTTGGGGAATGGGGTTAGACGGAGTTTAAGGAGGGATTAAGAATGTATTAATTTGATAGTTATGCGTTCAGTTTTCTATTAGCAAGAGGCGGGGTGAATAAACGATATGAAATCGAATAATTTGCAGAACTTATAAATTGATTGAACTCTAAATAATACTGTGTATATATTTTCGCAAATAAAAAGCCCCACAAAAGTGAGGCTTTATAAACTGAATCTTTATTGAATTATATAAGTAGTATCTAATTTAGAATATTAGATGCGCTACACCAGCGATAACTGGAAGCGTAATTAACGTACGCAGAATAAAGATAATAAACAGTTCTAAGATGTTCACTGGAATCTTACTGCCTAGAAGTAGAGCGCCCACTTCAGACATGTAGATCAGCTGAGTTACCGACATTGCTGCAATAACAAAGCGAGTCATCTCGTTGTCGATAGAAGCCGCAAGGATTGCTGGGATAAACATGTCCGCAAAACCAACAACAATCGTTTCAGATGCTGCAACCGCTTCAGGAACACCAAGTAGCTCTAGGAATGGAATGAAAGGCTGACCTAGGAATGAGAATACAGAAGTGTATTCCGCAATAACCAGCGCCATCGTACCAAGGCCCATAACAACAGGCAGTACGCCAAATACCATATCGACTGCGTTACGGATGCCTTCAGCAAATACTGATTTAGCCGACTTTACTTGCGATGCTTTGCTTACTGCTAACTCAAGGCCCCAAGAGAATGTTGAGTGACCTGCTGGGATCGCGTCAGCGTCTTTGTGAGGCTTGCTGCCATCAATGAAAGTATCTTTTTTCATGCTTAGTGGTGGAAGGCGAGGGATGATTACCGCTGCCACAATACCCGCTAAACAGATTGCTGCGTAGAAAGGTAGGAATAGGTGCTCTAGTTCTACCTGAGCAATAACCACAAGACTGAATGTGATAGATACTGCTGAGAAAGTCGTACCAACAACCGCAGCTTCACGCTGAGTGTAGAATTTCTTCTCGTACTGTTTGCTTGTAAGCAGGATACCAACGCTGCCGTCACCTAACCAAGAAGCCATACAGTCAATCGCACTACGACCTGGTAGGTTGAAGATTGGGCGCATGATTTTACTTAGTAGCGTGCCAAACAGCTCTAGTAGGCCAAAGTTAAGTAGAAGCGGCAGTAGCAAACCTGCAAAGATGAATACTGAGAACAGTGTCGGAAGCAGACCTTCTAGAACCAGACCACCGGTGTTTTCTTCCCAAATAACCTCAGGGCCAACTTGGAAGAAAGCCATAACGGCTGCAGCACCACCAATTAAACGAACCAGCAACCACAATGGAGATGGGTTGAAAAGGCCGTTTAAAAATGAATTTGATGTAATGAATGTAGGCTTAAAAATGGTGCTTAAAACTGAAGCTACAGACATGAAGGCAACGATCGCAGTGATGATAGGGACTAGATATTCACCGAAAACCGCTTGAATTGATTTGGCTAAGATAGCTACAGGGATGGTTAGATCGCCTTGATAGCTGATGGGTGCCATGAAAAGGAATAAACCAATCAATGATGGGATTAAGAAAACCCAGAAACTGCCTTTAGATTTCTCTGTTTGAGCAGTATTCGTGTTGTTAGACATGTTATTGTTCTCGAATTTCTACACGTAAAAAAGCCACATCCTTGGCATTTTTATTCACTAAACGTCCGTATTTTCTCATTGGGTGCAAGATTACCCAGTATTAATATCGCTTGCAATACTATTCATCAAATATCGCTAAATATTCATGCTGGTTATTCTGCAACGTATTAAGAGTTTAGAATAAAGTGTTGCGGATGTTACGTAGTTTGAGGTTATATTGCCAGATATTTATAAATTGACTGGGGTTTCAGTTCGATAGGTCAAGTATAACCAGTAGCTAAACGCAATAATGAAGGCGAAAGAAGCTGGGAAAGCCAATGCCAAGATTTCGAAGCGTTGGAACAGACAAGCGCCACTTAAGCCGCCAAACAGGAAGCCAACCACAATGAACATCAGTAGTTTGGCTTTACGGCGGTCAAAAGGCATCCCCTTTAAGCGAGCACCAATCATGATCCCCAGATCGGTAATGATCCCACTCATGTGTGTTGTTCTAATGATCGCCCCGCTGTAAGTGGTGATCATCGCGTTCTGCAAACCACACGCGGCTGAAGCGAAATACTGACCTGAAGTATAGCCTTGCAACAGTGTCCACAGCGCCAAAAACAGCAATCCCCCCTCAATACATAGCGCAACACCGTAACGGCGTCCTAACTTCAATGCTTGGTTTTCAATAAAGAACCCGCTGAACGCCGCACCTAACATGAAGCTCATGATCACCAATAGGAGGTGAACAGAAGCCGAGGTCGGTGTAAGCAGGCTACTGCCTAGCAAAGACATGGTGCCGGAGATATGGGAGATAGCTTGATGTTGGAAGCCAAGTAAGCCGATAGCATTAACACTGCCAGCAAGACCAGCTAACAAAAGGGCGCCGTATTCAACCCAGCGAGGTAGCTTAGAAATCATGTGGTTCACCCTGGGTTAAATAGAGGAGCAAGATTATAACGCTAGACAAAAGATACGCTAGCGCTGTGGAGCGTTGATATTTGATCTTAGGCAACAGTATTGCAGTTTGTTTTAATACTGTTGCGATATAAAGATAACGGTCAATAACGAGGTAAAGATAACGCTCAATGACAAACTAGCTGTAATGGCTCATTTGGTGGTCGAACTTAACCCAACCGTGTTTGCGTTCTTCATAAACCGAAAAGCTCGGCAGTGGGAAGTCTTGCTCTTTAAATAATCCGAGCGGGACGATATAAAAATCGGCGGCGGCAACCGACTGCAAAAGCATGGTGGTGCCACACTTGGGGCAAAACTGATAGGTGACTTCATTACCCGTATCGCTGATGCGTGAGAAAGAGGTCACTTCCCCGCTGAGTGTGACTTGTTCTATTGGGAACCGTGCCTGAACGCCGAACACACTTCCGGTGCGTTTCTGACACTCATAGCAATGGCAGACAGAGGTACGTTGAGGTTCGCCTCGGCATACTAGGTTGACTGCTCCACAGCGGCATTCGCAACTTCTGATATTTCTATCTTTAATATGATTGATATCCATCCATGCTCCACTTCTGGTTAACCCTGTATTGATAATTATACTAAAGCCCTTTATGGTCTGCACAACTGGATGAAAACAAAAGAATATAAATGCCCATGAAAAAGAAAATCTTACCTATTCCCCTGATTCTACTGATTCCAATTGTCATGCTGGTTGTGGTGATAGTAGCGGGTATTTATCGCTTTAGCTTAAGTGATGAAGAGATCTTGGCGAAGTTTCCTTCTTCTCAAGTGAGTTATGAGCCAGTCGTAGAAGCCGTTTTTGATTTGAAGACGACCAACCCATGGACAATTAAAGTTCCTGAAACTAACGCCTACGCGTTTATCAATGAAGTTGATGAGCCTAGAGCCATCGCGTTTGGACGTTATGACTCAGGTGTTGAGCGCGGTGTGGTAGCGGTAGACACCAATAATCTTTCAGCTGTCACGCTGGGCAAGGCGAGTTTCTTTGTCGCGCCGATGTGGATATCTAACCAAGGCAGCGGTGTTTTCTATTATCTTGGCCTGTTTAAACATGACCAGCAACGAAGCCGCGTGGTGTTAGTCGACCAACTTTTACTGGGTGATCGTATACAAATTCAGACATTGGAGGTCGCTCAGCAGCCAGATTCGCAATCACAGAATAAACTCACTGGGGAAGGTTTTATCGGCTTTACTCAGCATTCTGCGGAACAATCATTTGCAGAACCCCCTTCTGAAAAGGTGTTAATGAGTTTTTCTTTTGATACGCAATCAATTGGTAAGCAATAACGTTTTCGTGAATGTAAGGATCTGTTGTTTATGTGAGCCAAATTACATATTATCTTAGTTAGATGAATGAAATTTAGACACACTTAGCTTTGTGTCCGCTTATTTTTACAAATGGAGCTTGCGAATGATTAATAAACGTTTTTTTAAGACGAAAGATGAAGTTGAAGTGACCTTCGAGCTAGAAGCTCAGGAAGCGAACTCTGTATCCATCGTTGCTGACTTTCTTGATTGGAAAGCCACCCCAATGAAAAAACTGGCCAAAGGGAAGGTTTACAAGTTTAAAACTCGCCTACCTAAAGATGGTGAGTTTCAATTCCGCTACCTAGTTGATGACCAACAATGGGTGAACGATGCGAACGCTGACCGTTATATCCCAAATGAGTTTGGTGAAGACAACTGTCTAGTATCGACGGTTAACGCATAGTCTTTTTTTAAACCAGCGACTAATTCGCTTCGTTTATTAATTATTCGAAACGGAATAACGTCAACCAATAGAAAGCAGAAACTAGCCGTTTCTGCTTTTTTATTTTTAAATTTAGCGGTTAATTTTATTTCTCATCTAGAGGCTCTTCATCTACGGCAACTCAATGACTTAGGCTAAGTTGGGCAGATTCACATCATATTATGACAATGCATTGATGATTTATGCGTTTGAAAAGCATATCCTATGCCTTTATATCGTAGAAAGACCTGTTTACCGTGTATTCAAAAATATTTTCCTCTCCGTTTGCCGAGCTTTCACCTGTAAAAAAAGTAGCTATTTTAGGACTGCCACTTATTGCAGCGATTGGAGTTGCTCTGCAATCTTCGCAATCAAATCTGACAAAAACGATCGAGCTTGATCTACCAGACTCAACCGTTATTGAGTCTATTCTGTCACCATCTTCTGTTACCGTTATTGAGCCGCCGACATTTGAGTATCAAATTCAATCTGGCGATAACTTGAGTAGCATCTTCACGCAACTTGGATTTTCTTATAAATCGATGATGAGCGTGATGGAAACCGATTTGAACTTCCTTGCTTTAGATACGCTTCGTCCGGGTAATACATTACGCTTTTGGCGTGATGAAGCGACCGGCGACCTTTCTAAAATGGAACTTCAATTTAGCGTCGCAGACAAAGTGGTTTACCGACTGCTGGATGACGGCAGCTACGAATTCGAAGACATCTCTATTCCTGGTGAATGGAAGCAAAAACCTTTAGTGGGTGATATTCAAGGCAGCTTCTCTATGTCGGCGAACAAGGTTGGCCTGAGCAGTCTTGAGATTGACCATATTGTGACTCTTCTTAAGGACAAGCTGAACTTTAGCCGAGACCTACGCGCTGGCGATCAGTTTGAAGTGCTTCAAAAAGCACAATATGTTGATGGTGTTGCAACTGGCAAACGTGAAATTGAAGCGATTAAAATCATGAATCGTAACCGCGTTGTGTCAGCGTACTTACACACTGATGGACAATATTACGATGCTAATGGCGATAGCTTACAACGTGCTTTCCAACGTTACCCTGTGAGCAGTAGCTGGCGCCAAAGTTCTCAGTTTAACCCTAAGCGCTTACACCCCGTGACAGGCCGAGTATCACCGCACAACGGTACAGATTTCGCGGCGCCAGTTGGTACGCCGGTTCAAGCAACGGGTGACGGCAAAGTGATTATGACGCGTAAGCACCCATACGCGGGTAACTACGTGGTCATTCAGCACGGCAGCACGTACAAAACACGTTACCTACATTTGAGTAAGATCCTGGTTCGTAAAGGACAAACGGTATCTCGTGGTCAGCGTATTGGTTTGTCTGGAAAAACTGGCCGAGTGACCGGCGCACACTTGCACTACGAGCTGATTGAACGTGGTCGTCCTGTGAATGCAATGACAGCAAATATCCCGATGGCAGATTCTGTGCCTAAAAAGGAAAAAGCGACGTTTGTAGCAGCAAGAGATGAAGCTGATAAGTTGCTAAAGGTCGCGTTAGCCCAAGCTAATAACAGCTAGCCAGATCGTTTAGAGATAACCCTGAATAAGGCTGTTACTCACCAAACAGCCAACTAAAACCGCGACAGCATCACTCCGAGTAGAGTCATGTTCTCGCGGTTTTTTGATCCTAGGTTAAACAAGGATAGCGGTCTAAGCCAAGGGCTCCGAATGTGTGATATGGCTGACGATAGCTTCTGGTCGCATCGGTGGTGAGTAGAGGTAACCTTGTATCTTGTCACATCCCATTGCGTGCAGTTTTTCCAATTGCTCACGCTTCTCTACGCCTTCCGCAACCAATGACACATCGAGCCTATGAGCAAGCTGAACAATCAACCAAACGACGCTCTCAGATGTTGAGCTAGTCAGCAAGTTACGGATAAAGGTGGCATCAATTTTAATGCAGTCGATGGGGTAGCTGTGAATGTAGTTCAAACTGGAGTATCCAGTACCGAAATCGTCGAGCGCAATGGTGAAGCCTTGCCCTCTCAAAAAGTTAAGTGCCGATTTGGTCTCTTGGGTTGGAGATAACAACACCGTTTCGGTTAACTCAATAACAAACTCTTCAGCTTTAAAGTGATGTTCTTCAATGGTTCGAGTGAGGTAGGATATATAGCGTTTCGAGTCGGTAAGCTCATGAGCAGAACAGTTTATTCCAAGCTTAACCTTGTAACCTAAGCCTTGTTCTAAGGTGGTTTTAGCGCGGCACACTAACTCAATAATACGCTCACCTAGCTCGACAATCAGCCCAGACTCTTCAGCCACTTGAATGAACTCCACAGGCGATATGTCACCGTGTCTGGCGGTTTTCCAGCGAGTCAGTACCTCGAAGTATTCCCACTGTGTGTCACCTTGACTGACAATTGGCTGCACAACCACGTACATACCATTGCCACTAGGTACATAATTATTTGAAATTGGGTTTTCAAGCTCATTTCGTAAAGCGGCAACTAACTCAGCCTTTCTTTGGTAGCGCACCCTTAGATGGGTGTCATAACATTGAATGTGAGTATCTTGGCTATGTTTGCACTCTTTAAGCGCTAAACTGGTGTTGAAGATGATCTGCTCAATGTCTTTGATGTCTCCGTCTGAGCGCGCAATACCAATGCTGAGATTGACATCGATCTTTATATCGACACTGCTGTAACCTTGTTTAATCTTAGCCAATATTTGTTCGCAAACGGATATTGGATCGGAATGGTAGGTAATGAAGGCGAACTCGTTGCCTGCAGTCCGGAAAGTCAGGTTGCTTTCGGGTAAGGTTCGACGCAAAGTTTCTGCGACAAATTGAAGCACTTTATCGCCAATATAATTGCCGTGCATGTCATTGATGGCTTTGAAGCTATTGATATCGAGTAAAGCCAATGTAAACGGAGTGACGCTCTGTTGAGTAATCGACTCTAAGGTATCTGATAAACAGCTTCGGTTGAGTAACCCGGTTAGGCTGTCGTGTGACACCTCATAACTGAGTTGATTCACCAGTTGCTCGGAACGATCGTTAAACCACATTTCACGTAAGGTGTGGATGATAATGTCGGCGAACAATTGATGGTGCTTTATCACGTCTTGTTGCTGATCAGGGCTAAGAGGCGAGGTGAACGTTGAAAACAGCACGCCCATCACTTCGCCACTTTGAGTTCGAGTCGGGATCGCGATGGAGTTTTGTGAGGTGATTTCCTGCCTAAATGCCGATGTCGGCAATGACTGGACGACGTACTGAGCAAACGAGCAATCTGGGTGTCTTTGATTGACGGCTTGTTGGTAGATGTGACCATGGCGCGCATTGATTTTGTCATGCAATACATGGTCAGAATGGGCGATCACCAAAGGAACGGTTTGGTCAGGGAAGTGCTTCTTCTCAATGATGCTAGTGTATTGAGTATCAAAGGTCTGATGTAAAGTAAGCACAGCTGATTCTAAAAGGTCGATACCTTCCAATTTCAGCAAACGGCCAATGCGCTCTGTGTCTATCATGCTGTTGTGCGTATGTTGAGTCATAGTCACCATCCCTAGTTAACCAGATTCACTGTGTAAGCTGTATACGTATTATCTTGTATATGTGCGAACTTGTATAATCTATATGCGTCAAGTTTATTATTGGCCGTGTTGTATAACTTTTCAAATTAAAATGTGACTTATTTCACAGAGCTTGCGTACTACGCTCTTTGTCTAGTCTATCTTTCAGATGGTCCAAAAAGAGCTTGGTTCGCGTATGCGAGTAATCAAGCTTAGGGTAGTACGCGTAAACCATCACTTCGTCGGCAGTAATATTTGGCAATACTGGAACTAATGTCCCTTGTTTTAGATCCTCTTTGATCATCGCTTTGATGGTTAACAGTACGCCCATTCCTCGCTTCGCAGCATGAAACAAAGCCTCTGGATTGGTGGTAGCAAAGTTACCATTGAGAGTGATGCGCTGCCCTTTGGTGAGTGTGACTTCTCGGGTAGGGCGCTCTCCCCAAATTAAAGAGTTGTGTTGTTCTAAGTCCTGCTCGTTGGCGGGGTAACCATGTTTAGCTAAATAGCTTGGCGCTGCATAGAAGCTGGCTTTGTGTTCAAACAGCGGTGTTTTCTTGAAGCTTAAAGAGTTGAGCTGTTCCAGTTCACGGCTGATCACTAGATCCAAGCCCAACTCTGGTAATTGTCCTGGCGTGGTCGTGATCAGCTGCACCTTAATGTCCGGATACTTTTCTAAGAAGTCGTCCATATATTGCACGAGAAACTTAGAGCCAACCGCAATCGTTGCACCTATCTTTAACAGGCCTGCTGGGGTTTGGTTAACCGAGCGAGTCTCATCAATAATGGACTGCCAATTGTCGAGCTGATCCTTGGCTCGCAGGTAAAAGAGCGCGCCGGCTTCGGTTTGACTAATTGAGCGTGTGGTGCGCTTTAATAGTTGAGTGCCAATACGCTCTTCTAACCAGTTCACTCTTTTGCTGATCGCCGAGCTGGTGGTGTTCAGTTTTCGAGCTGCACCATTGAAGCTGCCTTCTTCCACTACTCTGACATAGCTTTTTACGTTAAGAATCCAATCCATATTATTTCCTGTTGGGACTTAATAAAATTCCAATTTAGCTAATTATCAATTATTGGTTTTGAATGTAAACTCATCTAATGAACAAATATCAAACGAATAGGGAATTTTTTGAGCCAATCGACCTTTAAAAAAACGCCGTTACTCTTAGCAATGATGATTATTGCTACGGGGCAGGTGGGTGTGAGCATCTACTTGCCAGCATTGCCGTTAATTGCTTCTGACTTAAGTGCTACTCAAGTAGATGTACAGCTGCTCGTCACGCTGTTTCTGGTGGGTTTTGGCTTGTCTCAGCTATTTTACGGACCAATGTTTGATGCGGTGGGAAGAAGACCTATCTTCTTGTTAGGTCAGGGTGTTTATTTGATTGGTACTGTCGTTTGTGTTGTGTTTTCTGACAATATGACGGCGCTAGAAGTTGGTCGCTTGCTGCAAGGTTTAGGGGCGGGTAGTGCCTCGGTTCTTGGGCGAAGCGTGCTTCGCGATAGCTATGATGGTTCTCAGCTTACCAAAGCGCTGTCTTATATCTCGATCACTGCTTCGATTATGCCGATCATTGCGCCGGTATTCGGTGGTTGGATTTCATTTCACCTCGGTTGGCAGGCGGTGTTCCTGTTCGTTTTACTGTACCTATTAGCGATATTTACGCTGGGTTACTTTGTTCTACATGAAACTTTGCCATACGGAAAGAGCCGCTTTGATGCGTGCCAAGTAGTGAAGAACTACGGGCGCTTGTTGACCAATCGGCAAGTGTTGACCAGTGCCAGTTACAACTGGATGAGCTACATGGCGAGTTTGGTATCGCTGTCGTTGTTTCCATTCTTAATGCAAGAGCAATTGGGTCTGACCGCCGCTGAGTATGGTTCATTGATGATTGTTCCTTCGGCGGGCTTACTGATAGGTAGCGTCGCTTTAAACTTACTCAATCGTAGGTTTAGTACGCCCCAATTGATGAGCCTAGCTATTTTGATTATCTTGGCGTCGGGAACTTGGCTTCTAACTCATGAGTTATCCATCTTTAACTTAGTTTGGGCGTTTACTTGGTTGGCGATAGCACAAGGCATCTCGTTCCCACTATCAATCAGCATGTTGTTAGAACCTCATAAGAAACAAGCGGGCGCAGTATCGGCATTGTCTGGCTCAATTCAGATGTGTTTAGCGGGTTTATTGGGTGGGTATCTAGTCGAAAGTTGGGTCACGACTCATCTACAGTTAGGCGTGTTCTACCTCATTATTGGGGCAGCCATGGGCGGAGTGCTTTGGTCTTCAACCAAAATGAACAACAAAGGCGATACTGTTGAAGTGGAATATAGCTAAACACTAAATTCACTATCGTTTAACGCACCATCGTTAATACGTTGTATTTGTGCTGATGGTTTTCTACAATGCTTCGGTCCATTGAATAGGTAAAAACAAAATGCAGCAAAATGAATTTGAAGTACTGGTAAAAGCTATCTGCGCACTAGATGGCCTGCCTCAAGCGCTTGAGCTATTGAAATCCAATGAGGATACAGAAGTCGCTGAGGCTGCTGCATCACTGACTGGTCAATTTGCACTTGCTGAAGTGGAAGGCGAAAAGCGTATTTACCACGTGACGCTTCAAGAAAATGAACAAGGCGAAGAGCAAGAGTACATCGAACATGTCATGAATGAAGGCGATGACTTAATCAAATTTGCAGCTTGGTTCTTTGAAACGATGTTTGAATTGAAGCAAAAAGACACATACCAAATTGCCGGTAAAACTTACAGACAGCCGAAGCGCAGCTAGGTTTCTCAGTAAAGTATTTTAGAAAGCAGCTCTCTTGAGCTGCTTTTTTTATCAGTGTCTAAACCAATGTTTTGGATTGTTATTAGGAATGGAGCATCAAGCTCAAACCAGAATTTAGGTTAACTCATTGATATACAAATACAATGCTGATTAGCACAGAGACAAAATTAGGCCAATTGCAAATGAACACTTAACATTGCATTAAAGTGTGATTTAGATCTTGTTTTTGGGCGTTTTAAGTGTAAAATCCGCGCTAAAGAAAGTTGATTATGTGCGGAGATAAGCATGAATTACGAACTAGGCCACGCATACCTTGGTCAAATGGCAGCAAAAAACATGATGCACGAAGCATTGTACGGCACTTCAAAGCCAAAGAAACCATCGTTCTTTAAGCGAATGATGAAGAAAATGGCTAAATAAGCATTTTCAAAAACGGAATTTTAAAAGGCCTTAAACTCGATGAAGTTTAAGGCCTTTTTCGTTTTAGCGATTGGTGAAAGTTATCGCTTTGTTTTGTTGTGGATGGACACAAAAAATACTAATTAAGCTTCTGACTAATGGCTTTTAATGAACTCAGCCAGCAGATTGATTGGATAAGTCGACCACATTATTAGGGATGCTATCTAAGCCATTCTCTTTCATCCACGCTTCTAAGTTATCGGCACCACCGATGTATTTACCATCAAGCCAGATCTGTGGGACGGTGACCGGTGTTTTCTCACCAATGTGTGCTTTTACCTCTGGAATCATACGGTATAAAGCGGCGCTATCTTTTACGACATCGTGGTATTGGTATTCAACACCCGCTTCATCCAACATTTTCTTTGCTTTAACACAGAATGGGCAGGTCGCCTTACCATAAACGATGTTGCCTTTTAGGCTGTCTCGTTTGGTCCACTCTTTGATCACGGATTGGACTAACACACCGCGATTAAGCGCTTCACCTTGGCTGACAACCTTGCCTTCTACAACAAGAATTGGAGCATGCCAAGAGCCTAGTTTTAGCGGCTCCCACCAGTGAGACAACCAATCTTTCACTTCCAGTTCGACATCGACATCGGCCAACTCATTCTCAAAAGTATCCTTCAGAATGTCTTTGGTAAGGGTACATTCCCCACATGGGATATTAACTTTAAATGGACCCCAGCTGCCTGCCCAACGGTATAGTGTAATCTTGACTGGTTTCTTCATGGTTACGGCCTCGTTTGAATTCTCTTATCCATATAGAACGGATAGTCGAACTATTTATTTCACCAACCTTAAACTTTCTTCACTTTTGAAGGTTTTTTGGTTTCCCAGTGCGTTATAAATGCAACTGACGCAATAATAATAGCAGCCCCTAGCCATAAACGACCCGGTGGAACCCAACTAAACACAATCCAACCTGCTAAAACATTTAGCGGTAATTTGGCGTGGTCAAAAGGTTGCACAAACGAAGCATCAGCGACTGAGTAGGCTTTCACAATCGCCCATTGAGCGAGTGCCGTCATAACACCGATAACAATCAATATAGCCCAAATTGTACCGCCGCTTGGCGTCTGCCAATCTGGCGCGGCAAGCAGGATGTTAAATGGTGTGATTAATAGCAGCAGGTACACCACCATGGTTGAAGGACTGTCTTGCGAAGAGAGCTTTTTCACCATGAGTGAGTAGCATGCCCAGAAGAAAGCGGCACCGACTGGTAATAACGTTGCCCAGTTAAAATCTTCAGCCCACAGCTCTAGAATCACCATCGCACCAACGAAGCCGGCTAAGGTTGCGCCCCAGCGAGCAGCCCCAACTTTCTCTTTTAAGAAAAGCCCTGAACCTATGGTTGCAAACAATGGCGACGTCATGAGAAGGGCAATGCCTTGCCAAATTGGTACTGGGTAAGCCAGTGCCCATATCCAAAGTTGAATACCAATAACAGACAAGAAGACACGGAATACGTGCAATTTGAGGTTGTTGGTTTTTAGCGCGCGACGAATGCCCAGCGTTTTCAGATAAGGAAGAATAGCGAACAACGCGATGGCGTATTGAATAACGGCAACGGTGGTAGAAGTAAGTCCGAAATGAATGCTAGCAATTTGAGTTAGGCTGTTAATAACGGCAAAGGCTAGGCCTGCGGTTAGCATCCAGCTAGCGCCTTGGATCGGATGGTGTTGTGACATGATGCTTCTAATTATTTGATGTGGTCCACCTATGATACGGATTTAGCACCACTTAACCAGAAAAAGCATTGATGAAGTTAATCAGAATATTTGAATATGAAAAAAGGTTGAGCCATTGCCCAACCTTTTAGTCTGTATCTAAAGTCGATTTAGATTAGAAGTCGTAACGGATGCCCGCTTGTAGTTGGTCATCTTTATTGTCTAGCTGTTCAAACTTGTAACCAGCATATGTGCGAATGTGGCCGTTAAACTTGTACACCGCTTCAATAGCAAAGTTATTTGCTTTTTCAGTACTTGTATCGTCATTCTCTTGGAAGTTGTAAACACCTACTAGAGAAAGCTGATTGTTTGCTTTGAACTTAGCAGATAGCTCGTAACCTGTGTAATCGTCATCTTCCTTTGAAGCCATGGTGTATAAACCACCAACCGTAAACGCATCCATAGAGAATTGAGCTACAAAGTTGATTTGGTCATCATCGAAGTTACCATTCTTTTGAGAAACATAACCCGCACCAAGGTCAAAAGCGCCTAGGTTATACATAGCAGCAAGGCCGAAGCTGTCTGCATCTTTTTCGTTTGCAGCGATGTAGTTAGCTTGAATAGATAGCGCGTCAAATTGGCCAGAGTAAAGGAAGTTGTTCTCACGCTTATCTTTGTTCCCAGAGACGATATCTGCTGCATCTGCACCGAATGTTGCCATTGTATCTGTAATATCAGTTAGCATTACTTGCGCAGAATCTTGTTTACCGTAAGAGAACTCACCGAATTTGGTTCCTAAACCTGCGTAGTAGTAGCGATTGCTAAGAGAGTCACTTTCAATTTCTGCAATTTCGCCATTTACGTCTTCGACCTCAGTTGTTGATGCGCTAGTAAACTCTGCTTCATACTTACCGAATCCATATAGACCGTCAGAAAGTTCAGACTTACCTGAAATATTCACACGAGCACGAGACTTGTCTTCGAAAGAGCTGTTAGATGTGCTTTCGTTTTCGTCAGATATGTTGAAACGAGCCTCCGCACGACCGCCAATTTTAAGTTCTGTACCATCAGAGCTGTAAACTGTTGCTGCTAGAGATGAACCTGAAACTAGTGCCGCTACCACTGCAGAAGCTAGAACTGCCTTTTTCATAATCACTTACCTTGTATTTTAAAATCCGTGAGCAATGTGCTCTCCGTTTCGATATGAAGCTAATTTAGAGCAGATAAATTAAGCTTTCATTTCCATAAAATTACATTTTCGTGAATGGGGAACTTTTTTAAGTGTTGATTTTATTGCACTTTTATTTCATGCGACTGAGTATTCTGTGAATAGATATACAAGTTGCGTGTATTTCAACGGTCACATTGACAAGTTTTACCTTGGAATCACTGATGTCGATGGTGATGAATTTTGGGAGCGCATGAGGGCTTGTTAATCTGATTAACTGCTTGTACTGGTTAGAATATCCTCTATGATGCAAAAACTTAGAAGAGAATAGATTCTGCTCAACAAGATGGAGACGTTGGATGAAAACAGAGTACTTAGGCGATGTTTTACAAGGTAGGCAGGTTATTGGCTCCTTGAATGTTGAAGACCTACCCGTTGGAGAGCACCAGTTTTGGTTTCAAGTCACCAGTGATGGGTTAGGGCAACCCAAAAACATGCCGGTTTCTGTTTTCAAAGGTAGTCAAGAAGGTCCTAAGTTGATGATCACCGCCGGTATTCACGGTGATGAGCTAAACGGAGTGTTGGCTGCACAGCAAATTATCAGGGAGTTAGTCGGTAAAACGCTCAAAGGTACGGTAACGATTGTGCCTACTGTGAATTTGTCTGGTTTGCTGAACCATAGCCGTGATTTCATCTCTTCGGATCCGGGCTCTTGTCCTGCCAATCTTAATCGGCTCTTTCCGGGTGATGCTAATGGCTTAGCTGCGGAACGCTTTGTTGCGTCTTTGTGGGAGCGTTTGCTTAAGCATAATGCCACCTTCGCCGTTGATCTCCACACTCAAACTCGTGGCGCAGTCTACCCACTTTATGTGTTTGCTGACTACCGAATTGAGCAATGTTTGGAGATGGCGAGGCTGATGCAGCCCGATTGTGTTCTGAATGACCCTGGCGACCCAGGTATTTTAGAAACAGTTTGGAATCGAAGTGGAATTCCGAGCATCACGGTGGAAGTTGGGATGGGGAAATTTACTCAGCCTGACATGATTCAACGAGCGGTAGACGGTGTTTTTAACATGCTGTCTTACTATGAAATGTTCGAGGTTGAAATAAATCATCCCGAGAAAATGCAACTGCCGAGCATGGATTGGATAGAGGGTAATGATGTGGTTTCTATCCGCGCTGATATTGGTGGTTTTGTATTGCCGCAGGTTGAGCTTCTGCAGAGCGTAGAACAAGATGATTTATTGGCTATTCAATATGACGCTTTTGGTAATGAGTGTCGCCGTTATCACGCGCCGTCGGCTGGACATGTCCTTAGCTACAACGTGGATGCGTTAAGGGAGCCGGGTGCGCTTGTTTGTCGCTTGCTAAGTTAGGCTTAGTCGGTTGGACGTTTCCGTGTTAATGCACTGTGTCGCGCTCTAAAACACGTAAAAAAAAGACCGAGCTAGGCTCGGTCAAAGGACAGTTGTCTAGAGTAAGCACGTCTTGGACTCATCGAGAGAACTGCTTTTAGAGTAGCGAGGCTAGATTAAGAATCCATTGCAAGATAGTGACACTTCGACTGTTTTTCTGTTTCAAAAATAATATTGAAAACATTATCTTAAGCTCATAAAAAAGCCGACTGCGAGTTACGCGAGTCGGCTTTTTATTCACTTCTCTTTCGAATTTTATCTCTAACTACACTCGATTAAAAAGCGTCATCGACGATCTCTTTTAATCGGTCGTAAGGCACGTATCCCGGTAAGATCTGCCCGTTCATCATTAATGTTGGTGTGCCAGTTAAACCCAATGCGCTAAAGGTTTGGTGGTTGGTCATTAGTGTGTTGCTTTGTTCTGTGGTGGTGTCTAGTTGCGCTTCTGTTCCCGTCTTCTTGGCTACAGCTTGCAGTGACGATTTTGTGTGGCTACCGCTTTTCGCCATTAATAGTCGGTCTACTTCAGGGAACGCTTCTGGATTATCTTTCCATACTTTCATCGCGTATAGCGCTGCGTTGGTGTTTAGACCCGAAACCTGTTGCTGCTTAAATGATAGGTAGACATTGATTACTTTAATGTCGCTATTTTCAGAGGTGAGTTGAGTTAACCCTTTTTTTAAGCGCTTACAGAAAGGACAGTTGTAGTCGGTAAAATTAACGATGACCGATTTGCCATCTGGATTGCCAAGGATCGGGTGAGCGTCATTGTCGTACAACCAATCATGGCTTTCCGCTTGGGCTTTCTTCGCTTGCTCTTGACCTGCTACGTACTGCTCTAAACTGGTATGCAATCCAGAGATCGTCGATGGGTTTTCTTTCAGGAATTGATTAATTTCTTCAAGTTGTTGAGTTTGTTCTTTGTTTAATTCTGCGAAGGCATTAGTACTCATTAGTGAGCCTAAAACCAGTGCGCTTATCAGATGCTTTTTCATATTGTCTTTTCTCTAATTCGTGATAATCGTGAGCGCTTATTAGGTTGCGCTCACATTTATATTGTTTGTTAAACGGACTGAGTCGGTTTATTCACTTAGCTTTGCTCTGTTTTGCTCTGTTTTGCTTTGTGAGCGAGTTAGGCAAAGTAGGTTCTTAACCACAGCCCTATAGGAGAAGTAACGCCTGTTGCGATACTGCTGATCTTTCCGTCTTTGATGATGACGATGCTTGGAGTGACATTTACGCCCCAACTTCTGCTGATTGATCCAGAAAGATCATTGATAACAGGGAAGTCATACTCTTTTGCATCCAAGTAGCGCTGGACACGTTCGTCTGGACCAGACGATAGAGCGACCGAAACCACCTGATGGGAATCGCTGAAGCTATTGACGGTTGGGCTTACAAATTTGCAGGCACCACACCAAGTCGCCCAAAAATAGACAATGACTGGCTTACCATTTTTACTTAGCTCGATAACATCAATATCTTCGCCTTGGAGCGATTGGCCCACAATTGGAATCGCATCGCCCTGAGGCATACTTCTGCTGTGATAAAAGTCCATGGCAAATGAAACCACGCCAACGATCAATATCATTGAAACCAGTTCCTTTCCCCACTTCTTAAGACGGCTTGGCTTTTTGGCCTCACCCTTTACAGCGTTGTCTTCAGTCGTGCTAGATTTCTCTTCATTGTTGGGAGTCTTCATCAGTTATCTCGCAGCATCGATGGCTTGAACGACAGTGTCACTGTTGAGAATGACAGGCATTGGAATACCGCTTTTATAGCTCGGACCGTAGACGATATTAAATGGCACACCAAATCGCCCATTACTTTGTAAGTATTGAGTGACACTTTCACTTGGTGTTGTCCAATCCCCTTTCATCAAAACAATGTCTTCTTGCTGAAGGTGGCTGTAGACAGGATCTTGAAGGATGACGCCGATCTTGTTGGCTTTACAGGTGATACACCAATCAGCAGTCACATCAACAAAGACCGTTTTGCCTTCATCAACTAACTGAGGGATTTGCTTCGCATCCAGCTTTTGCCAAGCAAGGTCATCAACAATCGGTGTCGCCCAGTTATCTGCAGTAACACTGCCGACAATAAGAGCTGCACCAAACATCAAGGTAGTGGTTGCCATGATAGGAATCAGTACCTTGCGACCCAGTTTCATGCCAATCCAAACCAGTACTGAAATCACGATAAATAGCGACAGCAGGATAGTTGGGAATTTACCAATGAATGGACTCAGGAGGCTTGTTAGCCATAGGCTGGTAATGAACATCATTAAGCCAAACACCAGCTTAACTTTGAACATCCACGCCCCAGGTTTTGGAAGCAATTTGGTTAGGCTTGGGAATAGCGCAAAGATCAACCAAGGTGCACTCATACCGATACCGAGTGCGATGAAGATTGCCCATAACTCTTGGTAGCTTGCTCCAAGTGCATACGCAACCGCAGTGCCAAGGAATGGTGCGCTACACGGCGTTGCTAACAGCGTCGCAAACATACCTTGAACAAAGTGGCCTGAATGTGAGTCATCGCCTTTGGTTGCCATCCAAGTGTTTAAACCTGATGGTAGTCTGAATTCGAATAACCCAAGTAGATTAATCGAGAACAGCAAAGTAATGATCAGCATGAATCCGATGAACCAAACATTTTGGAACTGGATTCCCCAACCAATCGCATTGCCACCCATTTTTAGAACGGTCATGCCAAGGGCTAGGAGTGCAAATGATGTAATGACACCTGAAGCAGAAGCTAAGAATGAGAGTCGGATATGACGATTAGATGCACCTTGGTTTTGAATGATGCTGTTTAATTTCATTCCTAATACTGGCAACACACATGGCATGATGTTGAGGATCAAACCACCAATTAAAGCAAAGCCAATCATTGCTAGAAAGCCGTTGTTGCTTGTTTGGTAAGCGATCGGTTCTGAGCCAATTTGAGCCGTCATCTCTTCGGCAAAATTAGTGTCTGAAACGGTGACACTAACGGTGCGATCCGTTAAGTCGACTTCACCTATCCAGTTGCTCACATCAAATACGGCCGTCATTGTATTGTCTGTGATGTGGACGCTTGGTTGAGAGAAGAAGTCATCAATCACTTCTTGCCCGTCAATCAACACCATCGGCTTATCCCAGCCATCTTTACTCGTCAGCTGAGTAACCAGTTGCTGCTTGCTCTTGTCCCAAAATAGACCATTGACCGAAGTGCGATTAGCTTCTCGTGGAGATTGGCTCATCCCTTGGTTGAACAAGAACATCGCTTCTTCATCGAGCGCTAAGGTTTGTGGGTCAATCGGCAGTTCGATATCGTAATCGGTTAACACACAGATATTGGTACACGACGGAAAGGTAAACGACGCCCTGAATATTGCAGGCTTCGTGTTGTCTTTCAGGGTTAACGTGACAGGAAAGCTGACATGCTTTTTGTAGCCTAACGTCATGACGTCAAGCTGCTCGTAGTACTTAGGTATCGGCCAGTGCCACTCTACTGACTCAATGTTTGTTGAACCAGACCAGTCCCAGCTTGGCGGAATGCCACCTTCGCCTGGGCTGCGCCAATAGGTTTTCCAGTCGCCGTCGAGCACGACATCGAGCACGGTTTGAATCTTAG
This sequence comes from Vibrio sp. 10N.247.311.51, assembly GCF_041467855.1. Lineage (NCBI taxonomy): Bacteria > Pseudomonadati > Pseudomonadota > Gammaproteobacteria > Vibrionales > Vibrionaceae > Vibrio > Vibrio sp. 10N.247.311.51. The sequence continues at coordinate 107,638 of NZ_JBFSVK010000011.1, read as the reverse complement.
AGCCGTCATCCGACTGTTCACCCGTCGACATCATTCGCATCTTCACAGGCGGATGCTCAGGCACACTAAGCCAGCCCGTTGTCTGTGCCAAGGCGGTAAATGACGTCATAACCAAAAGGGCAGTGACTAAGGTTTTCGCGCATGTACGCATAGAGAATGCCAATGAATCGACAAACTTAGTTAGTAGTGTGTTGTACACAAATGTATCTCCAAAAAATAAATAAAAGGGTGTAGTAGCCCGGTTATTTACTCTCTAAATATACAGTGCTTTAGATGCAATCGGTGTTTTGTCGGTCGAGTTGAGCGATGATTGTCTCTAGATAATCTCGAGATGTGAGGAGGTAAGTTAAACGCAACAGCAATAATAAGTACGAATGGGATCAGCCAACCGGTTTTCGGGGCGGCAAAGGTCAGCATTTTCGAACTCAGGCTGCATGAACTTGAATTGGGGGACGTTAACATTTTTGACGCTTCTAAGCCGAAAACACTGGCGTATAGAGTGGCCATTTTTTCTGAAGAAGCGATGTCGGTTTGAGGATTACTGGTTTCAGTATGAGTTTGCGCGCCAACTAGGACTGATTGACCATTAGCGGATGCAGATAACGATACTTTCTTTACGGCCAGAGTGCTCGCCAGACAAGTTACGATAACCAGTCCGGTAAGGAAGAGCGCCCAAAGCGAATGCTTTTGTCGGCGGTTCTGCGTGGATAAGAAAAGTAGCGATGTGTTCAGCAAATTAGTCAGTAATCAAATTTGTTAGTCGTTAAAGCGAGCTCGTTGAATTGTGGCTAGCTTAGATAAGTTCTCTTCGCGCCACAAGTCATAAAATGGTTAAAGTGAAACTATCTATAAACGCGGGAAACCGCAGATACACGATAAACGATGCATAAACACCAATTCACGCGAATACGACATTGAGCTGTAGCTAAAGTTCACAACAACTGAAATTTATCGCTAATTTATTCTGTATCGAGTTGTTTATTCATCATGAGGCGATACAAAAAAGCCCAACAGATCGTCGTTGAACGTGTTGGGCTTTAATCATTGGTGCTATTGGAAAGGCTTAGTGAGTGCGGCGAGGGCCGTTACGTACCAAGTCTTTACCGTTATCAAACACTTCTTTGGTGATCCAGCGAGCAAGCAGAACTTTGTGGCTGCTGTTGAATACAGCAACGAAGTGACGACCATCTGAATTATTGGTTGCCATGCCAACACCTTCAACGCCTTCAAGGCCTAAACCGCCAGCTTCCACTGAAATTAGGAATTGCTCTAGTTCTTCTAGAGACTCAATAATATCAAGTTCGTTGTTCATTTTTATGCTCTCTTGCTGTGAGCCAACATCGTATTTAGGGCGCTTTAGTGCATGTGTTCGAATGAAGATATTGGCTGTTGTTCTTTGTTGGATGCGTACTCTACAGGTCATAAGAGGGGATTGGAACTCTCAAATATTAGAAGCAGGCTGATAATTTGCGAATTTTTAACATAACATACGTTTAAATGCTTGTTATCCATATTCTTTTTACTACTATTTATAGGGTCAATTTAGACAGTAATAGGAATTAATATGATGAAGGTTTGGCGTTGTCTATTGTTAATGTTGGCGTTTGTCGCATTTGGAAGTTATGCGCAGAGCGTTGATAAAATCGCAGAAGTACAAGATCAGTTAATGCTCGATCTAGCAACATTAGAAACGGCGCATGATGCTGAAAAACCCTTTCTTGAAGATATCTTAAGGCGTAAGAACCAGGGCCTACGCGAAGAGATTTTTTCACAGCTATCGTCAGATAAAAAAGAGGGGCTGGATGTCACGCTTGCTCAGCAGGTCGAACTGCTACAAAAATTGCTGTCGTTGAATGAAACTAAAATCGTTTCAATGAGTAAAGAAAACCGTTCCGCTGAGGGTGACGCTAAAAAACGCCTTGAGTTGCGTATTCAAAAACGAATCGGAATGATGGATGTCTATTATCAGCAGCTTGCTAAGACCTTAAATTGGTCGAAAGAGCGTGGTGTTGATGTTGCTGTTCCTGAAGGTGAACTTAAAACGGCGTTAATTGCTCGTTCTAAATACCTGACTAATGCCATTCTTTACACAGACACACAGCGACAAGATCTAGAAGCGCGTTTGTCTTTTGTGAATGAAGAAGAGAAAGCGACGATTAAAAAGGAGCTTGAGCGTTTCAGCGAGCGTACTAGCGTTATGGTCGCGAGCTTAGAAGAAACCATCACGCTAATGGAACCGTTTGGCGTGGATGTGACTTCGTACAAACGTGTTTTGCTAGCGACGACAGGTGACATTAACGCCGATGTGTTGGATGTTGATGTTGCACTGGAGCTGTTGGATGGTTGGCTTCGTTCGTTCAGTTCATGGGCTTTTGAAAATACCCCTTCTTTTATCGTTAAACTTGCTCTGTTTCTCGGTATTTTGTATGTAACTCGCCTTATTGCTAACGTGGCTCGCAAAACCGTTCGTAAGAGTGTTTCGCACTCTAAAATGGACTTCAGCGTATTGATGCAGGACTTCTTTGTATCCATCGCATCTAAAGCGGTCGTGTTTATTGGTTTGCTTATCGCACTGTCTCAAATAGGGATAGAGCTAGCACCACTTCTGACTGGTTTCGGTGTAGCGGGTGTCATCATTGGTTTCGCATTGCAAGACACACTATCTAATTTTGCATCGGGTTTGATGATCTTGATCTACCGTCCTTATGACGTCGGTGACATGGTTAAAGTGGCGGGCGTGCAAGGCACGGTAAAAGACATGAGCTTAGTATCGACGACTGTTCAAACCATCGATAACCAACGCTTGGTGATCCCAAATAACAAGATCTGGGGTGACGTGATCAACAACATTACGGCAGAACGTGTGAGACGTGTTGATATGGTTTTCGGTATTGGTTACTCAGATGATATCGATAAAGCGAAAGCGGTATTGAACGACATCATTCTTGCGCACCCTCTAGTGTTGAAAAAACCAGAACATATGATCAAGCTTCATACCTTGAATACCTCTTCAGTTGATTTCGTAGTGCGACCTTGGGTTAAGACTGATGACTACTGGGATGTGTACTGGGATGTAACGGAAACCGTGAAGAAACGCTTCGATGAAGAAGGCATCACGATTCCATTCCCTCAACGAGATGTGCATATTTACAATCACGAAGAGAACTAAGCGAAAGAGCTAGTATGAAAAGCAATTTCGAATAGAGCTATTACGAAAAAAGCTAATACGAAAAAGCTAATACGAAAAAGCTAAGCATGGCTTAGAGCCATCATTCTTAATGTGATATCAAATGGACGCTGAACAAGCGTCCATTTTTATTGGCTGCCGCTTATGTTTAGCTTCATTCTTTTATGTCACTCAACCGCCTTAGAATTGAGTTATGATGGGGCAGGCTTAGTTTGGACAGTTGAAAGCGAATGGATGATTCACAGAAAAAAACGAATAGTAGAAATACAACGGTAAGAAAAGCGACGCGAATTGAAAGCGTTATGAACTCTGCGATGTGGCATTTAACTCAGAGAGACATGACGGAAAGCGAGTTGATTGCGAAGCTCAAAGTGAAAACCGACAATCAAGAATGGATCGATGAAACGTTGAATACTTTGAAAGGCTTTGGATATCTCAAGTCTGACCAAGTGTTTGCAGAACAATTCGTGGAACAAGCTTTTTCTGGTGAATTCGGTTCTCGATACATTGTCGAAAAACTGAAGAAGAAGGGTCTGACCGACTCAGTGATTTCTGATGCAATCCATAAAGTGTCTTTCGAAAAGTCTATCGATGAACAAACCATCTTGATAGACCGAATCAACCATTACTACACAAGCTTTACCATGAGCCGTGAAAAGCTTGTCGCGACTCTGCAAAAGCGTGGCTTTAGCTATCAACAAGTTAAGGTAGCGATTGACCAGCACCCACAAGCGCATCAACTGAAAAGTAACATTCAAATTAAGGCCGAGAAAGCCGACTTGGAAAAAGAGGTACTCAAGTATGCTCGTAAAGGCAAGGGACTGACTGCCATTCAGCAAGAACTTAGACAACGACAAATCGACACAAGTGAACTGTCATCGCTCATCGACCGATTGATTAATGAAGAGCAGCTAGATTTCTATTCTTCGTGTTTAGAACAGTTACAGAAGAAATCTTATGATCTAAACGATCATAAAGAACGCTCTAAGGCTTACGCGATGCTAAGTCGAAAAGGGTTCTCTTCAGACGAGATCAAATTTGCTCTGAGTGAAGGCAATGAGTAGCGTGCGTGATTGAATTTAAGAAAAGCTGAACTCAAGAAACATCGAACGTTAAGATATAAACAGAAGAAGGACATCGAACAACTTGTTCTAACGTGTTGTGTGTATGTTCTCTGCAATCCCCAAACCATTGCGTAAGGCGAACTGAATCAAGTCATTGTGGCTGTTGAGATTCAGCAAACCTAGCATGCGGTATTTGTGCGACTCAATGGTTCGTGAGCTTAAGTGAAGCTTATCAGCACACTCTTTTGCACTAAATCCTTGAGCAATTAGAGCCAGAACCTTGGTTTGTTTTTTGGTGAGCAACAATAACTTCTCACTGTCATCTTCTAACAAGTTTTCATTTTGCTTTAGTGTTCTGGCTAACGTTGAGTGTTGCCAATAACAGAGCCAAAGTTCACAGACTAATTTTAAGCGCTGGATGTCTTCGAGGTCGAAGGTAGTATCGTTGTCGTGAAAGTTAGTAAAAGACAACGCCCCCCAGCGTTGGTTAAAGAGCTGCAAAGGAATGATGCAGTGCCATCTTCCCCCTTCTTTATAGAGTTTCTTTAACACATAGTTTTTGCTTGAAACGAGTTCGTTGCTGGTAAAAGCAAGGTAGGTTTCATTGGTTTTTAGAAGCTTGAGGTAATCAAGGTAGTTACCGCCGACCAAACTTTTTATATCAACAGGAGGAATGTGTGCTTTGGAAACTGAACACGTTTTGCCTTCTTCAAGTAAGACCATTGAATTAGGGTAGAGTGTCAAACGATCAATCCCAAACCAATCGAGTACATCAAAGCTTGCTTCTGACCAAGTGGTTTGAAAGTTCTTTGGATCGCTATTAATGAGAGATGTCGATTGTTTCATTAACAGTTGTTCAAAACTTAGCTTTAAAGCAGACACATTTTTCCTTTATAGATACATTCATTTCATCAATGCACAGAAGATATTCGTTCGAGTCGCTCAGTGCAAGATAAGATTCTTATATATATCATAGGTTCTAATTTAAAGTTTTTTATAACTCTTAGTTCTATGTGGAGAGGCGATAAGCAGTATATCTACTGCATTAATTGAACGGTGTATTTTATTAAAATCGGGCGTTTTTATAACCGAGTAAACACTGTGAAAAGTTTGAGGACGTTACTGCCTATTTCAGTCTCTATGTTGAGCTTTTTTCATCCGACTACACACGCAAATAATTCTCCAATGTTTGTGTATGCTCAGTCACCCATTCATTCAAATGTACTTTCAACACAACTTCGCTCCGCTCAACCTAATCGAGTGGGCACCATTGAGTTCAAGTCTTCTTATACTCAGGCCAGTATTTGGGCGCACACGAGTGCGTATTCGCTCGACTATTATCAAAACCAGTCAAATATTGCGGTTCAGTGGCAAGCTTCACCTGTCTGGAAAACCGAGCTGGATTACCGAGTTTTGACTGCAAAAGATAATGGCTTAGACAGTTTTGTGATGGGGTTTCATGACCTGTTTCGCATTGGACAAAACGGGCGTGATGAAGTGGCGGAAGATCAGTTCACCATGGATTTTCATAATGCAGGTGTGCATGTATCTGATTTTGAAGGTGATGATTTAACCAACGCGCTAACGTTCTACAATGAGATTCTGCTTTATTCGAGGGGGCCAATGTCGTTCTCTGCTGGTGGCTCTTTGTTTTACAACAATGTAAGAAGTGGGCAGTTTGCGAGAACCAGTTTTGAGCAAGGCGTTCAGCTTAACTACAGCTATATCCCCCCAAGACACAGTGTTTTTTCAACTATTGGTGTTGTGCATCGAGATAGCGATGTGTATGTCGTTAGTCTTGAAAGCTTCAGCGCAAGTTGGGCGATTGGGTATGAGTATCGGTTGAATCAACGCCATAGCTTATTGATTGAGTCTCTAAACTACCAAGGCTGGGCGACTAATGACCCGGACTTTTCTGAACCTTCTAATGAGGTCGTTTTGGGTTATCGCTACCGCTTCAATCAACTCGCAGTCGAAGCGCTGATGATTGAGAACATCCGTAATATGGATAACAGTACGGATATAGGTTTTACACTCGGATTACGTTTTTCAATATAAAAGGCACATTAATATATTCTTATTTCATGAAATTCACCAAAGCTATAAAATTTTCAGTAAATTTACGGTATATCAATAACGTGTTTTTTTGAACAATAGCGCCACTCCAAAAGGCCGGACTAACAAGGCCGAATCAATATATATAGGTAGTGGTTATCATGAAAAAGACATTAGTAGCACTTGCGATTGCGAGCATTTCAAGTTCAGCTTTCGCTGTAAGCACAAGCAGCCAAAACAGCCAAAACGAAGACATGTTTGCATTCGATTCAATGCACAAAGATCAATTCTCAGTATCAGGTTCTTTCGGTGTTGGTGGTTACTACGATACTGGCTCTAAAGCGTTCTACGATGACTGGGCAACAGGCCTTACTCTTGCAGTTAACTACCGTAACAACCGTATTGTTGGTTACTTCGAAACTGACTTAATGGTGAACTACACGACAGACAATAACGTATCTGCGAATGACGCGGCAACAGCTGGTTGGACAAACGGTATCGATACTGGTCCAGCAACCGATGTAGATAAAGCATGGCTTGGTTTCGATACTGGTTTCGGTATCGCTTCATTCGGTTGGGAAAACGACACAGCACTAGACAAAGTGGATGGCGCTGGCGATAACACATACGAGTTTGGCGCTTCTGCTGGTGATGCTTCTGACGGCTTCAATGTTGTTAAATTCCAAGGTGCGACAAGCGGTATCGCTTACGGTATTTCTTACTTTGAAACAGGTGATGATCATAATGATGCGGATAAAGGCATTAATGGTTACATCGGTTTAGAGCAAGAGGTATTCAACCTATACGCAGGTTATGAAGCTCGTGATGACGATGCTGATTACGAAGTTTACACAGTAACAGGTAACGTGAAGGTTGGTGCTCTTAAACTGGGTATGAACTCTTGGATTGAAGAGAGTGATTCTGCTAAGAACACAGGCTACTACGTTTCAGGTGGTTACACGGTTTCTGAAGACCTAACAATCGCAGCAGGTTACGCGTCTAGCAACAATGAACTTGATGGCCACGCAGATGTAGATGCTTCTTACATCAACATCGCGGCAATGTACCGTATCGCTGACAACGTTGACATGGGTATCGATATTAAGCAAGACATCGATGGTGCACGTATTGGTTCGACAAGCGCACAATACGACGAAGAAACACACGTATTCGCTGCGGCTTACTACTACTTCTAAGAACTTGACCTCTTAAGAACTTCTAAGACATTTGATGGTAATGGTGTAATAGCTTGCCCGGTCGTTACACCATGTTCTCTTCTTTTTGCAGTGTAAGCATCCACAGATTGATATGTGGTTTGTCACTCAAGTGCTACGAGTGAAATTATTATCTGGAGAAATGTAATGATTAAAAGCATTACAGCCAAGGGTGTTATTTATGGAAATGATACCCTGTTTACGTGTAAACCGAATCGTAATGGACTATTTGAATTGGCGCGTAAACATGGAAGAGTAGCAGGTACTCGCCCACAAGATCTCAAGAATAAGGTTTATGCTGAATCTCTTGATGAAGCTTGGAATCTACTCAAAACAGAGAAGTTTTATATTGTTTTGACGGGGCAAGTATTTGGCATTCATCGAAAATCATTGCGAAGTGCTGATTCTGTTGATGTTGAGTTTGATACTGAAACTCGCTCGACATGTGTCACGGAATAAATCCAAAGCTAAATACTAAAAGGACGATAAATTATCGTCCTTTTTTCGTTTGAGTTTTGGTTCAACCTTGGTTACAGGTGCTCAGAACCCGTTATCGACCGTATTGCCCAACAATGAATTTCTCAAACTCATCACACATCTGATGATTTGATTTGTCATTATTCGCCAACTCGGTAGCCCCATCAACGATCGATATCTTCGCATTCAAATCAGAGACTGGTGCACGTTTTCTTGTCGACAGTTGTTTGATTTTTTGCTCCTCAATCGCCCAAGCTTCCTCTGGCGATAAGTTACACTCGTCAGCGAGGTATTTGGCATTAAAACCTTCCCCAGTCAGGCTTTCGATTGTCCTATTATGATTCACGCTATTGCCTTGGTGCCAATAGTGCTTAGCTAACAAAGGGCCGATCTCTGGGTTATCCGTTAGGTAGCCAAACTTATCGGTGAAATACGCACGAGTTTGATACACCGCCATATGAGCCAGCAGGTAGCCTTGATACGCGCAAGATGCTTCATCCGACAACAGGTGCGGGATCGCCATTAATGGGCGAGGGCTACAAGCTAATCCAAGAATCGTTTTCTCACTGCTACGAGCAAGAGCAGTGATCTTTTCAGGTGTCAGATCTTCATCCGCCAATTCGTAAAGTGCTCGCTCGAAATACGGAACCACTAAAATGCTGCGTTCTTGATAAGCTCTGAAGGGTTGTTTGTTATCGATGATTGCTTTGATTAACTCGTCAGGTACTGCTTGGCCATCTGCATTAAGCGCGTATTGTTTGAGCCAATCGGCGTCATTCAACAAGCTGTCACAGAACATGGATTGCGTTTCGGCATAAGCCATTGAGGTTGGTGCAAACTCTTGAGAGAAACACGGTGCGTTCATTTTTACGTTAGCAAAGTGTGCAGCATGACCACCCTCGTGAAATAGTGTGTTGATGCCATCATAGCCGCTGCCAACTTGATCGGGCTTTGCGTTGCTCGTGAAGTTAACTTGAGCCGCTACCCATGTGTCTTGATCGTAGAAAGAAGGGATAGGCCCATGACAGAAGCCATTAGGGTACTTACCTTTGCGATCAAGCAGATCCAATTTTAATGTCGCTTGAGAGTATTCGATGTTGAGGCGACCAAAAGATTCAATCCAGCGTCGAAGTGACTTTGAGAATGGAACATAAGGATCAAGATCATTCATAACGTCACCTGCAAAAGAGTAGGTAAAGTTATGGGCTTGAAGTGCATTCTCGCCTTTCTGCTCTGCCAAATTGGCTAGACTTTGCTGATGGCTATCGCGTGTACGTGCTTCGAAGTCGTCAAGAATCGTAAACAGTTGCTCTGTCGTCATCTGTTCGGTTTTAACCACCGAGTAATCAAAGAAGGTTTTAAAACCCAGTGATTGAGCAAATTGGTTACGTTTTTTGATCAGCTCAATAAAGCCGTTAGCCAGCAGCCATTGCTCTAAATCTAATAGTGCTTGATGTGCAGAAAGCCTAACTTGTTCATTACCATTACTTCTAACGGCTGAACCTAAAACGGGCAGTGACCCTTCTGTTTCATCGCCTGTTTCATTTACGTAAGTCATCACATGATTCTGTTTTTTCTCAAACAGTTCAGCCTCAAATTTTATGAGGTGGGCTTTAAGCTTCTGTGACTGCTCAGACTCAATAGCGTGAGATCTAAAGGTCGCTAACCAACCATTCAAGCCTGTTAGCGTACTCTCTTTTTCTCGGGGATCTTGAATTTCATCGATAGCAACAAGTTGCGTTTCGATAGCAGCAATCTGTTCGGCAGAGCTTAGAAATTCCGTCCACTGAGTTTGCGCGAGCGTCGAGCCATCGTGGTCGTCACTGATGCCCATATATGTATCCCAAAAGAAGTCTTCTTTCGCTTTATGAGTCGCAAGATACTTTTGATTCAATTGGTTGAGATAGTTCGTTGCAGTCATGACATTCCTTGAAATTTAACCAGTAATTTCAACATTATGACACATTCATTGAATGTATTTTGTGACGATAGATATAACTGAATGCAAGTCACAGCCTATCGGTTTACTTTACAGCGTATTAGTGATAATTAATTAACTGTTAATGATTTGTTGTTTGCTAGTATTAATTAGAAATAGTTCGCTGATTTATCCAACCTTTTATTGAGTAAATTGATGTACTCAGGTCAGCGCTTTTGTAAGGAAGAGGTTTAGGATGGATCCTATTTTATATATCGAAGTTGGTGGTGTTGTTTGGCAAGTATTCCCTGATGGTACTTGGCTTCAATTACCTACTACGCAGCCAAAAGTTGAAGGCGTACAAGTCGTCAGCATTGAACCTCAGAATTTACAAGAGGCTCAGCCCTTAACTGAACCACAAATAGCCGCAGTTGAACAACAGTTGGAAAAGGTGGTCACCGAACTCGTCAACAACATTGAAAGCGCACCTCAACAGCCTAACTCAGTAAATGACCAACCTAGTTCCAGTGCCTCTTTTATCGCTTATGTTCGTTCCACCTTAGATGAAACGCTTGCAGAGGCGGGTTTTGATACTCGTCCTACAGAATATGCCGACGAAGATACAACCTCGAATGAGGGTAACCTTGATATTCTGTTACCTAGTGCACTATTAACCGTTGATATTTTGGATGGTGGAGACGGTTACGAAAACCAGTTTGAAGTACCTGGTGTCACGATTACGGGCACGGCTGTGGATGTTCGAGACGGGCGTACCGTTGTTCTGACCATCACTGATGTTAACGGCAACACAGTAACCACTACAGCCATCACAAGCGATGAAACGTATGTCGTCAATGGCGTCGACCTCTCTTCATTGGAGGAGGGGGATCTTCAAGTCGACGCGGTCATTGCTGATGATTTTGGCAATAGCATTGCAGCTAACGATTCCACAATCAAAGACACATTAGCCAACATTGAGGTTGACTTCGATGGCTTTGGTGATGAGTTTTACAATCAATTTGAAATATCGAATGGGGTGCTAGTTGGTACGATTGCCAATGTAGAAGATGGGCAAACCATCAACATTTCAATTACCGATAGCCAAGGAACGATACAAGAATACACAACGGAAGTATCCGGCGGAACTTGGACTCTGACTCTTCAAGACTACTCAAGCTTTGCAGAAGGTGAGCTGACCGTTGTTGCCAATACTATCGATATTGCTGGAAACCCTACAACAGCGACAGACACGATCGTGAAAGATACGCTAGCGAACATCACCGCTGCGGTTGATGATGGTGGTGACGGTGAACTCAATAGCTTCGAAATCCAATCTGTTAAATTTTTTGGTACGGTACAGAACGTAGAAGATGGCCAAACGGTCAATATTCGTATTTCTGACAGCACAACGAATGTCATTGTTCTGACGGCAACCGTGATTGATGGTGCTTGGTCAGTCGAAGGCGTGGATCTAACCAGCTTTTCCGATGGTGGTATTCAAATTGAGGCTGACACCGTTGACGTTGCCGGTAACCCTGCTTCAGCAATAAATAGCGCAGGGCAAATTGTTATTGATACTGTTTCGCCTGTTATAGACATTGATACGCTAGACGGTTTTAGCATTTTGGCATTTCGTGGCGGCCAACTTACAACCATGCAAGGCACAACCAATGTTGCCGAAGGTCTTCTTGTTTATATTGAAGTTAATGATGGCTCTCAGACTCTTGTGTTTGAGGGTGTTGTTGATGCATCAGGTAATTGGGTTGTTGAAAATATTGATGTCTCGTCCCTAAACTTGGCGTCAGAATGGACGGTTGATGCCAAAGTTTTCAATACGGTAGGCAATCAAGCTATCGATGATATGCCAAGCATTATCCTGCCCGAGTCGGTTGTGTTCTCAGAAACTGTTGTCGGGATTTTTGGAGATCAAACTCAGACCTCTGATATTCGCATCGATTATGCGGACTTCTCTTTTAGCGATGATCAAAGCATCGCAGAGTCACTAACTTCTCAAACTCTATCGATAACCGTTGCTGTATCGGCTGATAAACAAAGCCTCATCGGCACACGAAGCGATGGACAAAAAGTATTCGATGCGTCAATTTCCGGCAGCAACGTAAATATCAATTTTTATAAGGCGATTGATCAGGAAGCTGGATTAGATTCAATTCTGACGGCTCTGCTCATCGAAGGTCTGCAAACCGATGCCGATGGTACAACGGAGTTAGTCATCGGACATTTACCTATTGTCATCAAAGATTCTGAACCTCTGGTTTTTGATGAGTCTTATCAAATGATCGAGGGTGAGATTGCGTCAGGTAACGTGTTGAATAACGACATCGATTTGGATACTCAACTTACGATTAAAAGTGTTGAAGTTGATGGTACGACCAAGACGATTGTTGGTGGCTCTCCGGTTTCATTTACTACTAGCGAAGGCTCCTTGACTGTATTTGCGAATGGCCACTGGACGTTCGTCGCCAACAGGAATTTGGACCACACCGTTGATCAGAACATCACCTTCAACTATGTTGCTGGCGACATCAGTAATGATTTCGGGAACGGCACTGCGGTCATTGATATTTTTGATGGTGATGCAGGGCTAGTTGTTGATGGGACAACGACCAGCTCTGAAGGTGATGTGTCTGATGGAATTCAAACTGTAGTCGGCCAGTTTACCGTTTCCGCTGGCTCAGATAATCCAGATCCCGCTTCTATTGTATTTAATGCTAATACCTTGGTGCAGCTAGACGCCATGGGCTTGACGACCGGAGATGAGAAGTTTTCTCTAACCTACACGTTAGCGAATGATGGTAAAACGATTACCGCACAAGCAAATGGTGAAACGATATTCACGCTAACGTTGAGTGCAGTCGCTAGTGGTATCGATGTTCTAGCAGATGTCACATTAGTGTTAGAACAGCCTATAAACCACCTGTTCAGAAACGACTCCATCACCCTGCCACTTATTATTGATGGAACGGATTTAGATGGTACTTCTTTAGAACAAGGGCAATTCGATTGGATCATCCAGGATGGAGCCGACCCAATATTAACTTCAACTAGCAATGCTGCTGTGGACGAATCAGATCTTATTCACGGCAGTGTTTCAGATACTGGCACTTTCAATCTCAACGTCGGAAGTGACTTTGTTGAGTCTGTATTTTTTGACGTTGGAGATCAGCCGCAGTTATTTAGTGGGGGCGTACAGATCATCTATGTGGTCTCTGCAGGCGGAAATGAACTTACGGGTTATGTTGGCTCTGAAAGTGCTGAAAATAAAGCGTTCACCTTGAGCTTTACCTCTCTGTCAGGTGAGGCCGATACTGATGTCACTTACATCTTTGAACTATTCAAGGGCCTCGACCAAACGAATGGAACCGACCAAGTTCCTTTTGTCATCACAGAAAAAGATGATGACAACGATGAAACTCAATTAACCTTGAACGTCTCGATTACGGATGGTGGAGAACCTACGATTGGCTCTGGCATGGTCGAGTTGAGTGAAAACCCTGTTGCTGATACAACCCCGTCTGGTGTTGGAACAACAGCGAGTGCAAGCTTAGCCGTGAGTGCGGGCAATGATCCACTCGTGTTCTTGGGGTTAGATGTGACAACTGGCCAAGCCGTTCTCGATAGTGATGGTGAGGTGGTGACGCGTAATGAAGAAGGATTGTCTTGGCGAGATAATGGGGATGGAACATTTGATGCGGTGTTGTCGAATGGCGATGCTGTTTTCCAAGTGAGACTTCCTGAAGATTTTAGCTTAGAAGCCAATGGTTCTACGAATGTCACGGTTGAGATTGATTTGTACCAGTCAATAGACCACGGAACCGGTGTGAAGGACACAGAACTGTCGATTCCAGCCTCAATCGTCACCATCGACTCAGATGGTTCACGAGATACTCAAGAGTCTGATATTAAAATCTATGATGGTAAAGATCCTGAAATAACGGTTATAGGAAGCATCTCAGTTGATGAAGATGGGCTGTTGGGAGATAGCCAGCAAGTTGGTGTTGAAGATCGCAGCCCTTCTGTAGGTATTATTGAGGGCTCCGATGATGTTGTTTCTGTCACGGTAAACACCGCTGCATTTGATGCGCTTGGCTACAGCAGTGCCGGGAAAGCGATTTCCCTTCAAGCTGTCGATTCTGATGGTTGGTATTACGGTCAAGATTCTGATGGAAACAATATATTTAGGATTCGTTTTAATACTGACGGGACAACAGAGTTCGACCTTTATGCACCTCTCGATCACGCCAATGCTGATGGAGAGAATAATCTGGCTCTTAATTTTGAACTAACTGTTAACGATGCAGATGGAGATAGTTCAGACCCTGCCATCTATGAAGTGAACGTGAAAGATGCCATTCCGGTTGCGCGTTCAGGGGCAATTGAAATGGTTGAGGGTGATAACCTTAATGGGAAGTTCCTGACAGAGGAATTTGCAGGGGCTGATGGTGCGGAAATCATTAGCTTCACCTATCGAAATGTCACGTATACCTTTGATGATGTTGGTACTCCTATCACAATTGACCTAATTAATGTTTATGACAATAATTCTATTTATGGTCAGTTTACCCTTTCACCTGATGGTAGCTATCAACTAACCACGAACCCAAATGTAACGACTAATCCTGCTGATCCTAAGATCGTTGATGACATTGATTATTTGGTTCGTGATGCTGATGGTGATGAGGTCACGAGTACAGCGACACTTGTCCTAGATGATAACGAAGGTTTTATTCGTTATGAAGATTCTGAAACCACAGAAGACAATGACGCGATTATCGTTGTAAGTGTGGCAACCGGCGATGTCGACCAAAGCGAAACCGTTACTGCTATCGAGTTCTCAGAAGCATCGTTAAATGGTGGTAGCTTGTATCTTGATGGGGTGTTGCTTCAAGTTGTAGGCGGTAAGGTCACCTTATCGGGAAGTCAATTGGCAGCGATTGATAGTCAGTTCACTGGGCCTAATGGACAGTTGACTTATCGTCCCGCGCTTCATGAATCCAATACCACCTCAACGGTTATCCTAGCGATCAACGCAATCATTAGCACTGATACGGATCCTAAAGAACTGACTGCTGATGTTGCAGTGTCTGTTTTACCGGTGGCTGATGCACCGGATTGGTCGGCTTCCGTGTTCTCCTATCATTCAGTAGAAGATGACTCAGACCCAGTCACTTTGGACATAACGGCTCAGCTGGTGGATCAAGATACGTCAGAAACATTGAGCTACCAGATTAGTGGGATTCCTGACGGCTTGAATTTGACGTTAAATGGCAACGCAGTCAAAGAAGGGAAATCTTACACACAGGCTCAGATTGATAAAATGGAAATCAGAGCTGACGACAACCTAGCGGGTCGCTTTGAGTTTGAGATTACTGCGGTTGCAACAGAGTCTGGCAATTCATTCGCTGACCCAGATGATAAAACGGCAAGTATTGTACATACCGTTACTGTCGATATTTCACCTGATGCTGATACTCCTCATGTGTCTGTTAAAGACTACAAGGGACTAGAGGATGAAGCTATTTACCTCAAAGACGTTATTGAAGGCGCTTTGGCGGACACGGATGGTTCTGAATCGTTAAGTTATATTATCCAAGTTCAAGATGGTTGGTCTGTTGAAGGTGATGGTACCGCAAAGATAGGCAATAATTCCTATTCAGTCACTGCCGAAGCTATCGCTAATGGTGTTGCTTATATTCAGCCTAAAGAAGACATCAGTTCCTTTACTGAAGACCTGTCAATAGACGTAACAGCGATAGCGACCGAGTCGACGATCGATTCACTTATTCCTATCAACGGGCAAGCGTCAAGCGATACAAAAACCATTAACATCTTTTTGAAAGGTGTTGTGGATGAACCTGTCGCGGTAGACGGTGGTAATGGTCATTGGCAATACGACAGTGACAGTAAAGTCATCAGCAACCAATCGGTCTTAAATGAAGATGGGTTAATACAGCTTGACTTCCTCATACAAACGACGGATGACGATGTTTCAGAAGAGATCAACATACTGCTTACCAACATTCCTGAAGGCACTTTGCTGGTGGATGCGTTGGGTGAGCCAGTATCGCTAACGATTGCGTATGTTGATGATGTGACAGGACCTGTATTCCAAGTCTCTAACGCTCAACTGAATGACCTGTACCTCAAGCCAGTTCTTGATTTTAGTGGTGAATTAGAACTCACCGTTATTGCTATCTCAACTGAGCCCGATGGTGATTCGGGCGAGTTTCCGATGACACTTAAAGTAGAGCTAGCGCCGGTCGTTGATCAAGAAGATGGCCAAGTGGTCATTACTCAAGGCATCGAAGACAGTCAAATCGGCCTTAACCTTGAGCCTTCGGTGAATCAGGATATTGATGGCAGCGAATCCTTGACGGGATATGTCATTGATAGCCTACCTGCAGATCTCACTCTTTATTTTGATGGGAGTGTTATTCAGGTCCCAGCTTCAGGCTTAGATTTGGATACTTTACTGGACTCAACAACGCCAACGCTTTCGGATCTTCTAAGCAGCGGTAGGCTTTCTGTTACAGCGACAGAAGATTTAAGCGGAACATTCTCAATTCCTATCACCTATGAAGTCACGGATACTTCTCCAACTGGTGCAACGGATATTAAAGATATTACTGGTTCTATTAGCGTGACTGTAGATGCTCGTGTCGAGCTAGATACTCGATTAGAAGGCTCTACAGAGCTGTTACAGAGTACAGACGGCTCGCCTGTTGATATCTCTAATGCCGTGACGTTCGTCGACGCGGATATCGATGGGTCAGAGTACCTCGATTATATTTTGATCGAGATTCCCGACGGCTATTCGTTGATTGTTGAGCACCCTAATGGTGCCGCTCAAGATAGCTCTGGGAATTGGATCATATCTGCGGATGGGTTAACGAGTAACTCTTTCCAAGAACTCGCAGCGTACATTTTAGATAATGCGACGATTTCCAGCCCAAGTGATACTCCGGTACTGGATATTGTAGTTCGTGCTCGTGTGATTGATGGTGAAGATGCAAGATATATTGATGCGACTTTCCCGCTGCAAATTACTGGTCATGACGGCGGTGGCGGTTCTTGTGACCCTGTTGGCCCACCAAGCCCGATTCAACCCGATGGCGAAATTAAAACACCTGAAGGGGAAGATATTGATCTCACTGGCTTGCTAAACACCGATGTTGGCAGTGATCCAGACAATGAAATCTCTTTCTATATTCCTGCTGATTCACTTCCTGAAGGCGTTGAGATCTCCGGTGATGGTGTGATTGCTGAATACGATGCTTCTGGTGAGATCGTCGGTTATTCAATCACTGCAGATGGACTCTCGAAACTAACGTTAACGGGCTTGGATGAAGATTTTGCAGGGTGTATTGATTTCACCATAGAGACTATTGAAACCTCACCATGTAGCGGTGATACGGTGACGACGGCCCAAACCATTAGTATCCAAGTTCTGCCTGTGGTCGATGACATTACGGTTGAAGCCGACTCCACAACCATTCAAGAAGACATCGCGACAGACCTTAACCTTGAACTGGTTCTTGGTGATAGCGTTGAAGATGGACAATTAATCACTGGTGAAGGCAATAGCGCTACCGGTAAAGAAACCGTTAACTCTCTAACGGTGAGCATTTCGAATGGAGCGACCTTGTCTGAAACTCCAACTGACACCGGGTTGTTAGTTGATAATGGCGATGGGACTTGGACGGTCACAGACCCTAGCCGTTTGAGTGATGTGTTAGTTACGCCACCTGAGCATTACAGTGGTGAAATTACCCTCACTGTGACATCAAATATTACCGATGAAGCGGATTGCGTGACAGAAACGGATACGCAAGATAAAACGGCGGTCGTGACTATTACTGTTGAGCCAGTCGCTGATGCGGCGAACTTGATAACAGAGGATATTATCGGAGACGAAGATAATTACATTTCATTGTCATCACTTAGCGCAGAGCTGATTGACCAAGATGGTTCTGAAAACATGTCGCTTTCGTTGAAGGGAGTTCCTGAAGGCGCAGTTGTCGCGATTAAAGTAGGGGACACTTATGAGTTGGTTCCAAACAATGGCCCTGATGGTGGTTCATTTAATGGAAGTGCAACCTATGAATGGCAACTAGACCCAAGTCAGCTTTCTGATTTGGTTATTTTACCGCCAAGAGATTTTAGTGGCGATATCGGGTTAACCCTGGAAGCGATTACTCAAGAAATTGGCACTACTGATATTCGCTACACTCAGTCTGAATTTACCGTTGGTGTTAACCCAATCGGCGATAAGGTTGAGTTCTTTGACTTACCTGAACAGCTCACGGGAAGTGAGGATGACGTTATTGTTATTCCTCTTGATGCCAATAGTTTTGAAACCAACAGCGACGAGTTTTTGTCAATCACAGTGACAGTGAATGCGACCTCTGACGCAACAGGACTCGTCGGTTTAGACCGAATTAGAATTGGCTCGGAAACCAGTGCGTTTGTAACATTGGGGAATGGAACAGCACAAGCGACCATCTTAGTGGCGGCAAGCTCTGTTAATGAGCTCGAATTCTTTGCTGGCGATGCATTTGGCAACCTTGATATTACGATCACAGGGCAAACCGTTGATCAAAATACGGTACTGGGAAATCTAGTGACTGATACTGGTGACCCGAGCTCACAAGACATGACACTCATCATCACACCTGAACCCGACGCTCCTCTGTTGAGTATTGAATACTCATCGATTGTGGCGGAAGCCAGTGGCACGATTCCACTAGGGCTCGAGTTATCTTTGATTAATCCAGCAGCCTCTGAAGAAGGGTTTATCACTATTTACGATATGCCTTCAGGGTTGACGTTATCTCACGGGTCTTATGTTGATGGGCAGTACGTCGTAAATCTAGAGGATGTCGCCGACTTGGCTATTACCGGTGGTTACAGTGGTGCAACAACCTTTGATTTGACTATTGAACCTGCGGCAGAGCTAGGCAATGACCAAGCTGTGGGCTTATCACAGATTGTCTCGGTCGAATTAGTGGATGAAGGTGATTCAACCATCACCGCAACAGATGATAATGACCTGCTGATTGGTGGCACTGGCTCGGATAGTTTTGTATTTGCATCTTCAGGTTTAGGCAGCATTGATGAGCCAAGCTTAGATGTAGTTCAAGACTTTGATGCGTCTCCAGATACTGATGCAATTGACCTCTCGGGTATTTTGGGAAGCCTAGGGCTTAATACAGGTATTGGTGCTACACAGTACCTAGATCTAGAAGAGTCAGCAGAAGGCGTGACCATTTCTATCAAGCCTAATGGTGACGAAGACGTTCAACAAAATATCCTGTTAACCGATATCACTTACGATGACTTGACTCACGGCGATAGTAGCATCGTATCAGAGGCTCAAATTTTACAAAAAATGATAGATGACAATAATTTAACGCTGTAAGTTAGATGTACAGTCTATAAAAGGAAGTTTAGATTGGTAGAACAAAAAGACAGCTGGCTAGGTTGTGTTGAGTGGTTGTGTGAGCATTTTAATGTTCGCAGTCACCCTTCCAAAATAGTGTCTGGCCTACCTTTAGATGAAGGCAGGCTTAATGAATCCCTTTTTCCTAGAGCGATTGAGAAATCGGGGTTAACGCTGAGCCACGTTAAAAAAGAGTTACTGAATCAATGTCAGTTCCCTGTTGTTGCTGTTGAGTCCGCTACAGGGTTTCCTCTTGTCGTAACCCAAAGCTCCGGTGGCGACTTTCAAGTATTGAATTGTGAATCCAACTTAAGCCAACAAGTTCTCCTTAAAGACTTAGTCATTAAAGTGGACTCATTTGTTTGGCAAGTCGGTGCTCAAGTGCTTGATGACGCCCGTGTTCAGGCACATGAGCGCAATGACAGTAAATCCAACACTCGTTGGTTGTGGCGTGTGGTCAAAGAAGTAAAGCCTTGGTATCGCGATCTGTTTATCGCTTCGTTCTTGATCAACGTGCTTGCGTTGGTGGTTCCCCTGTTTACCATGAATGTGTACGACCGCGTTGTGCCAAACCAAGCGTTTAACACGCTTTGGGTCTTGGCTGCAGGCGTTGGTATTGTCGTTATTTTTGATTGGGTATTGAGAAGCTCACGAAGCTCTGTGACCGACATGGCTGGGCGCTATATTGATAACAAGTTGTCTTCTCAACTGTTCTCGAAAGTCCTTGGTATGAAGCTCGAAAATCGACCTCAATCGGTAGGTGCATTCGCAAGACAGCTTCAAGACTTCGATAGCGTGAAAGATTTCTTTACCTCCATCTCCTTGGTCACTCTGGTCGACTTGCCATTCACTTTGTTATTCCTACTGCTTATCGGCTGGCTCGGTGGCGCAATGATGTTGATCCCTGTCGCGATCATGCTTGTTTTGATTGTGCTGAGCATTGCGATGAAAGGCAAAGTTGAGAAAACATTTGATGAAACCGCACGTTTGTCGACACAAAGACAAGCCCAGCTGTTTGATTGCTTAACAACCCTTCCGGATATCAAGCAAAACAATGCTGAGGGTATTACCCAGAAGCGTTGGGAACAGACGATTTCATCGCTCTCTCAATGGCAGACTCAATCTCGTCATTACTCCAATATCGTGACGCACTCTATTCAGTCGAGTCAGCAGATCGTTACCATCACTCTGATTATCTTCGGCGTGTATCAGATCTCTGAAGGCTTGCTGAGTATGGGTGGTTTGATAGCCGTTGTGATGTTGAGTGGGCGCGCTGCAAGTTCGGTGAACCAGCTTTCTCTTCTATTGCTGAGGTTCCAACAAACACGTTCGGCCGTTGAAGGGCTGAATCAGATTATGGAGCTACCTCAGGAAGAGTCCAAACACCAAGTTATCGATAAAGGAGACTTTGATGGTGGGGTTAGGCTAGATGAAGTGACGTTTACTTATCCTGACACTCAAAGCCCTGCATTAAAGGAGATTTCCCTTGAGATCAAACCGGGTGAGCGAGTTGGTCTTGTGGGCGCGGCAGGTGCTGGAAAAACCACACTTTTATCGATTGTGGCTCGTCAGTATTTACCAACGACAGGGCAAGCTTTCTATCAAGAGATTGATGGGCAATTATGGCCAACCAGTGTTCTACGTAGTGGAATGGGTTGGGTAGGGCAAACCACTAATTTGATCTTTGGCAGTGTTTACGACAACGTTACTTTGGGTGCGACCAACGTTGATGAAGAAAAGCTAAGACAAGCGCTGCAACAGTCTGGCCTCAACGGTTACATGGGGCGCTTAAGCAATGGTTTAGAAACGCCTGTCGGTGAAGGTGGTCGATTGCTTTCAGGAGGCCAACGCCAAGCTGTGGCTATCGCAAGGGCGCTTTATCGCTGTCCAAAGTTATTGATTATGGATGAGCCAACCAGTGCGCTAGATAATCAGGCTGAGATTCAGTTCTTCAATGCACTTCAAAGTATGCCGAGAGAAACCTCAATGCTAATTAGCTCCCACAAATCTTCATTCTTGATGATGTGTGATCGAGTGATTGTATTAGATAAAGGTCAAATCGTGGCAGAAGGTGAGCCTAAAGATATTCTCTCTTTACAGAAGAAAAGTGTACCTAAAGGTGCGAGTCGCTTTAAGACGGTATCTGTGGTGAAGGGAGGTCGTCATGAGTAATGATATTCAATGGACCAACAACCACTTAGCATTCCGCTCTCGAAAGCTGATTTGGTTGAGTGCTCTACTCATTGTCTCAATTATCGGCTGGGCAACGTGGGCAACATTAGAAGAAGTCGTGATCGGTGAAGGTAAAGTTGTTCCAAGTCTTTCGGTGCAAACCATTCAGAGTTTAGAAGGTGGACTGGTTCAAGAGATCATGGTGCGACAAGGCCAATCTGTAGTGAAGGGGCAACCTCTAGCTAAGTTAGAAGACACACGTTTTAAGGCGGCGTTTCTAGAGTCGGCTCAACAAGCGGATACGTTACTGGCTCAGCAATTAAGATTAAAGGCTGAGCTGTCGACGGTCGTTTTGAATAACGATGCGAAAGAGTGGTATGAGCGAGTGGTCTTGGTGCCTCAAAATATTGCGGTTGATGTATCAAGCCACCCTGCGTTAATGAATGCCAAGGCGAACTACCGAGAGCGTTTAGGACAGTTGAAGTCTGAACTGGAAGAGGCGGCACTTCGTATCGAGCAACAAGACCAAGCACGTGTCGATACGCTCAATAATATCCAGACTCTTGAAAGCAGCCTCGAGATTGTGATTCGTGAGCGCAACATGCTGAAAGACGTGGTAGCGAGCGGTGCTGTTGCGGAAGTTGAGCTACTTAAACTCAACCGTGATGTAGTCAAACTCAAAGGTGATATTGCTAGCTCAAAAGTAGCAGCGCAGAAGCAGATAGCTGCCTACTCAGAGTCGATAGCGGATCATCGAAGCATTGCCTTAGATTTTCGTACCAAAGTGCAAGGTCAGTTGAATGAAGTGGCGAGCAAGATAGCGCAGCTGAACGAAAGCCAGCAGGCGATTGCCGACCAACTCAAGCGTACTGAAATTGTCGCGCCCGTTGATGGCACAGTCAAAGAGATTTTTGTGCGTACCATTGGTGGTGTAGTTCGTCCCGGCGAGCCGATCATTGAGATCATCCCATCAAACAGTGACCTGATTGTTGAAGCGAGAATCTCTCCGCAAGATATCGCGTTTGTTCATAACGGGCTGGGGGCGACAGTTAAATTCACGGCTTACGATTTCGTCATTTATGGCGGACTTAAAGGCGAGGTGATTTACGTGAGTGCCGACGCCTTACAAACGGAAGACGGAAACGCCTATTATCGTGCCCATATTCAGTTAAACGAAGACCAGCAACAAAACTCTGCCTTTAGCATTATCCCAGGGATGCAAGTCGCGGTTGATATATTAACCGGAGAGAAAACAGTACTGAGTTATTGGTTAAAACCTATTTTACGAGCTAAGGAAAACTCACTTCGCGAACGATGAAGTGAGTTAAAGCATAAATATAAAAGGAAGTGTAATGCATTCAAAATTCTTACTCTCTTCTTGCTTACTAATGAGCGGGCTGACTCAAGCAGCCTCATTAGAAGAGTCCGTGGCCTTTGCCATAGACTATAGCCCAGAGATATTGGCGCAATACTCCCGATACCAATCGGTGGTCAGAGACGGAGACGCGGCGAGTGGTTTGTATATGCCGCAAGTGAACTTGTACGCGGCGGCGGGTTATGAAGAGACTCGCTACAACAGTGGTAGCAAACTCGACACCGATGATCGAGGCCTAACGAGAACGGAAATTGGCGTTAAAGTATCCCAATTACTATTCGATGGTTTTAAAACCACGTCGAATGTCGATCGACTGACGTTCGAAGCGGAAGCTGAGCGTCTAACTCTGATTTCGCGAGCTGAAAACGTATCGTTAGATGTGGTGAGAAATTACCTCGATATCCTCAAAGCAGAGACGCTACTTGAACTGTCTAAGCGTAACGTAAAAGAGCACCAAGAGATCTACCAAGATATCCAAGATAAAAAGAGCAAAGGCTTGAGTAGTAACTCGGATCTGGCTCAGATCTCCGCCCGTGTCGCGACCGCGCAGTCTTCACTTATCGCCGCTCAGAACAACCTGTTTGATTTGCAAACTCAGTATCTACGCTTGGTTGGCAAACCTGCGGTGAACTTGGTATATCCACGTTTTGATTACGCTCTATTACCAAGCTCAGCACAGGTCGCACTTGAACAAGCTGTCGAGAACCACCCTGAAATCAAAGCCTCTTTGCTTGATATCGATGCGGCTCGTAAAGAGATGCGCCGCGAGAAAGGGGATTACTACCCAGAGCTAAAACTCGAACTTCATGCTAACAAGAATGACAACGTATCTAACCCTCCAGGCGGTGTCGATGAAGACGCTCGACTGATGTTGACGATGGATTATGACTTGTTTAATGGCTTCTCTACCGACTCTAGAGTTGAATCGTCAGCTTGGCGAGTGGAAGAGGCAAGGGCGATCCGATTACGAACAGAGCGTGAGGTTCGAGAGGGTACACAACTGGCTTGGAACGCATACAAAATGCTAGAGCAGCAAAAATCTCTACTTCAACAGAACGTTGATGCAGCGAAAATTGCAGAGCTTGGCTATATCCAACAATTCAATGTTGGCAGACGAAGCCTTCTTGATGTACTTGATGCAAAAGTAGAAGTGTTTTTGGCTCGAAGAAACTTCATCAGCACTGAATATGATCAAACGTTAGCGGCTTATCGAGTATTAAATGCGATGGGTATGTTGACGTATGCGTTGAGGATTGAACATCCAGAAGAGTGGCAAGGGGAGAATAAGTAATGAGACATTTTAAACTAGCGCTACTTAGCTCTATCTTGCTAATGGGATGTGCAGAAACGCCTGATACGACAATGACGCGCCACCAAATTGATGACTTAGCCGATAATGACCGAGACGGTGTGATTAACCAGCGAGATCTATGTGCCGATACGCCAGAAGGTGTAACGGTAGACATTAAAGGGTGTGCCAATTGGAAAATTGTCGAAGATGTTGAAGTATTAAGTGTGGCATTTGATTTTGATAAGTATGACCTTAAACCTGATCATACCGCTGTATTAAATGAGTTGGTGCGTTTACTAGGAGAGCAGCCTGATGCTTCGGTTACCTTGGTCGGTGATACCAGTTCTGAAGGTACAAACGCGTATAACAAGGCATTAGCGAAGAAAAGAACGGGCGTGATTCGAGACGCATTGATTGATAGAGGCATCAATGGTGAGCGAATCTTCGAACAAGAGTTTACTCAGATAACCAGCTTAACTCAGCATCTTCACAAGCGTAAGCGCAGAACGATTGCGGTGATTAAGACAGAAAGCATGGAAGTGAATCCATCTTGGAACATCTTCACTTCAGAAATGCAGCTCGATAGTAATAGCGATGTTGAGTCTAAAACGTCGATTGATCCAGTAGGAGGCCAGTAATGAAATGTCTATCTAATAAATCGGGCTTGCTACTTGCTGCTGTACCTGCGTTGTTCTCTGTATCGACGTTTGCGAATGACGCCAGTGACATTGGTTTGGTCGCGATTGAGCCGAATATGCAGGGGCTTGTAGAAGATCTGCTCAAGAGTCAAGAGATCGACTTAGAAATCTTGTTGAGTGACAGCGTCCCAGAACAGATGATCATGCAGCGCTCGCGTGTTGGTATCACTTCAAAAAAGTGGACTGACAAAGAGATGGCAAGGTTTGATATGCGTTACGGTTATAGGCCAACAGAGTTGATGTTCACTGCCGATGTCATAGCGATTCTAGCCAATGAAAATAACCCAGCAACATCAATCACTGTCGCTGAATTAATTGATGTGTTTGGTTGCTCTAACGATCCTAAACATCCCAAATGGTCAGCAAGTAGTGATATTCGTAACGGTGAAAGCCTAGATACTCATATGTTGCCCTTTGCCATTGATCACAACCTGAAAGGCCATACTACCTTTTCAAGTTGGGTCGAATGTGGAACGGAAGGCGAATATGCCCATACTCAGTTCTTAGCGGATCTGCCTGATCTGATTAACAAGATTGAAGACGAAGATGCAGCCATTGGGTACACCGTCTACTCAGATCAAATCTCAGACGTGAAATGGTTGAGCGTGGTTGATAACCTAGGTGTGAACTACGACCTAAACAAAGAAACGATCCTCTCTGGTCGCTACCCGTTAGCAACGGTTTATTACATGTACTTGAATATTCCAGCGCATCGCAAAGGCTTTTCGGAACAAGAGAAGTTCTTTGTTGGGCTTACCTTGTCACAAGATCATCAAGGCGTGTTGAACCAATACGGTTTCATCAGTTTACCGCCAGAAGCTATTCAACGTAACAAAGTGAGATTGTCGCTTGAAGAGCCTGCGATTGAAGGTGGCTATAAGTAACGGGTACGGTGTATTGTAACTGTTGTGGGAGAGTGATATCCTCTCTTTCGTAATGGTTCTCAACGTGACGGATTACGTTATTCGATGATGAATTTATCTAGCGGGCATGTATGCCCGTTTTTTTTCGCCTAAAATTTGCGACTCGAGCAGTTGTTTGTCGATTGGTCACGTATAATGGACACTTCATATAGCGCTAAATAAGCCCAGTCGATGAAAATCTTTCAAGTTCTAATCTTGCCTCTAATGCTGTCCCTCAATGCTATTTCATTTTCAGCGCAAGCAACCGAAAGCTGGTGGCTAAGAACGGTATTTAACAGCAGCCCAGGTCTGCCAAATTCTCAAAACTATATTAACGATATCGACTTGATGGATTGTGGTGAGATCGAAGGCACTCTGTTGTGCAGTGACTTAACCCAATATTACGATTTGGATGTTTATGTTGAATTGGAGTTGGGGGATTCAAGCGTTGAAACAGTTCGCTTAAACCTGCCATATTCGGACCTAAGTTACACAAAGCTTCAGGCATACCTTCGCCAAGATGGCTTTGCTCTCAGTTCAATTCGTATTGGTGAAGATGAATTCGATGTTACTGCTCAACTCGAACAAGCTCGAAATGAAGGTGTTGGTTTCGACAAGGTGGATAAACAGCTGGTCGAATTCATCAACGCGCCTCACGGTTCAGCAGAGAAACTGAGTGTATGGAATGTGCCTAACTTATCTTCTTCTAGCTCTACTTCTCCTCGGGTCCAGTTATACAGTGATGGTGCCAACTTAACGGTTGAACTTAATCGTTTTTAATTGCTCAAATTTATAGATAGTTTCGTTATTTATTAGGCTAAACAAAGCTTTCAGGAGAACGGCTCACGGGCAGACAGCAAGTTATAATTTATTTAAGTGTTCGTTTTTCTGCGGCTCTCACATTTTTAATAAGCGTTTACCTTTGCCATTTGTTATACGTTGAGCCTTCGGTAAAACGAGCTTAGGATACGTTCAGTATTGATAAAGGAGACAACCCATGGTTGCAAGAGTAACGATAGCGCCACAAGGCCCAGAACTTTCTGAGCTGGTGCAAGGATACTGGCGTACAGCAGAGTGGGGCATGACCCCGCAACAACGCCTGACTTTCCTGAAGCAACATATTGATCTTGGCATCACAACTGTTGATCACGCGGATATTTACGGTAACTACCAATGTGAAAAGTTGTTTGGTGAGGCGCTAGCCCTTGAACCAAGCCTTCGTGATGATATTCAAATCGTCACCAAGTGCGATATCAACCTATGTGGTGACCACACTCCAGATCGCAAGATCAATCACTATGACACTAGCGCGCAGCATATTTACCAATCAGTAAATAACTCATTAGAGCGCTTAGGTGTTAACGATATCGATGTATTGTTGATTCACCGCCCAGATGTGTTAATGGATGCAGATGAAGTAGCAGAAGCGTTCGCAGAGCTACACAAAGTAGGTAAAGTTAAGCACTTCGGTGTTTCTAACTTTTCACCGCGTCAGTTCGAATTGCTTCAATCTCGACTCGGTAAGCCGTTAGTGACCAACCAAGTTGAAATCAACCCATTGAACTTTGAAGTGGCTCATGATGGCACGCTAGATCAACTGCAGATGAACCGCATTCGCCCGATGGCGTGGTCTTGTCTCGGTGGTGGTAGCATCTTCAGTGGCGATTCAGCGCAAGCAATTCGCGTTCGTGATGAACTAGAAGCGATTCGTCAAGAGGTGGGTGCAGGCAGCATTGACCAAGTGATTTACGCTTGGGTTCGTCGTTTACCGTCTAATCCAATTGCGATTATTGGCTCAGGTAAGATTGAGCGTGTGAAGACGGCCGTTGATGCACTGAAAATCGAACTGACGCGCGAGCAGTGGTATCGCGTATGGGTGGCATCTAAAGGTCACGGTGTGCCATAGGAAGCAATTCGTATAGATGTCAAAGCCAGCTAACAAAGCTGGCTTTTTTGTGTTCGCCTAACATGTTTCTCCAAAACTGTGATTAAGGTGGAATAATTTTCAAAAACACTCATAATGCACTCTGTTTTTCACCAGTTGGATATTTCCATTGAGCACTTCAAAATTCTCTTCAATCGCCCTTAAACCAGAGCTTCTAAACACGTTAGATTCTCTTGGTTATACTGAAATGACGCCTATCCAAGCGTTAAGTCTTCCTACTATCCTAAATGGCAAGGACGTTATCGGTCAGGGTAAAACGGGTTCAGGTAAAACAGCTGCTTTCGGTTTAGGCGTGCTGCAGAACCTACGCGTTAAGCGTTTCCGTGTTCAGTCTTTAGTGTTATGTCCGACTCGTGAGCTTGCAGACCAAGTAGCAAAAGAGATTCGTACTCTTGCTCGTGGTATTCACAACATTAAAGTGCTGACACTATGTGGCGGTATGCCAATGGGCCCACAGATTGGTTCACTAGAGCATGGCGCACACATTCTTGTGGGCACACCTGGTCGTATCCTTGACCACCTAGAGAAAGGTCGTATTGATCTGTCTGAGCTGAACACACTTGTGTTAGATGAAGCTGACCGCATGCTAGAAATGGGCTTCCAAGACGCTTTGGATGCTGTGATTGAAGCAGCGCCAAAAGAACGCCAAACTCTACTATTCAGTGCGACTTTCCCTAAACAGATCAAATCTGTTGCAGACCGCATCATGCGCAATCCAGAAATGGTGAAGGTTGAATCAACACACGATCACTCAAGCATCCAACAACACTTCTACAAGTTAGAAGGTTCTGAAGCTCGTGATGACGCTCTAGAGTTGCTGTTACTTCATCACCAACCAGAATCTGCGGTTGTGTTCTGTAACACTAAGAAAGAAGTGCAGAACGTAAACGATGAGCTAAGCCATCGTGGTTTCAGCGTTATCGAACTTCATGGTGACATGGAACAGCGTGAACGTGACCAAGCTTTGGTTCAGTTCTCAAACAAAACCATCTCGATTCTAGTGGCGACAGACGTTGCGGCTCGTGGTCTTGATGTTGATAACCTAGATGCTGTGTTCAACTTTGAATTGTCTCGCGACCCTGAAGTTCACGTACACCGCATTGGTCGTACTGGCCGTGCAGGGAGCAAAGGCGTAGCGATCAGCTTCTTTAGCGAAAAAGAGATGTACCGTGTTGCTCAAATCGATGAGTACATGGACATGCCAATCGAGCCATCTGAACTGCCAGCAAAACCAATTGCTAAGCCGTACTACTCAAACATGGTTACCATCCAAATTGATGGCGGTAAGAAAGCTAAGCTTCGTGCTGGTGATATTCTTGGCGCACTGACGGGCCAAGGCGGCATTGATGGTAAATCAGTAGGTAAGATCAATCTGTTCGCAATGCGTGCTTACGTAGCGGTAGAAAGATCTGTAGCTAAGAAAGCACTGAACAAAATCGAATCAGGTAAAATGAAGGGTCGTCAATTCCGCGCCCGAATCCTTAAGTAATTCGAGACTGAATCCCTTTGCTGCGATATGTCTAATTAATGACATTGCTAATTAATGGCATTGCAGTAAAGGGTGTTTCACAAAATGCCACTCAAGTTTCTTCTCTTAGGTTTATCGACCTAGTTCTCTATACCAAAGCATTATTCATCGGGTCTTATCGAATAAAGATCGTTGATATGTTTTCCTTCGCTAAGATACCAAGTCATCGCTTCCTGTCGATTGTGAACGAATATCGTGATTGTGGTTATTGATCCATCGTCAAAATAACAAAGCTCATATTCTAAATCGCTTGTATGATCAGGAATAGCGGCCATAGCTTCCCTCCCAAATATCAATCATTTGAAAATACGTTCTCCTAACTCTTTTAAAGGGTCGTATTACGTCAAATGAGTAATAAAAATCAAGTTACATCACTGCTGTTAATTATTTTTAGTTTAATCATTTGCCTAAATAGCTAGATTAGCAAGTCTGGGTCTCAATTTATCTCAAAGTTTTTACGACCACTGTTTATTAAGGCTACTTTTATAAGAGCTAGAATTAGCGTTATAAGAACTGGGCTAACCTTAATGGGATGAGTTAATTGGTTTGTGGCTTTGTTGAATGTCGTGAGAGGGTAGAATGAGAAAGTGCCGGTGGTTAGTTTTAGTGATCTGTTTTCTATTTACTGGGTGCGGGACCAAGTTCGCCTATAACAATATAGGTTGGTTTGTTGTTAGCTATATAGAAGATTTTGTCTCCCTCTCAAATAGCCAAGAATCCGAGCTTGAAGAGCGATTAGATATATTGCAGAAATGGCATAAAGAAACTCAGCTACCTCTGTATATCTCGCAATTAGAAGCGATTCAAAACGTAGATCGGTCGGATATGAATCCCGCTTTTATTGTGGGTCAAAGTGAACAAACTAAAGAGCAGATTCGCTCAATCGTCAATAAGTTCGCTCCAGATATTTACGCCTTGAGTATGCAGCTTAGCCCTGAGCAAGACAGAGAGTTTTTAAAGAACTTTCGTGAAAAGCAGCAAGACTATTATGAAGAAAGGTTGTCGTTGAACGATGAAGATTCGAGAGAGCGATACAGAACTAGAATAGAAGAGCGGGCAGAGCGGTGGTTAGGTTCGGTGTCGAAAGAACAAAAACAGATTATTTTGGCTTGGTCTAAAGAGTGGGTAAATACCAATAGCAGTTGGCGACAATATCAAAACAACACCTATCAAGAGCTAACGACGCTGATGGCAAAGAAGAGCGATCTGCATATTGCTCAGCCGATTATCATGAAATTGCTTTTAAACAATGAAGCTTATTATCCTGATGAACTTGAGCAGCAGCTCAACCAAAACATGGAAACATCAGCCAAGTTTTTAGTAGATATGGCCGCGACCAGCAGTAACAAGCAGTGGGCGTATTTTATGAATGAATTAGAAAGCCTCAAAGGAACGTTGAAGTCACTGCAAGAGTAAAGCGTCCCTTTTAAAGGCTAGCGGTTATTGTCGAGCTAGCCTTTCACCAAACTTTAAGGTGAATTTCGGAACCTAACCCCTGTTACTCATCAGTAGTTTTGGAATCGAACCTTTGGCTGTCTTGGATATTTTCTGCATTAATTGGAAGCTTGGCTGTTGAATGCCGTGGTCGCTTTGTAGTTCATCAATCATCAATAACCACAGTCTAGCTGTCATTTCTGAATCGGCTAACGCTCTGTGGAATGTGCCGTCGTTATCTATGTGCTTGAATCGAACTAGGTCGCCCAATTTATGGGTTGGTGCATCTTGGATTAGCCGACGAGCAATCAACATCGAACATGCAAACTGCCCGATGTAATCACGTCCTATATCGTCTAATTCTGCGTCGAGAAAGCGTTTATCAAACGATGCATTGTGAGCAACAAGCTGACTGTCTTGAATAAAGTCAGCAAACTCATCCATCACTTCACTACAACTGGCCGCGGTGCTCAGCATTCGGTTAGTAATGCCGGTGTAGCTTTCAATGAAGCCACTCACACGAAATCCCGGGTTCATGAGCTGTTGGAAGGTGTCGACGACTTCGCCGTTAACGAGTTTTACCGCACCGATCTCAATCGCTCGGTCGCCCATATTGGGTGATAAGCCTGTGGTTTCGAAATCGAGAACGATAACGGAATCTGCGGAGTTTGAAGCCATCGTGTTTCCTAATTGCTGTTTGGTAGTATCGCTTTATAAGGGGCGTTTGGTGTAACTATTGGTAAATCAGTTATTTGCTATTGCTGATAGTAAGTTCAGTGTAACCCGTCGAATCGTCATGCTCTCTGTTGAAGGTCAAAGTATCGTAGCGGTGAACTATCAATTCAGCTGTGGTTGCGATTATTGTTCCTTCCAGTAAATGCCCACCAATCACATTTCCATTTTCATCAGCAACGGATATATGAACATGCTGGTGGTTCGGGGTTAGCGTCGCCATAAGAGACACAATTTCGAACGGAGCTTGGATGAGCTTGGTGTTGTTCGCATTAGCTAAACGAATATTGAGTTGAGAGACACAACCGACACAAGACGCGATAGAGCCTGCCGAGATGTTGTGTGTGGTCACTAACCTTTGGATCTCAAGCTTTAGGTCTTGCCCGCGGGTTAATCTCGTTGCGATAGGAGTGATCATCTTATTGCCTCAACGTTATATGTATTTCAAAGAACAAAACGAAGCCACATAGGGCTTCGTTTTATTTTCATTTTGGCTAACGCGACTTTTCTTTTGGTTAATGCAACTTTGCATTTTCTGTCGCTGAAATTACTTAGTCTTGTTGCTGTTCTCTTTTCTTCTTAGGAACGAAGTTCAATACTGAAATGGGTACTTCTTTGCGTGGTTCGAAACCTTCAACAACGCGACGTTCAATCAAGTGACCAAGACGCTTTTCAATAATGCATAGGTTCTTGAAGTTATCTTTCGATAGGAAAGAGATCGCTTCGCCAGATGCATCAGCACGGCCAGTACGACCAATACGGTGAACATAATCATCTGCTGGGAAAGGCATGTCGTAGTTCACTACGCGGCTTAGGTTGTCGATATCGATACCACGAGCAGCAACACCCGTCGCGACTAAGTATTTTAGGCGACCTTTCTTGAAGTCAGCCAAGATTTTTTCACGAATCGCTTGGCTACGTCCACTATGGAAAGCTTCCGCTTGAATACCACGTTTCTCAAGTTGAGCAACCAACTTAGCAGCGCCGTGCTTGGTTTCGATAAAGATAAGCGCTTGGTCCCAGTTACCTTCGGTAATCATGTGGCTCAATAGTGCTGACTTACGGTCTTTATCTACGGTCACTAACCATTGCTCAATGTTCGCTTTAGACGCATCAGTCTTGGCAATCGAAATCTCTTCTGCTTCGCTGATAGCACTTTTCGCTAGCGCACGCACTGGCGTTGAAAGCGTTGCTGAGAAAAGTAGGTTTTGGATGTCTTGTGGTAGACGTGCGATGATCTTGTTGATGTCTTCAATGAAACCCATGTCTAGCATGCGGTCAGCTTCATCTAGAACCAGTACTTCCACTTCATCAAAGTGAACGGCACGTTGTCCGTACATGTCGATCAAACGACCTGGTGTTGCCACAAGAATGTCGACACCTTCAATCAAGCGATCTTTCTGGTGTTGGTAAGATACGCCACCGTACATCGCTAATGATGTTAGGTTTAGGAACTTCGCGTACTTAGTGATGTTCTGTTCAACCTGAACTGCCAGCTCACGCGTTGGCGTCAGGATAACTGCGCGGATACGTTTTTTACGCTGCGTTTCACCTTTGCTTAGCATTTCTAAGATAGGGAGAACAAAGCTCGCAGTTTTACCTGTACCTGTTTGTGCTGCCGCAATAAGGTTCTTACCAGAAAGCACAATCGGAATTGCTTTTTCTTGAATAGAGGTTGGCTTTTCATAGCCTTGTTTTGCAACGGCTTTAACAATAGGTGAGCTTAATCCAAGCTTGGAAAATGGCATAAGTTTCTCGGTATGATTTGGCTAAATAGCGATGGAAAGGTTTAACAATCTTATACAAGGATAAGATTAATGGCGGCATTCTACCATGTTGCTTGTGTACCGCTAGTAACATACACACTTTAGTTGGATAATACTGGCTCAATAAGACGACGATAAGACAGGGATGTATGGAAATTACGCCGAATGAACGCGATGCAGTATATAAAACGATTTTTTCTCGCCGAGATGTTCGTGGACAGTTTCTTCCTGATGAGATCCCTGAAGATGTGTTGATGCGTGTGTTAACCGCTGCGCACCATGCTCCTAGCGTTGGCTTTATGCAGCCCTGGGATTTTGTCGTTGTCCGTGATATCGAAACCAAGCAACAGATCAAAGCGGGTTTTAATCAAGCGCATGCCGAATCAGCGGAAATGTTCACCGATGAAAAGCAGGCAATGTATAAGCGATTAAAGCTTGAAGGTATTGTTGAGTCGCCTATCGGCATCTGCGTGACTTGCGACCGAAACCGAACCGGAAAAGTAGTTTTAGGCAGAACCATCAAACAAGAGATGGATCTGTACAGCACCGTGTGTGCGGTGCAAAACTTATGGCTCGCGGCAAGAGCTGAAAACCTTGGGTTAGGTTGGGTGAGCATTCTCCATGATTCTGTCCTGCGAGACGCACTCGATATTCCGGAAAACATCGATATTGTGGCGTACCTGTGTATTGGCTACGTTGATCACTTCAAAGATAAACCAGAACTTGAAACCATGGGTTGGCTACCAAGAAGAGACGTCAATTCAGCGATTCATGAAGGTAAGTGGAATGCAGAGCAAATAGCGAATCCGGTGGAGGATTAATCTCCCACTTATTTTTGTCACTGAATATGCATGATCAGTGATTATTTTGTTTGCTAAAAGAGGTGTTTATAAATTAAGTTGGATCTTGATATTATTTATATCAACAGTTTCATAAAGCATATTCCAACTTGAACGAGTAAATAGACCTCCCATTTGGGTTACAGCTATTCTCGTTCCTCTAGACGCTTATTTCGGATATCCATTGAACGACGCTAACTTACGTAGACTTC
This sequence comes from Vibrio sp. 10N.247.311.51, assembly GCF_041467855.1. Lineage (NCBI taxonomy): Bacteria > Pseudomonadati > Pseudomonadota > Gammaproteobacteria > Vibrionales > Vibrionaceae > Vibrio > Vibrio sp. 10N.247.311.51. Next base: position 73,372 of record NZ_JBFSVK010000011.1, on the reverse strand, counting down.
AGCAGCTTATTGCAAAGTATGAATTAGGTGAAGAGTATCACCTAACGATCGATGATCTAGAACATTCGCTATCGACTTCTCGCAGAAACACTTCGATCATTCTTAAATGCTTATCAGAATATCGCTGGATTTGTTGGATTCCGTCCAAAGGAAGAGGGAAGCTTAGCCAGTTTAGAATTTTGGTCAGCTTTCCCGAAGCATTAGAACAAGTGTTAGCGCTTCAGTTAGAACAAGGGTGCTTTAACGTTATTCCTCGTCTTCTAGAAAGCTATGGTGATGCTGCAATAAAGGCACTGACGCTAGCGACTGAAAAACATAGTCTGTTCAATCAACAACATGACCATTTGCTGATCACTCAATATCCGTGGGTTGATAACCTTGATCCAGCAAAAACATACCGAACCGCCGAACATCACATCTTAAGAAGTCTCTACAATACGTTACTCGTCCAAGATCATGACGGAAATCCCCAAGCGAGCCTCGCGCACCATTGGAAGATGGAAGGGCGCTTTCTGCATTTTTGGTTGAGACCGAATCTGTTATTCCATGACGGTGAAACTTTAACGGCTAAAGATGTTGCTCAATGTTTGTTGCAGCTAAAAAATATCGAAGGGCCAGTACAGTCTTTATTTGATCAGGTCAGTGATGTTCAAGTTGTGGGTGATAAACAACTGACTATTGAGCTAACACACGCAAACCCAATGTTTCTCTATGCATTGAGTAGTCCTCACGCGTCTATTTACCGCTGCAAGCGTACTTATTTTTCGAGCGGTCGCAGTGCCTATATTGGAACTGGTCCTTTCTCATTAGATGATTGGAGCGAAGAGCGCTTGGTTCTTAAACGTCACCGAGGTTACTTTGCTCAAAATGCCTTGTTAGAACAGATAACGCTCACCGACATAGAAGGTTTGAATGATCACACCCTGAGTTTTAATCAATCTGGTGTCGCTGAAGAAACCACTATCAATGCACTTTCGTATCTTGCGGTTAATCGTAGAGAAAACTCGGGCATAACCCCTGAAGAACTCGACAGGCTAGTATCGTTTATCAAGTCCAGCAGTAAAGAGTTTGATGCTGATATGGTGACGGATGATCTCTCTTTCTCGCCGAGTAAATTAACATGCAGCAACCCCATTCCAATTTTGACGGGCACTGTTGTGTTAACACGACCTAGAATGACGATTCCTTTACTTCAAGAGATGGCTGACTGGCTGCAACAAACGATTGCAAAGACAGGTGTCATTATTGAAGTTGTTGAGCTTCCCAATATCAGTGACCCTAGCTCCATGAGTGAATCGGCAGACCTGTTATTCATTGAAGAAGTTATCGAACAGCCAGCCGATTATGGCCTTTATGATTGGCTGCTTGCTTCCTCTGGGCTCAGATTCATTTTCAACAATTCAGAGATGAAAGCACATTGCGAGAGAGTTAGAGCCGCGATGAGTGGCGAGAACCCGATGAGCGACTTGAAAGATATTGAAGATTCGCTTTATCAACAGAAGTTACTTTGTCCGTTATTTCACGGCAAAGAGAAGGTTTTTAATAGTGTTGAGGTTCATGGCGTAGAGATTAACCAAACCGGTTATAGTGACTTTTATAAGCTTTGGATAGCTTCGAGCGAGAAGTAAATAGTCCAATTTTAACCCCATTTCCCCATCTTTTAGTTTCTGTTCAAAATGAAAACATGCACGAATCGGCTATCACCCTTTCGTGTTTCTTTCTAATGCTAATCGCTATTATGGCTGGCTATGACTACCACAGTCATTTCCGGTCATCCCCCCAATGACAATTCCATTTATAATGTATTTCATTAGGATCTAATCGAATGAAACTTAAGCTTATTTCTATCGCACTTATAGCTGGTGGCCTTACGGCTTGTGGCGGAGGAGGCGGTGGTAGCAACACAAGTGCTCCTGCTCCTCAAACGAGAACCTTACAAGGTGTCGCCATTGACGGGTATATTTCCGGGGCGACCGCGTTTCTAGATATCAATTATAATGGCGTATTAGATGAAGGTGAGCCTAGCAGTATCACGGACCATGAGGGCAGCTATGAGCTATCTTTGACGGGCTCTAACTCAGACTGTATGGACTACGCTCCAATCGTAGTGAACGTGCCAGTAGGCGCTATTGATGCGGACAGCCCAAACTCACCGATTACTGAACCTTATCAGTTAATCTTTCCGCCAGTCATGACGGTGAGTTCTGAGCAAGAAATTAAGTCGACTACGCCACTTACGACCGTGTTATGGAATCAGATCCAAGCCGACTTGTATAAAGGTGGTTTAAACAGTTGCTCTGCTTTGAAGCAAGCCGTGAACACCCAAAATAGCATTATCCAAAATGTGAAAGAGCATGACTTCCGAATTGCGAACCGATACAACATCGCAGTCGAGGACTTGTATGGTGATTTCGTTAAAGATCAAAACACTGAGCTCTACGATTTAGCGCAGAAGATGATGCCTGCCATTAAAAAGTCCTATCAAGAGACCAAAGAGACTCAAAAAGAGAACCCAACAGCCCAGCAAGCTTATGTTGACTATTACTGGCAGCATTGGGATTACTCCAAGAAGAACGAAATTAATAAGTGGTATAAAGTTAAAACAGTGATGACTGCGGACAAGCTGATTGTCATTGAACATGAAGTTTCAGCCGACCTGCAGACAGAACTGGCGTTAAGTGAACATTTTGAGCGTAATGGTCAGAAGAAAAATGGCTTAGAGTATGACAAAGAAGCTTCGTTCTCATTGGACCCTGATGGAAACCAACACTCATGCTCAGTGCAAGAGACCATCAAGCAGCAAGTTTTACCTAACTCACTTGCGACTTTTGGTGTGATGAACCGTGGTTGGTCTAAACAACCTGATTGGGACAGCTGTTCTCGTCAAGACGTTGGTGCGGGCTTTATGCAAACCTTGACGGCAGATCTTGTCGGTGACTACAAAGACCAGTTTACCCAAGTACAAGCGAAATTTAATTTTGAGAATAACGTGCCACATCCAGAGTGGGTTAATCTTGGTGATTCGTTAGATAGTGTTTCGCGCAGCGACTTTGATGCGCTCAACTATCTATCGGTAGATTTTAATGACAACAGTTCATATGGCTCTGACAGCTGGAACCGACATAAGTATGCGTACATTGAAAATACTCCGTTTGATTATACTCAAACGATAACGTCTAGAGATTCTCATGGTAGCTGGACTAAAGGTTATTATTACCAAAATGGAACAAGTCTATTTGAGTGTTCAGATGATGGTGTGAACTGGTCAAAAGAGACTTGTAAGTAACGCTGACGAAGTCGTGACTAAATAATTTTAGATACCTTTATGCAATAAAAAAATCCAGTGTCGACAATACACTGGATTTTTAGTTTTGGTTAATCGAAATCTAGCTTTGCTTTATTGAAAGCGCTTAAGCGATCTCAATCTTCTCAGCTTGGTTCTGCTCTACCATTGATAGTGCTAGCGCTTCTGCAGCCTTAATGCCGTCGATACCAGCAGACAGGATGCCTCCTGCGTAGCCTGCACCTTCACCAGCCGGGAAGAAGCCCTTAAGGTTGATGCTTTGGAAGTCTTTGCCACGTTTGATGCATACAGGAGAAGACGTACGAGTTTCAACACCGGTTAGTAGGCCGTCTGGCGTAGAGAAACCTTTGATCTTCTTCTCGAACGCTGGGATTGCTTCACGAATCGCTTCGATAGCAAAATCAGGCAGCGCTTTTGAAATATCAGTCAGGTGGATACCCGGCGTGAATGACGGTTGTACTTCACCGATTGCACTTGGATCGCGACCTTTCAAGAAGTCACCGATTTTCTGAGCTGGTGCATCGTAGTTTTCACCACCAAGAACATAAGCGCCGCTTTCTAGTTCACGTTGTAAACGGATACCAGCCAGTGCGTCACCTGGGTAATCACGCTCTGGGTCGATACCTACAACGATTGCGCTGTTTGCGTTACGCTCTGCACGAGAGTATTGGCTCATGCCGTTAGTTACTACGCGGCCTTCTTCAGACGTTGCCGCTACTACAGTACCGCCTGGGCACATACAGAAGCTGTATACAGTGCGGCCATTCTTACAGTGGTGAACCAGTTTGTAGTCCGCAGCACCTAGGATTGGGTTGCCTGCGTTCTTACCGAAACGAGCTTCATCGATCATCGATTGTTTGTGTTCGATACGGAAACCAACAGAGAAAGGCTTCGCTTCCATGTAAACGCCACGATCGTATAGCATTTCAAACGTGTCACGAGCACTGTGGCCAACAGCCAATACCACGTGACGAGATTTGATCTCTTCACCGTTAGAAAGCGTTAGGCCAGTGATTTGACCATCTTCCATGTGAACGTCGTCAACACGAGTGCTGAAACGGATTTCGCCACCTAGTTCGATGATAGAAGCACGCATCTTTTCGATCATGGTAACCAGTTTAAATGTACCGATGTGTGGCTTACTTACGTATAGAATTTCTTCTGGTGCACCCGCAGCAACGAACTCTTCGATTACTTTACGGCCGTAGTGTTTTGGATCTTTAACTTGGCTATAAAGTTTACCGTCAGAGAAGGTACCTGCGCCGCCTTCACCAAACTGCACATTTGATTCAGTGTTCAGTGTACGCTTACGCCAGAAACCAAAGGTATCTTTAGTACGCTCACGAACTTCTTTACCGCGCTCAACGATGATTGGGTTGAAACCCATTTGAGCAAGCACTAGGCCAGCGAACAGACCACAAGGACCAAAGCCGATAACCACAGGGCGCTCAGTTTGGTTCTCAACTGCTTTAGCAACAAACTTGTACTCCATATCAGGAGTCACTTTTACGTGCGGGTCGCTAATGAATTGTTCTAACAAGTCAGCTTCGTTTTCAACGAGAACGTCAAGCGTGTAGATAAGTAAGATCTTTGATTTCTTACGAGCATCGTAGCCACGTTTAAAGATATTAAAAGAGAGTACCTGATCAGAGTTAATACCAAGTTTCGCTTCAATAGCGTCTTGAATCGCAGACTCTTCATGGTCTAGAGGGAGTTTAATTTCGGTTAAACGTATCATTTCGATGTCTCGTTTTTATAGGTGTCTTAGCTTGATCGTTTCTTAATACAGAGTTTGATGGAAACACTGATGTTCAAAGAAGCAATAAGCTCACAATGGCGCGCATTTTACGAGAAATTGATTTATCTGTCATACTAATTTGGAAACATGGAGCAAATAGACACGATATTAGAGTCGTATGATGTTGAATTTTGCTTTGGGATGAGTATTATCCCCATTCTTCAATTTTGACTAACTTATAGAGCAGAGCATCATGGCATTTGTCGTAGGCGATAATTGTATTCAATGTAAATACACAGACTGTGTGGCAGTGTGCCCCGCAGATGCGTTCCATGAAGGCCCAAATTTCATGGTAATCAACCCAATCGAATGTATTGATTGTGGCTTGTGTGTACCTGAATGTGATGCTCAAGCAATCTTCCAAGAAGATGAACTGCCAGAAGATCAAAAGATCTTTATCGAAGTGAACGCAGAGCTTGCTGAGATTTGGCCTGTGCAAACGGAAGTAAAAGCACCAATGGATGACGCTGAAAAGTGGAATGGTGTAGCTGATAAGTTGGCAATGCTAGAAAAGTAATTCTGTTACTTGAAATAAACCGTCCTCAAAAAAGATCCCCAACTCAGTCGTCCCTCCTTCTTGAGGATGACGGCTGAAGTAAACTTTACTTCGATTCTCTTTTTTACGTCATTCCCTACTGTGAGGGACGAGCAAGATAGGGAATCTTGCTCTTTGTATCCGCTAAGTCTGGCTAGTTGTTTATTCTTGAGTCGATTAACTATGCTGACGACGCATGTTGTCGAGAATAATGCCTGTCGCCATTGCAACGTTCAAAGACTCTGCGCCACCGAATGCTGGAATGGTAATCTTATCAGTCACGTATTTAGTCGCATGTTCACGAATACCGTGAGATTCGCTGCCCATCAACAAAATACCGTTGGCAGTAAACTCAGTATTATGAACACTTTCGCCTTCTAAAAATGCGCCGTAAACCGGTAGGTTCGCTTGCTCTAAGTAAGCGGGTAAGTCAGTTTGGCTTACGTGTACTCGGCCAAAGCTGCCCATAGTCGCGCTGATCGTTTTAGGGTTGTATGGGTCTGCGCAATCGCTGCTCGCAACAATATGCTTGATGCCATACCAGTCTGCGACACGAATAATCGTACCTAGGTTGCCAGGGTCTGAAACGCCATCAAGTGCAATCATCAGTCCTGTTGCTTCTGGTAGTTCAAACGTTGGGATCTCAACAACCGCAATCGCTGCGTTGTTACTGACCAAAGTGCTCGCTTTGGTTAGATCATCCAGCGAGGCTTCAACACAATCAAACTCAATCAGTGAAGCATGATTTTCAGATAAGAAATCAGCGGTAGCAAAGACGTTCTTCACCACTAAGTCACTATTGAACAGCTCAAGAACGTTCTTTTCACCTTGAACTAGAAACAGGCCGTGGGCTTTACGTTGTTTCTTTTGACCCAAAGCACGAAGGAGTTTTAATTGGTTTTTTGAAATCATGTTTTTATCCTAGATATAAGCCCGCGCATTATAGAGCAAAGGTTGGCGAACCAAAAGCGTGATGACTCAATGCGATCCATATAAAAAGCAAAAGCGATCCACTTAAAAAAGAAAAGCGCACTAAATAGCGCGCTCTTATGGGATTTACTTACCTAAGTTAAGCTGAACTGACAGCCTAATACGGAGCCGGGTAGCGCTTAAAGACTGTGTTGATATCAGTTAGGATCTCTTCTGATAACGGTTTACTGAAAGCGGCTACGTTCTCTTTTAGCTGCTCCATGGTCGTTGCACCAATGATGGTGGACGTCACCCCATCAACTTGATTACACCAAGCCAATGCCAGTTGGCTCGGAGTGAACCCATGAGCATTCGCCACTTCAACATAGCCTTTAACCGCTTCATTGGCAGATTCAGTATCACGAAAAATGCCTTTACGTTGCATGTAAGTCCAACGGCTGCCTTCCGGTCTTGCGCCATCGATGTACTTTCCACTCAACATGCCTGCAGCTAAAGGTGACCATGGCAGGTAAGCGACATCTTCATGCACACAGTTCTCAATCAGATATGGCCAGTCTTTTGCGTGCAGTAGGCTAAATTCATTCTGAATCGAAACCATACGTGGCAAATCGTGTTTTTCACTCAGCTTGAGGTAAGTGTTAATGCCCCAAGTAGAATCATCTGAAAGTCCGACATGGCGAATTTTCCCCGCCTTAATGCAGCTTGCCAGTGCTTGTAGGATTTCCAACATCTCAGCTTCATGCTGCTTTCGGTCAATATCACTGAATCGAATGTGATTCGGGAAATGCTTACCAAAGTGAGGCGTTGTGCGATTTGGCCAGTGAAGTTGGTAAAGGTCGATATAGTCTGTTTGTAGGCGTTTTAATGACGCATCAACCGCGGCGATCACAGCTTCACCGGTTATCGGGCCACCATCTCGAACCCAAGGAAGCCCAGGCCCGGCAATTTTGCTCGCAATGATCAACTCTTGTCGACGCTGTGGGTTACGCGATAACCACTTACCAATGATCGCTTCTGTTTTTCCGTAGGTATCTGGAGAAGGTGGAACTGCGTACATCTCTGCAGTATCGATAAAGTTAATACCTTGGCTTAATGCGTACTCAATCTGTTGGTCGGCTTGCTGTTGCGTATTTTGTAGCCCCCAAGTCATGCTGCCAAGACAGATACGGGAAACGGGAATTTGACTACTTCCTAGCTTTGAATATTCCATTGAATTCGGGGTTCCTGTGGTTAGGTTCTCTGGTACTCGCATTATAGTTTTGAAAAGAGGGCGAGTGAGGAATGAAAACGAATATGAATTATTAGCACAAAATGACACGACAAGGTATGGCATCGGGGAGTTTAGTGAGTCATTTCTCAGCGCTGCAAGCTAGGGTGTGTAATGCGTGAAAATACATTCGCGAGAAACTATGAGCCAAACGGTGAGCGAAAATTGAAGAACAACAAGCAATGAGCGAAGGTTTAATGTTCAGCTTTTTTGGGAGTGAGGGAGAGGAGAACAGATTAAAAATAAAAAAAGCTCTACAGGATAGAGCGTAGAGCTTTTTTATAGGGGTCTTGATAGTGCTAGGTATTCATTGAGTTACGAGGTCGCGTTTGTGTCTAACCCACCCTGGGTCTGCGCCTGTCTTAGAGCTTCCTGCCTTTGAACTTCTTTCTCAGTTAATACTGGTCGAAGCGTTTCCTCAGAGGCTTGAGGAGAGAAAATGAAATATTTATTAATCGTCATAACTGTGTCTCCGTGTAACGTATGACAGATTCTGCATCAAGGATAAATTGTGATCATCATCCACTTTGTACTTTTGTTAGGCTGAGATCGGAGGGCGTAGAATGCGTACAAAGCGATCTCTTATCATCCGTATGCAATGTTGAACTGACGAAACCCTCTGTTTTCAAGTATAGGAAGCGCATCAAATTTCGCACAATAATGATTTAGAGCAATTACATACATGGTCAGGGGCGTAAGATGAAAAACTTCGCTACTGACTCTGCGTTCGTATGTTTCTAAAAATACATCGCTTATCGGCATAATAATTAGGTCAGTAAATCAATTACTTAATCCATGGTGAGATGAATTATGGAAAAGCTTGTAGAACGTTTTCTGAATTACGTTACTTTTGATACCAAATCCGATCCTTCTAATCAGCAATGCCCAAGTTCACCGGGTCAAATTACCTTTGCTGAAGCCTTAAAGTTAGAATTGGTGGCATTAGACTTAGTTGATGTGTCTTTAGATGACAATGGATACTTGATGGCGAAACTGCCGTCGAATGTCGATTATCCAGTGCCTGCGATTGGCTTTGTGGCACACATGGATACCGCTCCTGACGCATCAGGCGCCAACGTGAAACCACAAGTGATTAAAGATTACCGAGGTGGAACGATTGAATTAGGGGAAAGTGGCGAGAGTTTGAATCCAAGCCAATACCCAGACCTTGATTCTTTACATGGTCACGACCTGATTACGACTGACGGCACAACTCTGCTTGGTGCCGACAACAAAGCGGGCATCGCTGAAATCATCAGTGCAATTGCTTACCTGAAAGCGAATCCAGACATCAAACACGGCGACATCTGCATTGGTTTCACGCCGGATGAAGAGATTGGTCGCGGTGCGAACCTGTTTGACGTTGAAAAATTTGGCGCCGAGTGGGCGTACACCATCGATGGTGGCCCAGTAGGGGAGTTGGAATTTGAGAACTTCAATGCCACGAGCGCTGATGTTATCTGTCATGGCGTGAACGTTCACCCGGGTACCGCAAAAGGTAAAATGGTGAACTCGATGAACATTGCAGCGCAATTCCAATTGATGATGCCTGCGCAAGAAACACCAGAGTGCACAGAAGGTTATGAAGGTTTTTACCACCTGAAATCGGCGGAAATGGGTGTGGCTCGCTCTGAACTGGGATACATCATCCGTGATTTTGAACGTGAGGGTGTAGAAGCGCGTAAGGCATTCATGCAACAGAAAGTCGATGAGCTGAATGAGCGCCTTGAGAAAGGCCGTGTTGAGCTGGTGCTAACCGATAGCTACTTCAACATGAAAGAGATGGTTGAACCGCATCAACATATTATTGAATTAGCAAAGCAAGCGATGATTGAGTGCGATGTTGAGCCAATGATCAAGCCGATCCGAGGTGGTACAGACGGTGCTCGCTTATCTTTCATGGGGCTACCATGTCCGAATATCTTTACTGGTGGCTACAACTTCCACGGTATTCATGAGTTCATTACCATTCAAGGCATGGAGCAAGCGGTAAAAGTGATTGTCGAATTGTCTCAACGTACAGCGACGCATTACCAAAAATAGAGCATCAGAGCGTTATATCTCTTTGTATTTTTGAGAGTATTCAATAATACTCTCTTTAAGCATAAGGGAGTACGCGATGAAAAAGTTAGTTTTACTTTGCACCCACTTAGCCGTGGGTGCTTTTGGTTTTGGGCTGGGTGTTTACGCATTACCTATCTTGATTGAGCCTGACTCTCCTTCTTCGAGTTCTGTTGAAGCGATCAGTGAGCAGGCTATCTACACGGGCGAGTTTACTAAAGATCGACAAGACAGTGACTTCTTGCACTGGGGAGAAGGCATCGTCTCAGTATCTGAAAGTGCGATCGCTTTTGAAGGTGAATTGGCGCCGGGGCCTGATTACAAGGTTTACCTCTCACCTAAGTTCATTGAAACCGAGCAAGCTTTCAATGACAGCAAGAATGAGTTACTGAGAGTCGGAGATGTGAAAACATTCGACCGCTTTATGGTTGAGCTTCCCGAAGGTACTGATCTTAATCGATTTAATACGGTTGTGATTTGGTGTGAAACTTTTGGCCAATTTATTACTTCTGCCAAGATAAAATGATAGCCTTACCAATAGCTGATAAAAGCATGAAATCGAGCGCTCAACAATTGAGCGCTTTTTCATAGCGAAGTTTCCGCTAATCGTGAAAATGCTAATTGTTGTAAAGCTCGTCGTTATAAAGCTAAAGGAATAAGTAATGGAAAAGTTGTGGCAAGTAATTGATTTTCTACTCGCTCATAAGTTTATTTTTAGTGCGTTGATTATCACTATTATTTTAATCATTCGCCGAATCACCTTATCTCAAATAAGAGGTGATGTTGCTTTCCTTAGCGAAGACCAACGTAACTGGATGTCACGAACCAAAAACGGCACATTCGCGATTATTGTTGTAACGTTATTTGTGCTGTGGAAATCCGAAATCAGCGAGTTTGCGCTGTCGGTAACAGCCATTGCTGTTGCTATAGTCGTCGCATCTAAAGAGATCATTTTGTGTTTCACCGGTTCTATTCAGCGTGCGAGTTCTCGCTCATTTAGAATCGGCGACTGGATCGAAGTGGGTAAAATCAGCGGTGAGGTGATTGAGCACAATTTGATGGCGACTGTGATTCAAGAAATCGATTTGTATCATGGGCAATATCATTTCACTGGCAAGACAGCCACGCTGCCTAATAGCATGTTCTTCACTTATCCGGTAAAGAACCTCAACTTCATGAAGCGTTATGTTTATCATAACTTTTTTGTGACGGTGAAAGACTTTGTAAACCTATACCCTATGGTACCGGGTCTTATTGTGAAAATTGAAGAGCATTGCGAAGAGTTTATCGATGTTGCGCGCCGTTACAACGGTGTGATCGAAAAGCACGCTGGCGTTGACCTCCCGGGTTCTGAGCCTCATATCCATATCACAAGCAGTTCGACAGGTGAGCAAGAAGTGCACTTTATGATCTTCTGTCCGACCGAAAAAGCGATTCATTTAGAGCAAGATATTCGTAAAGACTTTATGGAAGCGTACGCGGAAGCATTCCCAACGAACGCTTAGTTTGCTCATGAGTTTATAGTGACCAAGCTATAGCCTCTAAATTATAGCTTCCAAACTATAAGTCCAAATAACAGAAAGCCGAGAGCGATAATATCGACTCTCGGCTTTTTTGTTCTTGCTATCTGTTAGCTTAATCTAGGTCAGCGAGTGGTAACCAATCCACTTGTACACCAGCTTGCTCAAACATATCTTGGCTAACTTTAATCTTGTCGCCCCAGCGAGAAAGGAAATCTTCACTTTGCTCTGGGCAATGTACTGCTGAAATACCTGTTTGGATGATTTTTGCTGCACAGTTTGGACAAGGGAAATGCGTCACCCAGATCTCACAACTGTCCAAATCACGCTTGGCGAATAAGATCGCATTTTCTTCAGCGTGAAGTGTCTTGAGGTACTTCATCTCTCTGTCATCAGTATCCGCACTATCAGACACGCCATGTGGGTAGCCATTAAAACCAACGGAAACAATACGGTTGTGCTTAGTGATTACGGCGCCGACTTGAGTTGAAGGATCTTTACTCCAAGAACCGACCAATTCCGCCATTTGATAGAAACGTTTAGCCCATTTTGAAATCATGAAAATTCCTTAACAATTAAATGTGAATGCTTATCTGCCTGACAATACATTATGTTAGACAATATCCATAGAGAACAAAAGCTGAGAGATTGATTTACTTAGGAATTGTAGCGTGTTTGTAATTACTTTATAAGCACTTGGTTTCAATTAACATATTGATACACTTTAGCTAGTTATAATTGATATTCCTCGGACAATGGTAACGAGTGTGTTACGTAAATTTTATGCTGTTCAAATACTAATAAGTGACGGTATAACCATGCGTAAAAAGTTGATCCTTACGGCTCTTGCAAGCTCTCTTATTCTTGCTGGATGTGGGCAAGATGCTCAAAATGCCAAGCAAGCGCCTCTACCTCTCGTAGCTGTACAGGATGTTAGCGTTGTTTCTCACCAGCAAAGTAAGTCGTATATCGGTCGTATTGAAGCCGTTGAAGACACGGCTATCACAGCGCAAGTTTCGGGCTATCTACAAAGCCGTCATTTCAATGAAGGCCAAATGGTTGAAAAGGGTCAATTGCTTTACTCGATTGAACCTTCTTCGTTTGAAGCCGAAGTAGCAAGCGCAAAAGCGTCTGTTGCTCAAGCGAACGCGAACCTTAAAAAAGCTGAGCTTGATTTTAATCGTGGTAAAAATCTACTCCCGAAAGGCAGTATCTCTCAATCTGAATTTGATGCATTAACCGCAAACTTGTTAGGTTCACAAGCACAGCTTGAAGCAAGCCAAGCACAGCTAAATGCTGCGAATGTTCAGCTTTCTCATACTAAAATCATCGCGCCGTTCTCTGGCCGTATTAGCGATACCAAAGTGAGCACGGGTGATCTGGTTTCACCGTCTTCAGGTGTATTGACTACGTTGGTTAGCCTAGACCCAATCCACGCATCGTTCAGCATCAGTGAGCGTGAGCGTATTGAGCTGGGTATGGACCGCATCGAAGGCGATGGCAGCAGCGACTCTGCAGGTGTTGAAGTTCAGATCATGCTTGAGAACGGTGAAGCGTTCGAACACTTAGGTCAGCTTGACTTCTTGGGCAACCGTATCAACCTCAATACTGGTACGATCGCGATGCGCGCGATTGCTGACAACCCGAATCAGCAGCTACTTCCAGGCCAACACGTTCGCGTTGATCTACGTGAAAAACAACCTATTGATGTTGTGACTATTCCTCGTCGCGCAGTGCAAACTGACCTCGAAGGTGACTTCGTGATGGTATTGGTTGAAGGCGAAGCCGAACCCGTTGCTGAGCGTAGAAACATCGAGATGGGTCGCCAGATTGAAGGTGGCGTGATTGTTCATTCTGGATTAGAGAATAACGACGCGGTCATTACTCAAGGCCTACAGCGTGTACGTAATGGTATGTCTGTTCGTATTCAAGCTTCTGCTGAACAAGCTGAGTAAGGGGACTATTTATGTTAAGTCGTTTCTTTATTCAAAGGCCTAAGTTCGCCCTTGTTATATCCATAATCTTAACGCTGGCGGGTGCGATTTCTCTCGCTATCTTGCCAGTGGCTGAATATCCAAAAATTAGTCCACCGTCGGTTAGTGTTTCGGCATTCTACACGGGCGCAAGTGCTGAAGTGGTGGAACAGGCGATAGCCGACCCCATAGAAACGTCGGTTAACGGCGTAGAAGATATGATCTACATGTCTTCTAAAAGTGCTAACGATGGTTCATACAACCTTAACGTGACCTTTGATGTTGGTACTGATCCAGATATGGCTCAGGTCAACGTTCAGAACCGAGTTGCTCAGATCGAATCGAAGCTTCCACAAGAAGTAAGAATGGTGGGTGTAACGGTTAAGAAGCGTTCTCCGGATCTGTTGATGGTATTGAACTTCTACTCGCCAAACGGTGAGTACAACGACCAATTCCTGATCAACTACGTGAACTTGAACATTAAAGATCAGCTGGCTCGTGTGAAGGGCATCAGTGAAGTTAACGTATTGGGTGGTGGTGAATACGCGATGCGTGTTTGGTTAGATCCTGAGAAAATGGCTAACCTCAATATAACCACCTCTGACGTGAATCGCGCCTTGGCTGAACAGAACGTTCAGGTAGCGGCTGGCCGTATTGGTGCAGCACCTTACGACAACGCACAAGAAGTGCAGTTCAACTTGGTAACCAAAGGCCGACTAGAAACGGCTGATGAGTTTGAAAATGTTGTGCTTCGCGCTAGCCAAGATGGTTCAACGGTTTACTTAAAAGACATCGCACGTGTTGAGCTTGGTAAAAAGTTCTACGACGGCAATGGTAAATATCGTGGTCAAGACGCTTCAATCGTAACGCTGTCACTTCAATCAGACGCTAACGCGCTAGAAAGTGGTAAAGCGGTAATGGCGATGCTGGACAATCTAAGCAAAAACTTCCCTGAAGGCGTTGCTTATGAGGCGAGCTATGACACGACAGTATTCGTTGCTGAGTCGATCAAAGGGGTAGTCAAAACACTTATCGAAGCTATCTTGCTGGTTATTGCGGTAACGTACCTGTTCTTGGGTAGTGCGCGTGCAACCTTGATTCCTGTGGTTGCGATTCCGGTATCTTTGATTGGTACGTTTGCCATCATGCAGATGACCGGTTTCACCATCAACACGGTAACCCTGTTTGGTTTGATACTAGCAATTGGTATCGTAGTAGATGATGCGATCTTGGTTATCGAGAACGTTGATACCACGATTGCTAAAGACCCAACCATTTCACCGCGTAAAGCAACGCTCATCGCGATGAAAGAAGTAACGGGTCCGATCATTACTTCTACATTGGTTCTGTTAGCAGTATTCATTCCAGTAGCGATGCTGCCAGGTATCACCGGCATCATGTATCGTCAGTTTGCTCTGACTATCTGTATTGCGGTTGTTATTTCTTCTATTAACGCTCTAACGCTGTCACCAGCACTGTGTTCATTGGTTCTTAAACAGGGCGGTGGTAACACAGCACGTTGGTACCAAGCGTTTAACCGTGGTCTTGAATCCGTAACCAACAAGTACGGTCAAATTGCAGGCTTCCTTGTGAAAAAGGGTGTTCTACTGTTTACCTTCTTTGTTGTGGCGCTAGCGGCGGTAACTTACTTCGCGAAAAACACCTCTACGGCATTTGTACCTCAAGAAGATAAAGGCATCTTACTGGTTAACGTGCAACTTCCTGACGCGGCATCACTGTCTCGTACAGAAGATGTGACTGAGCAATTGCTAGAGATGGTTGAGCAAGAACCGGGTGTTGATGGCGTAACATTGGTTAATGGCTATGCATTCATGACGGGCGCTTCTGCTTCGAATGGTGCCTCGTTATTTATCAAACTGCATGATTGGGATATGCGTAACGCACTGGACGGTCAACATTCAGCGCAAGCTATCTCACAACGTATTAACGGTCGAGCAGCAACAGAATTGCCTCAAGCGATTGTATTTGCAATGGGACCTCCAGCAGTACCGGGTATGGGGGCAGCTTCTGGTTTTGAGTTCGTTCTTGAAGATACATTAGGTCGTAGCCGAACTGATCTAGCGATGGTTATGAATGACGTGATTGCAGAGGCCGCTAAACAGCCCGAGATTTCACATACATTCAGTACCTTCCGTGCCAATGTACCGCACTACTATGTCGACATTGACCGTGAGAAAGCGCAGCAACTTGGTATTCCGTTGTCGGAAATCTTCCAAACACTACAAGGTAACCTAGGTTCTCTGTACGTGAATGATTTCACCATGTTTGGTAAGAACTTCCGCGTAACCATGCAAGCTGACAGTGAACACCGTAGCAGCATGGACGACCTACAACGATTCCACGTTCGTTCGTCTAATGGCGAGATGATCCCGTTAAGCACATTGGTGACTTACGACCAGATCTTTGAACCGGATGTAGCATGGCGTTACAACATGTACCGCAGTGCGGTGATTCAAGGTCAACCTGCAGAAGGTTACTCAAGTGGTGATGCGATTGCGGCAATGGAACGCGTAGCTGCAGAAGTATTGCCTCAGGGTTATCAGTACGAATGGACAGGCATGGCTTACCAAGAAGTACTAGCAGGTAACCAAGCGATCTTTGCTTTCGCACTGGCTCTGATCTTCATCTATCTGTTTATGGTGGCTCAATACGAGAGTTGGACAATACCGATTGCGATTATCCTCGTGGTACCTGTCGCAACCTTAGGCTCCTTCTTAGCGTTGAATCTAACGGGCACACCGTTGAACCTATATGCACAGATTGGTTTGGTTCTCTTGATAGCCTTGGCCGCGAAGAACGCAATCTTGATTGTGGAATTCGCAAAGGTTGAGCGTGAAGAGAAAGATGCACCGATTGAAGATGCGGCGGTGAAGGGCGGTACGCTGCGTTTCCGTGCTGTGAACATGACGTCTTGGTCGTTCATCTTAGGTATTTTCCCGCTTATCTTCGCTGCGGGCGCAGGCCACGTGAGTCAGAACTCTCTGGGTATTTCACTGATCGGCGGTCTGTTGTGTGTGTTATTGGCGGGTACGTTCCTAATCCCTGGCTTCTACGCATTCGTGCAACGTAAGCGTGAGAAAGCACACGGTGGTAATACCAAACTGGTTCCGCTTGATGACGAATAGGGGATTGAGTGTCTTGTAAGAGTCGTCTCTTACAAGACTAACCCTCGGAAACTAATTCCTTGTAAAAACTAAGGCTTAGCATTGCGCTAAGCCTTTTTTTATTCCACTTATGAATAAAAATGCCTTTTATATAAACAAATGTTTGTTATGTGATAGAGCTAACACTCTAATTTGGGTTTTGTAATAAAATGATGTTTTATTGGTAAGTGTATGTTTAATATGATTTTAACAAGGTTCAGCTAACGGTTGTATGCTCGAAAACATTTGCACAATAGTGTGAAGTGTTTCAAAATTACGAAGTTATATTGAAATTTTTTGTGCATTGAGGTTCTTATGAAAGTCATTGATTTATTTAAACACCGAGGCGATAGCATGTCTTCGCAACACTCAGAGTTTATGCAATGGATGTCTCCAGCTCTTAGAGATTACTGGGGCGACTTTCTTAATCGTACGCAAAATAGCCATTTCTTTGCGTGGGTTCGTGATCACCACAAACCTGCTGTCAATGAAGATGCACCAGAGATGCCGGTAGAACAGCCGATCGTACTTAAGCCAGAAGCACAACTTGTGTTTGATGAGCTTAATCAGCAGATCGGTGAAGTCATCCATACTGGCGACTGGATCAATGTAAGTCAAGACCGTATTAACCAGTTCGGCCTTGTTACTGAAGATATGCAGTGGATTCACACTGAGCCTGAAAAAGCGGAAACAGATTCGCCGTTCAAAACAACCATCGCACATGGTTTTTTAACGTTATCTCTGCTTCCTCGATTGACTGACAGTGTTGACCCTGACAAGTCTCAATTCCCAACAGCGAAGATGGTCGTAAACATTGGTCTTAACCAAGTACGTTTCCCATACCCTGTTAAATCGGGCAGTAACGTTCGTGCTAAAAGTACGCTAACAAAAGTAACGCCAATTAAGAAAGGCCTAGAGATTGAACGCGAAATCCGCGTAGAAATCGAAGGTATTCGTCGTCCTGGCGCTGTGATCGTTTCAGTGATTCAACTTCACTTCTAAACGAACTATATAGATTCCAAAAAAAAGAGAGAGCTTAATGCTCTCTCTTTTTTTTCATAAGATAAAACTCACTCACTTATTTAATGCGAGTGTAGCCGTACTCTTCGATAAGGTCTTGCCCTTGCTTTGACTTCACGAACTTGATGAAGTCTTTGCTCTCGTCAGAAACTGAGTCTGTCTTATGCAGCAACAAGAATGGGCGAGCCAATTCATAGCTGTGGTTAGCAATGTTCTTAGATGTTGGCTCTACGCCTTCAAATGTAATTGCCTTAATCGAACGGTCGATTGAACCAACAGAGATAAAACCAATCGCGTGTGGGTTATGGTTAACAATCGTTTTAACCATGCTGTTGCTGTTTACAACCAAGTTATTTGGGTTGATGTCAGACACTAGACGGTCATTAATGATCTTCGTTAAACCAAGCAAGCTTTCGAAGCTATAGCGTGAACCAGAAGACGCTTCGCGAGTGACAACTGCGATAGGCTGATCTGCGCCACCCACAGCTTTCCAGTTCGTGATTTTGCCTTTGTAGATATCGAACAGCTGCTCACGTGTAACGTTGCTTACAGCATTTGAGCGGTTAGTTACGACAGCTAGGCCGTCAAAGGCAATTGGAAATACCTTCAACTTATCGTCCTGTTCGCGGTCGGTTAAATAACGCGAGCTCATACCGATGTCAGAGACACCTTTATTAACCATGGTAATACCTGCTGTAGAACCAATGCCCTGAACCGCAATATAGTTATCAGGGTGAGTCTTGTTGTACTCCTCAGCTAATACATCCATCACTCGTGATACTGAAGTGGAGCCCGAAATAGTGGTTTCTTGTGCTAAAGCAGCATGAGAAGACAGGGCTAAGGATAAAAGAGAGGCAAGCGCGACTCGTAACATAAACAACTCCTAGTTAATAACATTTGTCGCATATGATAGGTCGGTTATATGACACTTTTGTGAAATTCCATACGCTTGATGTATAGCTGTTCACTTGATGAGTCATAGCTTTTGGGGTTTACGAAAGCAAGATTCGTTTCTGGGAGCAGGGCGGGTATTTTGATTGCGCTTGTTCGCTAAAATGTTTGTTGAGTCCTAAGCTAAGTAGAGGAATTCACTACTTAGAAGTTTCTATGAAGTTACAAGGGGTGTTATGTCCGTTATTCATATCGAACTGAATCGTCTTTTAATTGGGGCTGAGAAGCTCTGTACATCTCGAAATCGCAGTTTACCTGTCGAGCTAGGTAAATCCCTATATGAAGAGTGTGAGGGTGGTGTGCTGTTTTCTCAGGCGCATTATCTACTCGACTCATCTCACAGTGACTATACAAACGAGATCGCCTGCGTGACCTTTGATGAGTCGTTATCTTGTTGGTTAGTGATGGTGCCGCTTGAAGGGGATGTCGAAACCGACTCTGTGAATTGGGGGCCTTATCCGTACCTTCCTAAATCAAAGGATCTTGATGCTATCTTGGTTGAGATAGAAAAAGACCCTAAATCGTATTTCTGGTCATAGTCACTCAGGCTTCACGTTTGCTGGTGGCCTGTTCGTAAAGCTAAATAGTTTATTCCGGAGCTTAATAGCTTAATCTCAAAGCTTAATAACTTAGTCTAAAAGCTGAATCGATGAGTCTCAAAACTCAACCCCAAAGCCAAATGATCTCATCTCACATCCAAGTGGCTTAATATTGAAGCCACTTGGGTTACACCAGTTCCCAACTAAGACGTTCACATCAATCTATTGCTTTGTTTGTTTAAACTTGCGGCTTTACGCTTTGCAGTTGTGCTTGTGCCACTAGCGATCGGAAGTCTTTTGGTGTTTTGCCATGATACGTTTTAAAGGCCGTGCTGAAGTGAGCGGCACTTTTAAAACCGGACTCATACGCGATTTGAGTGATCGACTTATCCGATGTTCTTAGCTGAGTGGCTGCATGAGCAATACGTTTTATCTTTAATAGGTTTGAGAACGACAGATCTTCAGCGGATAAGCGACGTTTAAGCGTAGCCGGTGACATTCCCATGTAACTGGCGAGCGTATCCAAAGAGATATTGTTTTCAATGTTTTGCTCGATGTAATGAATGACTCTTTGGGTCACGGTTAACCTTGAAGCTCGAGCAATAATAGCCAATAGAGCAGGGTACTGTTCAACCATCAAAGACAGCAAGCTTAAGCCTAACTGAGTGAGTGCGTAGTCATTCTGAGACGAAGAGTTGGCGAGTGACATGATGAGATCTTTCAACTGACAGAGCTCAGTATCTGTTTGATTGAACTTAATGTACTTATCTGGGATTCGAGCGGACTCTAAATCGCTGAACTGATTAATGAACTTCTGAAAGATAGCCAAATCTAAATCTAAGCAGGTTGCGCTGAATTCGCCATTTTCAGTGTTAACCGTGATGTCTTTAATCTGACCTGAATTGTAAAGGGTGAAATCTCCCGCTTGCAACGAGGCTTGAGTACCATTGGGTAGCACAAAAGAAATGCTGCCTTTCGATACCATAAAGATACCGTTTTTAGAGGCAGGATAACGTTCTCGTCTCCTGGGAATGAAGTTTCTGAACTGAGTAACTGTGATTGATGACATAGTGAGCTTCTTTGACGTTGTAAATTGATTGCTTATTGATTGTTTTTTTTAAGTATTGTTTAAGCATGAGACATTTACAAAAAAGGCGCTAATAATTAGCGCCTTTAGAAGTGAACCTTTGAAGCTTTTGACCTTGAAAGCTTTGACCTTGAAAGCCGTAACTTTGAAAGCTGTAGCTGTTAAAGCCTTTAAGCTTCGGTTTCGTTTGTCGTTTCAGGCTCGCTAGGCAAGTCCGCAAATACTTGAGTAGGTTTTGCTACTAAGTTACGGTTTTCCTGATTAACTTCTGAGAGAACTACTTCTAAAACGTCTCCCAGTTTGTATACCATTTCTTTATCGATAGATACAGTACCCATATCACCGTTGCACTCTATTCTTTCTTTATTATTAAGAATGAGAGATCCAGGGATAAATGCAGCAGCACCATTTTCAAGTAAACGTACACGCATACCTGCACGGTTAATATCGAAAATCTCAGCTTGGAAACGAGTTTCTTCTGCTGGAGCATTAGCTAGAGTGCGAGCATACAACCAATCGCCAACATTACGCTCAGCCATGCCGTGGTGACGGCGGTGCAGGGCAAGTTCATCACCAATGGTTTCATCTGGTGTTTGAATTGGCGCTTTACCTAAGATGTGTGCTTTCAGCATACGGTGGTTGATCATGTCGCCATATTTACGAATTGGAGAAGTCCAAGTTGCGTAAATATCTAAACCCATCGCGTAGTGCGGTGCAGGCTCATTGCTGATCTCGCTGTACGCTTGGAATTTACGAATACGGTTGTCGTAGTAGCTGTTGTCTAAAGAGCCTAACCAACGACGCAGAGTAGCAAAACCTTCTAGAGAAACGATTTGCTCTTCAGTGAACGGTGTTTCCGCTTGCGGGTTTACCAGTTCAAGAACGTCAGCAACTTTCTCAGCCTTGAAACCAGAGTGGCAGTTAAACACACCTTGGTTGAAGCTTTCTTTTAGTACTCGGCCCGCACAGATGTTCGCGCTGATCATTGATTCTTCAACCAGCTTGTTTGCGCTACGACGCATGTCAGCATGGATAGCAACAACATCGTTATCTTCGCTCAGTTCAAAGCGGTAGTCAGGGCGGTCTGGGAACACAACAGCGTTTGCTGAGCGCCATGCTGAACGTGCTTGAGCAAATTGGTGAAGATCAGAAACAATTGCAGCAATCTCTTCTGATGGTTGCCATTTCTCTGATGCACCTGTCTCTAGCCAGTCTGATACGTTGTCGTAAGCAAGACGAGCATGAGATTTGATGTTTGCAGCGAAGAAGTTAATGTCATCACCGATAACGCCATCTTTAGATACCGTTACTGTGCAGCAAAGTGCAGGACGAACTTCGTTCTCGATCAGTGAACATAGGTTATCAGCAAGATCACGAGGCAACATTGGGATATTGCGACCAGGAAGGTAGATAGTGAAACCGCGCTCGCGTGCCACTTTATCCATCGCATCATCTGGAGAGATGTAAGCCGTTGGATCAGCAATTGCGATAGTCAGTTCAAAATCACCGTTCTCTTTCTTCTTCGCGTAAAGCGCGTCATCCATATCTTTTGTGCTTTCGCCATCGATAGTCACAAAAGGGACGTGCGTCATGTCTACACGTTCAAGATCGGCGTCATCGTTGATTAGCCAGTTGTCGATGCCTTCAGGCTCGCTGTTTGGTAGATCGTTTTGTGCCAGCGTTACCCACCAAGGTGCAATCTTGTCGTCAGCGTCTGTGATTTTCTCAGAGATCTGAGCCAAGAAGCCATTGTCACCTTTTAATGGGTGTTGAACGATATGAGCAACAACCCAGTCACCTTCTTTAAGCGTTTCAGGGTTCAGACCCTTCATTGCTTTCGCTTTAAGTTGCAGTTTCTTCAGCTGCGGGTGATCAGGAACAACGTTCAATCGGCCTTTGAAAAGCTTAACTCGCGCAATAAAGCGAGTAAGACCTTGTTCAACCAATTCCTCAGGCTCTGCTACTTCGCGCTCTTTCTCTGTGCGAATGATGGCAATCACCTTGTCACCGTGCACACATTTCTTCATGTATGGAGGTGGGATAAAGAAGCTTGTTTTGCTATCAACTTCGAGAAAACCAAAGCCTTTTTCAGTGGCTTTGATAGTACCTTCCTTTTTAGGGAGGGTTTCTTGGATTTGCTGCTTGAGCTGAGCGAGTAGAGGATTATCTTGAAACATTTGACTTTTATCTAACGAGAACAATTGAGCACACTATAATCATTGCGAGGCCCGATTACTACTTAAAGCCGAAGAGAGCGTAAATTAATTGCCCTCTTATTTAACTCTATCAATTTGGTCGAACTCTATCGCCCTGACGAGATATTCATCAAGTTTTGACGATATGATAGTCAGTATTGATAGAAAACCGAAAAATATGTGATGTATTTCAATTTTTTCTGGCTTTTTTTATGCGTTTAGGGAATAATCCGCCTCCCTTAGACGTCCCTAATGGCTTGAAGTGTTTTATTACTGCTTCGTAACTCTGAATGGAATCAGTATCTGATTGGATCAGTATTGGAATTGATAGAGCTCCCGGGACCTTTTGTTTACTTATATATAGTGGGATCCCAATGTCCGAATCTGTAATTCAATTTAATGAATTAGCCCTAAACGATAACATTCTTTCAGCTCTTGATAGCATGGGTTTCGTTTCTCCGACTCCAATCCAAGCAGCAGCTATTCCTCTTCTTCTTGAAGGCCGTGACGCACTAGGTAAAGCACAGACTGGTACTGGTAAAACAGCAGCATTCTCTCTGCCTTTACTTAACAAAATCAACCTGAACCAACACAAACCACAAGCAATCATCATGGCTCCTACTCGTGAGCTAGCGATTCAAGTTGCTGCGGAAATCAAAAACCTTGGCCGTGATATCAAAGGTCTTAAGGTTATTGAAATCTACGGTGGTGCTTCAATTGTTGACCAAATGCGTGCTCTAAGCCGCGGTGCTCACATTGTTGTTGGTACTCCAGGTCGTGTTAAAGACTTACTAACTCGTGACCGTCTACACCTAGATGAAGCACACACATTTGTTCTTGATGAAGCAGATGAAATGCTAAAAATGGGCTTCGTAGATGACGTTACTTGGATCCTAGAGCAAGCTCCAGAATCTGCACAACGTGTACTTTTCTCTGCAACTATGCCTCCAATGGTTAAGACTATTGTTGACCGTTACCTACGTAACCCGGCTAAAGTTGACGTTGCTGGTACTAACCACACAGTTGATAAAGTAGCGCAGAACTTCTGGGTTGTTAAAGGCGTAGAAAAAGACGAAGCAATGTCTCGTCTTCTAGAAACTGAAGAAACTGACGCGTCAATCGTATTCGTACGTACTCGTCAAGACACTGAGCGTCTAGCTGATTGGCTATCTGCACGTGGCTTCAAAGCTGCTGCACTGCACGGTGATATTCCTCAGTCTCTACGTGAGCGTACTGTTGATCACATCAAACAAGGTGTTATCGACATCCTAGTTGCAACTGACGTTGTAGCTCGTGGTCTTGATGTTCCACGTATCACTCACGTATTCAACTACGACATCCCATTCGATGTTGAATCTTACATCCACCGTATTGGTCGTACAGGCCGTGCTGGACGTAAAGGTAAAGCGATCCTACTAGTTCGCACTAACCAAATTCGCATGCTTCGCACAATCGAGCGTGTAACTAAGTCTCAAATGGAAGAAATCCAACTTCCTCTACGTGACCAAGTTGCTGCTGCACGTGTTGCTAAGCTTGGCGCTGAACTTGAAACTGAGAAAGAAAGCAAAGCACTAGAAAACTTTGCAGGTCTTATCTCTACTCTTCAAGAGTCTCTAGAAGTTGATGCTGCTACTCTAGCTGCAATGCTTCTTAAGCGTCAGCAAGGTAAGAGCCCACTATTCTACGTTGGCGAAGACCCAATGATCGCTGCTATTGAGCGTGATAAGAACCGTCGCAAAGAGCGTCGTGAAGATCGTGACAACGGCCGTGACGGTGGTGGTCGCAACTTCAATACTCAAGATTGGGAT
Source organism: Vibrio sp. 10N.247.311.51 (assembly GCF_041467855.1). Lineage (NCBI taxonomy): Bacteria > Pseudomonadati > Pseudomonadota > Gammaproteobacteria > Vibrionales > Vibrionaceae > Vibrio > Vibrio sp. 10N.247.311.51. The sequence goes on along the minus strand of NZ_JBFSVK010000011.1, from coordinate 49,220 downwards.
ACTTACCAACTACAAGTTGGCCGTGAGCAAGGCGTTCAGGTTAAAGACATCGTTGGCGCACTAGCAAACGAACTTGGCCTAACTAAAGGTTCTATCGGTGCTATCAAGCTAGACCAAGGTTCTACTTACGTTCAACTGCCAAAAGCAATGAACTCTGAAACTGCTGGTAAGCTAAGCAAACTTCGCATTCGTCAAAAAGAAGCTGGCGCTGTAGTTGTTGATTTCAATGACTTCCGTGAGCCTCGTCGTGGCGGCGGCGGTCGTGATGGCAACCGTGGTGGCAACCGTGGCGGTCGTGATGGTGGCGGCTACCGTGGTAACCGTGAAGGCGGCAACCGCGAAGGTGGTAACCGTGAAGGCGGTCGTGGTGGATACCGTGGCAACCGTGATGGTGCTCGCGATGGTAACTCTGCTGGCGGACGTGATGGCGAACGTCGTTTCGACCGTAACCGTGGTGGCGATCACCGTGGTAACTTCCGTGGCGAACGTGGCCATGGTAACGGCAATGGCGGTGGTAACCGTGGTCGTCGTCCAGAGCGCAACGAAGGTTAATCAACCTGTCGCTTAGACGCTTTAGTCTAGACACTGAATTTAAAAGCCGAGCGTAATGCTCGGCTTTTTTGTGCCTGCTATTTGAACTTAAGCTTTGGTTGGTTCGATATATGCAGCCAGCTTACTTTAATCAAGCTTCGTCCATGAAACTAAGCATCGCGCCTAGAACGAATGTTAGTGCCTAAACTTAGCTGTATCGCGTTCTAAGCCTATACTGAAAGAACGTGCTACAAGATGCTAAAACAAAGAGCGAAGGCTATCTAAGCGGCGTTACAGTGCATCTGTTTGTAGAGTTGTGCTCGAAGGCTATCAAAAGAAGATCGGATTACTATTCTCAACTCCAGTGAGCTTTTTGATGAAAACACTGAGCAATTGAGAAATCGAGCAAAAAGTTATCGGTAATGATAAGCAGACGAAAGGGAAGGGGGGTTGTTTTCTAAGCGGATTACCTGCATTTGTCCGAGTCGTTCTAATTAACTGAATCAAGTTAAAAATAACGTGAGCACTCGTTTGCGTCACCTGTTCATTAATTTTCTTATTCAACTATTTTTTAATTTCGCTCTCGAAATAAATAATTTGATGACTAAGATCAACTTAATTGTGTTCATTTAGTGATTTTTTCAAAACAAAAGTTGAAAGATTCAAAAATTATTGAATAATGGACTTAACTAAAATTGAAGTAAACACTTCATCCAATTCGTACTGAAACAGGATCCATATCCAATGTCTAATTCGTTTGTTCTGGTTATTAACTCGGGTAGTTCATCCCTAAAATTTGCTGTAATCGATTCTGTTTCTGGTGAAGCAGTATTAAGTGGCCTAGGGGAGTGTTTTGGTCTTGAAGATGCTCGTATGAGCTGGAAATATCAAGGCGAGAAAACTGAAATTGCCATTCAAGGCGAAGATAACCACCACAAAATTGCCATTGGCAAATTGGTTGGCCTGATGGAAGATCTAGGCTTCACTGCTGATATCGTGGCTATCGGTCACCGTATCGTTCACGGTGGTGAGAAGTTCACTCAAACCGTTCGTATTACTGAAGAAGTAACGAACGAAATTGAAAGCCTATCTGACCTAGCTCCACTTCATAACCCTGCAGGTGCTGTCGGCATCCGTGCTGCGATTGAAGCTTTCCCTTCTCTACCTCAATTTGCTGTATTTGATACGGCTTTCCACCAAACAATGCCACAACGTGCATTCACTGGTGCAATCGCAAAAGAGCTATACACAGACTTCGGCGTACGTCGTTACGGTTTCCACGGTACGAGCCACTACTTCGTTAGCCGTGAAGCTGCGAAGATGGTTAACAAGCCTATCGAAAAATCTAGCTTCATCTCTGTTCACCTGGGTAACGGCGCATCTGTATGTGCAATCAAAGACGGTAACAGTGTTGATACTTCAATGGGCTTCACACCACTTTCTGGCCTAATGATGGGCACACGTTGTGGTGACCTAGACCCAGGCATCATCGAATACCTTCTTAAGAAAGGCTGGTCACAAGAGCAAGTATTTAACTCTCTAAACAAGGAGTCTGGCTTCCTTGGCGTGTCTGGTCTTACGAGCGATGCTCGTGGCATCTTAGAAGCAATGGAAGAGGGCCATGAAGGCGCTAAGCTTGCGTTTGAGGTGTTTACTTACCGCGTATCAAAATACATTGCTTCTTACCTTGCAACGTTAGACTCTTTAGACGGCATCATCTTCACTGGCGGTATCGGTGAGAACTCTCTACCAATTCGTCGTGAGATCCTAAGCAACCTTAAGATTCTTGGTTTCGTTGAAGATGTAGCAGGTAACGAATCTGCTCGCTTTGGTGCTGAAGGCATCATCGCTAAGTCTGAAATGTTAGACGCGGTAGCAATGGTTATCCCAACCAACGAAGAGTTCGTGATTGCTCAACAGTCGGTAGAACTTCTGTAATAGAGTCTAAGAAAACCAGATAATGAAAAGCGAGCCCAAGTGGCTCGCTTTTTTGTGTCTAGTAAAGATGCGTCTGAACGTTTTAACAGGGGGATAGCTTATAAGGCGTTCGTCAAACGGTTTCAGAACAGAGCCTCAATTGCGACTCATCGGGTACTCTGGAAGAACTAAGGTTATTTAGTCCCTGAGCGGTAGTTTGGATCTGTCCAGCATCGAGGTAACTCTTCACCTGACATAAACATCAGTTCGGACTTTTTAAACATCTCGGGGTCTTGCTGTTCTTCACCTGCTTGAAACCGACCTTCGATACTGTCTTGAAATAAGTTGGTTAATTTGGTCATTTCAGTAACATCTACGAGGTCACCGCTTTTTTTCTCTTTTAGAAACATCTTATTTACCCTCAATCTAATCGGTCACTCCTAATTATAATTGTTATTTTGAAAATGAGAGTCTTTTCGATTTCGGCACTCCTTGACTAAGCAGGTGTCAGAGCTACGCTTATGATCATCGACAAATCAATCGATGAACAAATTCATGCTCAATAAATAAATGGAGTCCCGATGTCATCTGCCCGTGTTGCAAACAATCTCAGTGAACTGATTGGTGATACTGATCTTGTTAGAATCAACAGTCTTTCAGAGATCTCAGGTTGTGAGATCCTTCTTAAGTGCGAACATCAGAACCCAGGTGGTTCGATTAAAGATAGAGCGGCCCTTCAGTTGGTTATGGATGCAGTCGAAGCTGGCAAGCTTAAGCCAGGGATGACAATCGTTGAAGGTACCGCAGGAAATACGGGGATCGGCCTTGCTCTAGTCGCTAAATCCCTCGGTTACAAAATGTTGGTGGTGATGCCAAAAGGGCAGGCACAAGAGAAAGAGCGTATGATCTCGCTTTATAACGCTGAACTGTTACTGGTCGACCCTTGTCCTTTTGCAAATCCTGAACACTTTTACCACACGGCCAAGCGGATCGGTGTCGAAAATGAAAATTATTGGTGGGCAGATCAGTTCGAAAATCTCAGTAATTATCGAGCGCACTATTTAAATACTGGACCGGAAATATGGCAGCAAACCCAAGGGAATATTGATGCTCTAGTTTCTGTGGTAGGGACCGGTGGAACCATTGCCGGAAACTCACATTATCTATCTGAGCAGAAACCCAATCTCGAAACTTGGTTAGTTGATCCAAATGGGTCTGGCATTTATTCGTTTCTACGTAATGGACACTATCAATCAACGGGAAGTTCGTTCACGGAAGGCATAGGGATCATGCGGACGGTTGAAAATTTCAGGCAGGCAAAAATCAATCGTGCCATCACGCTTCCCGATCAGGATTTGGTGACGATATCCCGACTTGTTGCGGAGCATGACGGTATTCTTCTAGGAAGCAGTTCGTCATTGAACGTAGCTGGTGCACTATACGCTGCGGCTAGAATGGGGAAAGGAAAAACCATCGTTACATTTAGCTGTGACCTTGCTGAGCGCTCGTATTCGAAGCTGCACAACAAAGCGTTTCTGAAAGAAAAAGAGATACAGCTTAATAAAGAAAACCTTTCTCAACTATGGGCTCGTTATCAAGCCGAAGATGGCAGCATGGTCGTCAACGTATAGTCGCTTTAAGTTAGTAACAGCCAGTGGTCTGCCAGCTCTTTCGTTAGTACTAAAGATCCGGTTAGAACTAAACATACGTTAGCGCCAAGTCCGGCACTATTGCTTGTTATTAGGGTAGTGAATCACATTATGAAATACGGCGTTTCCTTCACCGGTATTTTTGTAGCCATGGTTCTGGTTAGCATTAAAGCGAACGGCTTGTCCTGCGCGTAACGTATGCCACTCATCATCAAACATCACGGCCATCTCTCCTGAAATGCATAAGATGTGCTCAGTGACGCCTGCGTTATGTGGGGCGGACTCATGCTGGTAATTGGGTGCTAGGGTGAGTTCGAATATTTCAAACCCTAGTGCTTCCTCAAAAGGAAACAACAAACTGACGAAAAAGCCAATGTTGTATTCCTCATGTCTTAGTTCGTTTGCGTCTCTGAATAAACTCGTCAGTTCACTGTTTGGGCTAGCCGCGATAAAGCTCGAAAGTGACACCTCGAACCCAGAAGCTATCTGCCAGAGCTTAGCGACTGTCGGGCTGGATTCTCCACGTTCAATTTGTCCTAGCATTGCTTTGCTCACGCCAGTTTCTTTCGCTGTTTTGTCTAAGCTCCAGCCTTTTTCTTGGCGAAGGCGTTTCAAGTTAACACCAACTTTAATTTCTGTTTGCATACTTTCTCTACAAGTTTTTTACAAATAAGTTGTGCGCTATAGCGCACAGTGCTAGGTTTGGTCTATGGACGTTATAACGCACGCAGGAATAAATTAACATGACTAAGCTAAAATTTTCTCACGTCAGTACCGGCTTTATCGCTGTTTTCATTGGTTATGCGAGCGCCGCGGCGATTATTTTCCAAGCGGCAATGAGTGCTGGAGCAACCGAAGAGCAAGTGGCGTCATGGTTTTGGGCGTTGGGAATTGGCATGGGCGTAACCACAATACTGCTCTCGTTTTACTACAAGAAGCCTGTGGTTACAGCGTGGTCGACGCCTGGTGCGGCGTTGTTAATCACATCTCTTGAAGGGCTGACAATGAATCAGGCTGTGGCCGTGTTTTTGTTCAGTTCGATGTTGATCACGTTAGTTGGATTAGCGGGGATATTTGAGAAAGTCCTAAAACAGATCCCAACATCGATTGCCTCAGCGATGCTCGCGGGGATTTTATTGCAATTCGGATTAGGTTTGTTCACGTCGTTAATGGAAGAGGCACAAGTCATCGCGGTCATGCTCGCTGTATTTATTCTGGCGAAAGCGCGGTTAGGAAATTTACTGATCCCAAGCATTTTCATCATCGCACTGGTCATGTGTGTGGGTTTTGGCAAACTCGATGTCAGTCAGGTGACTATGGGATTAACGACCCCAGTGTTCATCACGCCCGATTTTGAGTTCTTTTCGTTGTTCAGTGTCGGTATCCCATTGTTTATAGTGACGATGGCTTCACAGAACTTACCGGGATTTGCGGTTCTAAAAGCGAACGGATACCAAGTCGATTCATCGAAGATCATTACTACCACTGGGGTGACAGGTTTGATCTTCGCACCATTTGGCGGTTTTGCGTATAACCTTGCAGCGATTACGGGCGCTATTTGCATGGGCCCGAATGCGGATAGTAATCCAAAGACACGTTACATGGCGGGGATCTGTATGGGCGGGTTTTACTTGTTAGCTGGCGTGATGGGGATGTCATTTGTGTCGCTGTTTAGCGCTGTGCCCTCCGAGATTGTCATTGCGGTTGCTGGCTTAGCGGTGATGCCGACCTTGATGAATTGTTTAGCTGTTTCGATGGCAGACACCCACTATCGAGAGCCTGCACTGCTTACTTTCTTATTCACTGCTTCTGGCACCAATTTACTGGGGATCGGCAGTGCATTTTGGGGTTTGTGCATCGGGTTGTTTTGTTGTTGGTTGCACAATTACAAAGCTAAGTCACGTGGAGCAAGCAACACTTCGCAAACTTCATCGTAATCAAACGACCCAAGATTATGATCAGGTTCGCTGTGAATTAGAAACACCAGCAAGTTGTTTGAGTAGTAAGCCCAGTCATACTTGTGACTGGGCTTGCTTACAAAGGAATAAAGCTACTTAACTTCGTATCTCAGTAGCACTTCATTATCGAGAACGACATTTGTCGACCAGATAAAGCTTGCGCCAGCCCCACTGAATTTTTCGATAAAGTTCATGTACGCTTTTTTATTGTTCACGCCAATATCGTCTTCTGAGTATACCGATGTTTGAGGCCAAGATGTTGAATCGAACTCTTGGTTCATCCAGTTGGTTGGTGTTTTCCAATGAGCGGCGTAGGCATCTTGACCGTGGTCAGTTCCTTCCGTGGTGCAGCTTTCAGAAAGACGCTTCCCGTCCACTTCACTCAAACAAGTCAGATCATAAATCGGTGAGGTATAAAAGGTTTGTGCTTGCCATTCTGGTCCTGTCACGGTTCCGTCACTGAAGCTCGCGATAAAGCCACCATCACCAGCGTGGTATGCCTTTCCGCGGTTATCTTCACTGCCAAGACCTAGGTTTTCTTCCCAATCAATCACTTTCACCGCAATCGTGTAAGGCTTCTTCACCTTAAATTTGACAATGTTTGAGTTAAACGGTGTGAAAGGAACGGTATCTACCGCGATTAACTTGCCGTTGATATAAAGTTCGAAATAGTTATCGGCAAAAATATAGCCTGTTATTTCCTCACCGTCTTGATCCACAACAGCTACCGGCACTGCGCTTTGATCGACTTCGGCTAGGCTACTTGGCGTAGTGTTTGAGCACTCTTCATAAAGATCAAAGGCTTTTGGCCCTGTCGCAAAGTTGTTCTTGGCTGGAACCGTCCAAACCTTTCCTTCTGAGTCCGTAATTTCCCCGACGCCCGCCACTCGACTACGTCCGTTTGCACACTCAAAGAGATTCGATTCAACAGTGGTCGCCACACCTTGAGTAATACTCGCTGAGCCTTGGTAATCACTGATGTTGCTGACCGAAGGCGTATCTGATGATGGTGAGCAGCCTGTAGCGAGCAAAGCAACCGATGAAAGGGCAAGGGCTTGATATTTTGTGATGATCATTGATTGGGTATCCGAGACGGGGTGATTTAAATAAGCGTGGTTCAAAATAAGCCAAGTGCAAGTAAGTTAATTGAAAACAAAGCTATTTCAAACAAATCCTAGCTAAGTAGCTAAGTAGCTAAGTAGCTAAGTAGTTAAGTAAGCCGTGAACTCATAGCTAATAGTTGGAGCGATGAAGCTAAGCAAGAGCCAAAGCAATTGTGAGGTGCCACACTTGTTATCTGATAAGGCATATATTACCCGTACAAATGTAAACAAGCGTAAAGCTGAGTAAGCATGGGTAAAACAGCGCTTTTATCGAATGATCACATCAGCTTGCGCGGCGCTGGTAAAAATACTCAGCATGAAGCGGTTTCAGGTTGTGATTGAGATAGTATTTTGCTACAAAACGCGCATAATCTCGCTATACAACATTTAAAGAAGAATTTACCTATGACTACCTTTCAATACTACTTTCACCAACTGCCTTGCTTCGACTGTAAAAAAACGACAGTAAGTACTGATCTTGGTTGGTTAACGCCTGCGATGAAAGACGATGCTATCGCACAAGTGACAGCGACACTTGCACAAGGCGAGGTTACTCCTGATCTTTCAGCAGATGTGGTTTGTACGAAAGAAGAAGCTCGCGAGTACCTACTGCTTAACTTCTTTGGTTACTCAGAAGAAGAGTTAGAAAGCGGAATCGAAGCGGATGATGAAAAAGAAGTGGCAGACGAAATCGCAGAGCTAGTAGAAGAAGGTAAAGACACCATCACCTTCGAACATGAGATTGCTCTTCAGTGCTGCGCAGACTGCGATGTTGAAGACGAGTCAAACTAAGCTTTTGTATTAAGAGTATTAAACTAAGTACTCTTATTAAGGTTCATCATGCAGCTATGATGTTCTAATGATGAAAGGCGTTAGCGAATTGAAGTTCGCTAACGCCTTTTTTGTCTCTCTGCTTCTTATTTAAGCGACATTAAACCTTAAGATGTTGTGCCTTCTGTAATGCCTTGTTTGCTCAGTTGCGAAAGGATCTCAGCGGTTTTCTCTCTGAATAAATCTCTCAGTAGACGCACAGTAGGGGTGATGGATTGACGACTTGGACACACTAACCACAGCTCGGTAGGTGTCGGCTTAAATTCAGGCATAACTTTAACCACTTCGCCTGAAAGCAGGTGAGGAGACATGTCTAGACAAGATTTTATTGCCACTCCTTTACCTGCGATACACCAACGTCTTACAAGGTCTGCGTCGTTCGAAGCGCGATTTCCTTTTAGTTTCACTTTATGGTCTTGAGTACCATCGTTAAACACCCACTCGTCTTGCAACATGTCATGGAGTTGGTAAAGCAAACCATTGTGCTGAGCTAAGTCACTCGGGTGTTTTGGTGTGCCCATTTCAGCCAAGTATTCAGGAGCCGCACACAATATCCTCGGCACATCGCATATCTTGAAACCATACATGTTCGCATCGGTCGGAGAGCCGTAACGCAGCGCCATATCGACGGAATCTCGGTAGAAGTCGATATTGCTATCGCTGATGCTAGTGCGAAGCGTCGCCTTTGGGTATTCAAGCAAGAACTCATCTAACCAAGGTGTGATTAGGTTGCGTCCTAGATCCGATGAAAGCGCAATTCGAATTTCACCATCAAGAATACCGAGCTCTTCGCGCATATTGAGCTTTGCTTGCTCCAACATCTTTAAGGCTTGTTCGCATTCCGGTAAATAACGCTCGCCTGCTGAAGAGAGTCTCAGGTGGCGCGTGGTTCTTACAAATAACTCCGCACCGAGTGCCGCTTCAACACGTTTTACTGCTGCACTTGCTGTGGCAGTGCGCATATCAAGGTTGGTGGCTGCAGCGGTGATACTGCGAAACTCCGCCACTTTCAAAATGACCTGTAAGTCTTCAAGAAGCATGTTATCTACCTGTATTGAATTATGTTCTAAACATGGCGTTGGGATATTTCCCCATCACAATCTGCAAATGGGTTATCTCTACTTATCGCTTCTAAGTTAGCTTCAAATACTTAATTGTCAAAACTAATTTGATAATAATTCAAATGTGAGGCTGTTTTTCATTAGTAATTTTCTCACTATCATTTTCCCATATCGACAACGTAGCGCAGTACACATCGTATGGACGAAGCCTACGATCTAGGGGGATAAGATGACTAAGAAAATCACAATGGGTGTAACGGATTTGTCGTTCCACCGTACGACCGCATCATTGGTTGCCAATGTATTGAAAGCCATGGGTTTTGAGGTAGAGCGTATTTTCTCTCCACATCAGGAGAACTTTGAAAAGCTGAAAACAGGCCAAGTGGATATGCTTTCTTCTGCGTGGTTGCCATCAAGTCACGGTATCTACAAAGCGGGCGTTGAAGAAGTTGAGCCACTTATCGAGCTTGGGCTTCATTATGAACCTTATGCTTTGTGGGGCGTACCAGACTATGTGCCTGAAGCGGCGGCTTCTGAAGTCTCTGATTTATTAAAAGCTGAAGTGATCGAGAAAATGAACTCGACCATCCAAGGCATTAACCCTGGTGCTGGTATCACACGCTTCTCTATCCAGATGATGAAAGATTATGGCCTGAGCGATGCCGGCTACGAGTTCTTTCCTGGCAGTGAAGACGATTGTTTCAGTGCCTTTGAAAGTGCAGTCGCAAACAAAGAGTGGGTGGTAGTGCCACTGTGGAAACCTCAGTTTTTGCACTATCGTTACGATATTCGTGAGCTCAAAGAGCCAAAAGGCCTACTCGGAATTGTGGACAGAGCAGTGCTTCTTTTGAGAGACGACAAGAAGCATCTGTTCAGCGCGCAACAGATTCAGAAGTTGGATTCCCTACGCTTCTCGAACGACATCATCGCAGAGCTGGATTACAAAGTTTGCCGTGAAGGTAAACCACAAGATCAAGTGACACATGATTGGTTGATTGAGAATGGCCTGATTTAACCTCTAAGCCGTTGGTAATGCAGTTAGATTTCTGCATTACCCAGATAACGGCAACACTATTATCAAAAATTATTTGAGAATTATTCAAATATTAGGCGGTTTATCTAGAGTGAGAATTGACTAAGATTAACTCGTCTAATTCAAGGAGAAAGCACAATGTCAGTACCATCAAAAATGAAAGCTATCGGATATACTCAATCACTTGCGATTACAGAGCAAGACAGTTTATTTGAGTTTGAAACGAGTCTGCCAGAACTAAAAAATAATGACTTGCTGGTAAAAGTGAGCGCGACTTCTATCAATCCTGCTGACGCTAAAATTCGTATTCGTAATGCCAAAGACAAAACTCTTGAGCAGCCTAAAGTGCTGGGCTATGACGCAGTCGGTGAAGTTGTTGGTAAAGGTGCTGACGTTGAAGGCTTCGAAGTCGGTGACCGTGTGTACTATGCGGGTGACGTAACACGCATGGGGGCTAACGCAGAATACCAAGCTGTGGACTATCGTATTACCGCTAAAGCGCCTAAGAGCCTTTCTGATGAGGCTGCAGCCGTTATGCCACTAGCGACGCTTACGGCATGGGAAGCGTTGTTTGACCGCTTGCGTGTTTGTCCTGAAGAGAAAAAGTCTATCCTGATCATTGGTGGAGCGGGCGGCGTTGGTTCAATTACGATTCAACTGGCTAAGCAACTGACCAACCTAAATGTTATCGCAACAGCTTCAAGACCTGAAACGGAGCAGTGGGTAAGAGATATGGGAGCGGACTATGTGGTGAACCACCGTAACCTTGTTGAGTCTGTCCGAGAGCAAGGCATTCAACATGTCGACTACATCTTCAATGTTGCTGATACAAAAGGGCACTGGGATGCGATGGTTGAGTTGATCGCACCGCAAGGCATGATCAGTTCGATTGTTGAATTTGACGGTGGAATTGACTTATCAGCGCTGCAAGGCAAATCAGCGGGCTTTGTTTGGGAGCTGATGTTCACACGTTCACTGTTCAATACAGAGGATATCCAGAAGCAGCAAGACATCCTGTTCCAAGCAGCGAATCTGATTGATGCGGGCCGTATTAAAACGACCCTAACCACGACCCTAAATGGCTTTAGTGTGGATATAATCAAAGATGCACACCAACGTATTGAAAGCAGTGCCTCGATTGGTAAAACAGCCATCAAATACTAATTGCTGATGTATTAATCCGCTGTTGTTTTGAATCGTTGACGGTTTAAATAGAAGAAGCCCCTGATATCTGATTGTTAGTCAAAAGGTATCAGGGGCTTTTGTTTTTTGTTTGTTTTCAGTTTAGTCAGCTTCTGGTGACCTGATAGGTTTCGATGTTTTGAAGTGAAGCTGTATTAGGTCTAGCTCAAAAGGCGATGCCTGTTTGTCTGCAATCAAAAAGCCGACTTGTTTGATGTCTTGCGCCTTAAGTTCCGGCGCATCGCTCAGCAGCCGACCTCTGAACACCGCTTGAAAATCATTGAAGTGGAACACCTTGTTAAGCCGCACTCCCTTTATCGTATCGAAATCGTGTTTGTATTGAACTCGATTACCATCTTTCGATGTTGTGAGCCTCAGTTGGTAAGTGCGACCATCACCAACGAATACTAGCTCTGCGCTATCTATTTCATGGGCTGGTGATTCAATGGAGCGCTTTACAGAACTGAAACCACCATTATTTTCTAACGATAGCTCGCCCTTAAATCGACTCATATCATCAAGATAAATGAGCTCGCCTGTTGAGATGCCACCCATTACATCGTCGTTGGTCACTGTCCAGTTTTGATGCTCACTCGCTTGTGTAAAGTCGATCATGTTTATCCCTGTTGCATCTGCCTTAAGACTTAACGAATGTAGGCTGAGTAGAAGGAGTAAAGGTGTGGTTAACCTAAGGGATAACCGCGTTTTACAATGGGTTCCGTTCATCATTTTCTCCACTGCTTCCCATAGGCTTTGCGTGGTTTATTTATTAGCGATGGATAGTTTATGGAGAGGGTTCAGTTTCAAGCATAGCTAAACATCGCTTGATGAAGTCTTCATAGTTCGAGGTTTTGTCGTATTCGATCTTCAATGAGCCGTGGAACATTAGGGTCACGGTAACGTCTCGGTAGCTCAACCAACAGGTGTAACCATCGTAATCATGCCACGCTACCATCTCGCCCAATTGATATTTGCTATCCGATTGCTTGCCCGAGGAGCGAATGCAGTCGAACACTCTGAGAAACTCTAAAATGGTGATTCTGTTGTCCATGTACCACTCCCGCTGGGCAGTCGATGAAAAATGCTAAGTGCTTGTATTCGAATTAACTACGGTTTGGTTCTGCATTGCGATCACTGTGGGGAGTCGAGTACTCAATCGCTGTAGCTGTTTGGTCAAAGGGCTAAGATAAACATAAGAAAGGCGTTAGTAGACCTGAGTTTACTAACGCCTTTTTATTTAGTGTTTTTTATATTAAGTGTCTTTAGCTGGCTCTATAGATTTTTGACTCAAACCGTCAGTTAGAAATCATAGATCACAGCGGGATGCCTAGAAATAATGAAACACCGGAGGTTCATGCATTAAGAAGTTTTGATGCGAGATATTCCAAGCATAAGCGCCTGCTAGGGTGAACACCACATAGTCACCGATATCGACCTGCTCGATATGTTGATTTCGTGCCATAACATCTTTTGGCGTGCAAAGTTGTCCAACTAGTGTGGCGGTAGCATGACTTATCGGATGTGAAATGGTGGGTTGTTTGCTACTTTTCAAGATAACAAACGGGTGGTCATGGTCTTGTGCTGCCGGTGTACGGAAATGATGTGTTCCACCACGAGCAATCACGAAGTTCTCACCAAGGTTTTGCTTAATATCCAGTACCTCCATCACGTAATAGCCGCACGGTGCCGAGATATAGCGGCCACATTCAAAGCGTAGCTTCCAGTCTTGCATATGTTCTTTAGCAATCAAGAACTCCAACTTGTCGCAGAACTCCATCCAAGGAAAGTGTTGCTGCGGGTTTTGGTAATTGATTCCCATCCCTCCACCAAGATTGATGATCAGCTCATCGAGTGAGAACGTCTTTTGCCACTCTTTGACGACTTGGAAATAACGTTGCATCAAGGCGAGGTGGCGATCGACTTCAAGTTGATGCGACATTAAGTGGAAGTGGAAGCCTTTTAGCTTGATCAAGGGAAAGTCGCGCAGATACATCAAGGCGTTATTGAGCTCACCCTCATCGAGTCCAAATGGCGTGGGTTTTCCACCCATGGCTAACTTGCTAAGTGTGATGTCACCAATGTCTATGTTCATACGCAAGAAGATCGAAGCAGGTCGGTTCAATCTCTGAGTTAAAGCGCCAATGCGTTGTAACTCAGTGAGACTTTCGACATGAATCGCGTCAACATCGAGTTCAATTGCTTGCTCCAGTTCACTTGGCATTTTCCCCGGACCACCAAAGATCAGTGGTTTATTGAGTTGTTGCTTGTGGAGGTGTGTAAGCTCTCCGCCTGATGCTGCTTCAAAACCATCAACATAAGGGGCTAAAGTGCGTAATATCGGCTCTGAAGGGTTCGCTTTCGCGGCGTAAAATAGCTCTACGTTTTTTGGCAATACATGGCGCATCTGCTTAATGTGCTGCTCCAATGCATCGAGGTCATAAAGATAAGCACATAATGGTTGCGTTTGTTGCTTTGCTAATTGCTCGATTTCTTGAAGGATAGAGGCTGAAAGTTGAGGGGAATTAAGCATGGTGAACTCCTTTTGAATGAGTTGGCCACGGTGCTACAACTTGGGTGTAACCGGACTCTTTATCGGCATTTTGCATCAAACGTGTTGTGAAGTTATTTTTGCTTGGGAAATGACCATCGTTAAGCAATGCCATTAGTTCGGGTTGCTGACCATTGATCGACTGCCAGCGGACGATAGCGTCTTTTAAAGTTCCCCATAACGTATTTTCAAGTGCTGAGTTCCCCTCAGCGATAAAGAAAATCGCCTCACTGATATTGTTAATGAAGGTGCAATAGCCGATACGGTTCCAACCTTGCTCACGGCTGTAGTAAACCGATTGACGAGCACGTTCTGAAAGTTGCTGAAGTGTTTCTGACGGCCAAAACTCGCGTAGTAGCTTGGTACCTTCTAAGTCTCGAATCCATACACAGCACGGCATGCCTTTTTCAAACCCAATCAACGTATTTTGTAAGTGCGGTTCAAACGCAACCCCATGTTTGAAGTAGTAGTTAAACACGCCCGGAATCAAACAATGCAGATAGCGCTCAAACCACAGCGTGGCGACACTTTGATATTGGGATTGTGTTGTTTGCGCTTTTTGTTTGAGTTGAGTGGCGATGCAACTGTTCCCGTCTGTGTCGTAAGCAAAGAGCGCACCCGCTAACGTTGGCTGCAAAATATCGGTTTCGCTTAAAGTGAAATTCTCTCGATATAAAATACCAAATGACTCTCGAGCCTTTATAACATCCGCATGCTCTTGTTCAGCAACAGATTCTAGATTCAATGTGGTGGCGTAAGGCTCTGTCATTACCTTGAATACAGGGTTACGTAACTGTTCGCTTTCTTTAATTGGGTGCAAAATCGAGGTTAATTGAACGGCACTATCGAGCTCATACCATGCGTTCTTACGTACACAGTTGGTTAAACGTACATTGATAGAGAACTTAGCAAACCAATCCATATCTGGGTGATACAGAGTGCGCACGGATGAGGAGGGTAAGAGTTTTTCTCCACCTAATCCCAGTGGGATGATTTTGCCTTGTTCAATGGCCATTTTGACCACTGGGTTTTGCAAAAGTGTGTAACTTTCCCAAGGGTGGCAAGGGTAAAGCATGGTAGTTGCTGAATTGTCCTCGTCAGGTGCAAGTTGTTCAAGCATAGTCGTTGGTGAGGTTCGGTCATCGGAACTCAAGACGTCGAGCAACGCAGTATCCACCTTAAACCAATAGAGGGGAACTTTAGCGCCAACCTCAGGGGAACAAGCGAGCAGATCATCGATACTGACACCTGATCGACTCTTTGGCGTTGGGTGAAAAGTATGTCCCCAAAGTAACGATTGCTCTGATGCGATAAACGCATTGTGATGTTGAGGTGAGTTGTCTGAGTTTAGGAACTGCTCGGTGATCAACAAACTGTTTTCCATTTGCTCGACCAACTCGTGATTGAATGGAATCGTCAGCATTTCTTTTAGGTAACTGAGTAGAAGCGTCAGGGTTTGCGTTGCGTCCAGCTTACACCAAGCTGTGCCGGGCATTTTGACCCAAGGTGTATCGCAGAGCTTCACTTTTCCCAGTTTGCTGGTGTACTCAACAGGTAAAACCATCAAGCCATTTTTCTGAGGCTGACTTTGGTGAGGTAGGTGAATGGCCACGCGCTGGTGAGCGTTGTAGTTTCTTTTCAAAGTTTGAGGCAGAGAGGCTGAACTGTAGCGCCAATCAACCTGCTCATTGGGTATCGCGTATTCACGTAAGTAACAGTTCACCACGCCCATGATGGTATTGAGTTGGGCTTTTTCTCGGTTTAGCAGTACTTTTTTACTATTTTGAAGAACTTGGTCTTCAGTGGAATATTCACTTGGAGATAATTGAGTCTTTAACATGTTGATGTCCAAATTTTGAATGGATGATCAGCGCGATAGCAGCAATGCCACTGACCAACATAGAAAGTATGAAAGGAACCTCAAGCCAGCCCTGGCTTGATATGAAAGACGCGCTCAACCCAGCCGCAACGCCACCCCATTTAGACATAGCGTCAAAGCGGGAAAATACTTTGCCGCTTTGTCGTCGATCAATTTGATTTGCTAACGCTTGATGTAAGCCGTGATAACAGCAAACCATGCCAAGTCCGAAAACGATACGAGCAATAATCAACACTTCTTGATAAGGAGTGAGATGCATTGCGGCACTGAGTGAAAGCAAACCAAAGCCCAGCCATAAAGTACGCTGCGCTTGATTGCGTTCAAGCTGGTGGCGATCAATCCATTCTGAGAACAGATGAACTTTCCCTGCAAAGAGCAGATAAACACCATGTGGGAGGGCATACAAAAACCCAACCCACGCTTGATTCGTCACGCCATATTGCTGCACATAAGGCGAGAAATAGGGGAACGTGACGACCATGGCGAAAGCAAAACTGAACTGCGCGCCAAACACCCAATAAAGAGTATTTAACGAATTGGCTTGGCTGCATTGAGCTTTATTCGATGCTTGATCTTTTATAATTCCCTTAGATCTCGTTAAGTCATCAATGGGTAATGTTAAGGTGATCACTAGCGCGAATAGCGGCAAAGCAGACAGCCACAGATACGCGTTCAACGGGTTTGTTTCCGATAAACTCCAGCCAAGCCCTATCGGAGCAATAATTAACGCCAGACGGGCAGAAAGCTGAGTTTTATTAAGTGACTTACCGAGTGTTTTCGCATCGTTAATTTGGCTGGATAAGTAGCTGTTTGAGGCGGCCATGGTGCCACCAAAGGTTCCTTGAACGATAAGACCAAACACAAACATTGAGAGATTATCGGCTAAGCCGCACAGCGCGAAGCCTGCTGCAAGCCCGAGTTGAGCACGTAATAGAGAGCGACGTCTGCCATATTTATCGGCAAACTGCCCCCAAAAACGCGCCGCAACGGCCGTGCAAAAGGTGGGTAAAATGAACAGTACCCCCGCCCAGTCCGAAGTAATGTTTGCATCCAGTGTTGGCAATACCATTGGCAAAAACAACGGCATTCCCAAGGCTGTAAACGCGGCGATAAAGTGGCTTAAAAGCACGCAATAGATGAGTTTGGTCATGATGGGCTAACTCACGCTCTGCTTGATGTTTTCAAGGTAAGCGTGTTGTGCTTCTTCGCTGGTTAGCAATAAAAAGTTCGGTGCTGACAAGCCATAGAACTTATTGATATCGCTTGCGCCAGATGACTCTTTAGACAACAAGCTACCCGAGCTCAATAGATACTTAGCGTATAGGTTGGGTGACTCAAACAACATCTCGTTTGCGAGTTTGGTGTTGTGTCCTTGTTTGTCCAACTGGCTAAGCTTTTGGGAAAGGCTATTGGCAACCATTTCATACAGATAAGCTGATGTGGCGATTCCTTTCGTCGCCATTGCTTCCACAATCGCGGCAATGTCTAACTGCAAAGTAATGGTGGTAAACATCTGACCAAGAGCGAGCTCGCTCTCTACTGTGATACGTTGATCTAAAAGGTGCTCGCATTTTACGGGTGATTGTTGCTCAAACGTTTGGAAACGCTCTGGCCAAATACGCGCTGCATCGTTGTCTTTCATGGCTAAGGTCATCTTGCCTTGCCCATCGAATGCGATGATGGCGTTTTGTTGGTTAGACTCCAAAGCGATACCGTAACGAATCCACAATGTAAGGTGCACTTTGCATAGCAGATCAACGTAATCTTTAAACCAAGTCAGCGTATCTTGTTGATAATACTGTTCGGCGAGATGTTCCAAGAACAAACGTCCATCAGGCATTGGGCTAGCAAGGGCTGCCACAGGCACCAGTGCTTTGTCTTGGAAGTAGCGCAGCGGGTATTCACGCACAATGTAAGCAAAGGTTTTATCGTCTCCAACATGGCCGCCATGTTTCTCATTACAATGGTAAAGTGTGCCGTGTAAGTCTTGATCTGTTTGCTCTAAGTGTGTCAATAAACGTTCAAACCAATGCCCATCATAGAGCGTGGAGGGTTTGATTAGGCGAATGTTTTTAGTACCTAAAGATCGCATGATCAGCGGTACCTTGATGTGGATCTGCGGTGCTTGATTCACGACCACTGTGCGCACTGATAAAGTTGGAGTCACCTCAAGGCATGCAACCGGAGCTTCAATAACACCGTCAGGAAGTTCATCAAGACTCCTTAGTGTTAATGGATGTGCGGGGAATAACTCATGGCTAAGAGCAAAGTCGGCGGGCAGACCCACTTGCTCCATCGTTGGCCAACATTCTGGTTGTGGACTGGTCAATGTAACGAGTGACTTTTCGATTGCGAGCCAACGAAGTTCAAAGCTTTGTGCAAATTCTGGCGCGAATTGCTCTAGGTCGTGATCGCTTAAACCGAACTTAGCACGTGCTGTCGGGTAGTAAGGGTGGTCAAGATAGGATGCGATTTGATCGGCACGCAATAGCTTTTGCTCCCAACGTTCTAGTTGAGAAATCGGTTGCATTAGTGATTCGGATTGCTGACTGAAGGCACTATCACACAACCCTTTGTGTTTTTCTGCACATTCGAGTTCTTGCAAATAACCATCTAATAACGAATGCGAGCTTTCGTGAGCACTTGCTTTCAATAATTCGATCCAATCTTGATAGTGCTGCTGGGTTTCAATGACACCATTTCTCTCGATGAACCAACCATCACCTTTCGAGCCATCTGGTTGGCCGTATACCCAACGCTGCATGTAATAGCTCGGAGTAACGGGCAAGTAGAGTGTAAAGTCTGAACCCGTAAAAATAGCCCAAATTTGATTACGAGGATAAGAAGATAACTTGAGTGTACTCGGGAGCTGAGATTCAAATCGGCTTTGAGAAACTAATCCGAACAAATCTTCACGCAAGCAAGTATCGACTAAACGTTGAGTGAGGTATAACGCGTTTTCATTCATGCTGTTACCTCGTTTGTTGCTGTTAGATTGAAGCGAGAGATTGCCTGTTGTAGCGCGGGTTCTAGAGTTTGACTAGAAGGGGAAACGACCGAAATTCTCGCTAAGTAATCCTTGTTGGAGAAACTTTGTTGGAACGTCTCACCAACCTTTTTAAGCACTTGCTGCTGAGTGACAATATCGCCCTCTTGGTGAATGAAAGAAGTTGATGACCCTTCAATCAAACCGCTTTGTTGCGCCACTACATAGTGCACATGGGCACTGCCATCAATACGAAATGTAGGGTCAAGCTTGTGACCCAAGTGAAGATTTAAGATGGTATTGAACCAATTCCCGCCACTGAGGTTATCAAGCAAAAATTCCCGGCCATCACCAATACTTCGATAGTTGATCTCGACCAGTACCGGCCCCGAATCTGTGATGATGAATTCGCTATGACAGACACCAAACCCCACCCCAAATGTTTGAAGCTGACGTATACATTCTTCTCGGTAGTGCACGCTGTTAACACCATCCCAACTCGCCGCTGTTTCGATGAAGTAAGGTGGCGCAGAGAGTTCTACATCGAACCCACCAAGTGCGACTAAATTTTCCCCGTCGCCAATGGTTTCGACAGTGATAAGCGGACCTTGTAAAAACGCCTCAACCAAAATGGGAGTCGTAGGGTGCTTTTGCCAAAACGTATCGCAATAGTTATCCAGCTCAGCTACAGACTCGCAGCGCTGCACGTCTAAACTAGCCACGCCCTCCTTGGGCTTCGCAACGACAGGAAAATCGAAATCGAATACAGGAGCGCTCTCTCGACTTAACAAAACACTTTGAGTATTAGGTAACGATTTTTCGTTGAGAACCTGACGAGTTAAGTATTTGTTTTTCGCCTTAAGAGTCACATTCCAATCTTTAGCAGGCACACCAAAGAACTGTGCACAGATTGCGGTGGAAGTTTGTAGGTGGTCGCTGTTACTGAAAACAGCATGAGGTTCTAGCTCTTGCTCTGTGATGATTTCGATGAGTTCAAGAGGGTTGAAGACATCGCATTCCAAAATTTCATCGGGATTAAAGCGGTCATCTTCATTTGCCAGTTTTAAGTGGTTGAGTTTGTGGTCTGTGATCAAAATGACGTGGAGACCCATCGCTTTTGCTGTCGGCACGAAGCCGTGAGTGATCGCATCATTCACGACGTGACTCACGATGATTATCGTAGATTTCATGGGGCTTTCCTAATTTCCAAAACGTTGTTGTCGCCTGCTCACAACTCGCTTTCAAGTGCTCTCTTTCGGGGTTAAAAGAAAGAGAATTTTTCTATCTTATTGTTTTTATTGATTCTTATATCATTAGTGGTGTTGCATATTGCAAAGCAAATATAGATCAAAAAATATATATTGCAAATATAAATGATATTTGTTCTTATTCGCAATATTGTTATTTTATAAACTAAAACGGAATTAGAAAATGAACATTAGATTGGCCTTGTCCCCTCTCGCTTTGGCTATTGGAGGTGCATTAACCGCAGTGGCTACCGTGTCGAATGTAATGGCTGCAGAAGTAACGGTGGATGAAACTCTGCAAGTTATTGGTCATCAGTACGAAGGTTACGCGGAGTATATGCCTCAGTCAGGAACCAAAACGGATGTCGAATGGTTGGATGTACCGCAAGCAGTATCGGTAGTCACAAAGACGGAAATGGAAGACCGTGGCGCGGTGCGTTTAGTGGATGCACTTGATGGTGTCGCAGGGGTTAACAATACCTTGGGTGAGGGAAGCCGAGACCAATTTGTGATTCGTGGTTTTGATGCGCTTAACGACATGTACCGTGATGGTATGCGTGATGACGGGACTCTGCAATCGTACCGAAGCCTAGCGAATATCGAACGTGTCGAAGTGGTAAAGGGCCCTGCAGGCGCACTTTACGGCCGAGGTTCAGCCGGCGGTATCATCAATTTGGTCACCAAGCGTGCTAACGGTGATAATTTCACACACGTCAACGGCAGTGTTGGCAGCAATAATCTTTTTGTTGGTCAGGTTGACAGCTCGATGGCGCTTAGTGACAAGGTTAGTGGTCGTATCAACGTGGAAAGTCGACAATCGGATTCCTATGTAGACCACGTCGACTCTAATGATTTCTTTATCGCACCAACAATTCGTGTATTACCAGCGGATGGTCACACGATTGATCTCGATGTCGAATATGCTCACCAAGAGCTAGTACCATATCGTGGTGTTCCATCTAAAAATGGTAAGCCTGTCGATGTCTCTGAAAGCACATTTTACGGTGGCACGAATGACTATCAAGAGTCAGACAGCATTCGTGTTGGCGTTAATTATGAATGGCTTTTGAACAGTGAATGGGCATGGACAAACCGCGCAGCATACAACCATATCGAGCTTGAGCAAAAGGGTACGCGCCAAGGAACGGTAACTGGGAATGAAGTATCTCAGACTGTAAATAACTTCGGTTACGACCCTCGTACCACGACGACTCTTCAATCTGAGCTAGTTTGGGAAACCGATTCCAATCAAATGATGATCGGCGCGGACTATAATCAGATCAATATCGACTTAACGCTCGCAAGCGATAAAACCTTACCTCCGAAAGACATCTATAACCCTGTAGCAGGTCCAACACCTGATCCGGGTTTCAAACCTTTCCGTGATAACACGACAACGACCACCGGTGTCTACATTCAAGACGTTTACACCTTTGGTGATCTTTCAGTGATCGGTAATGTGCGTTACGACTCGATGGAGCTTGAACAGCAAAAAGCGGGCTCAGAAAAAGAGAATCTAGACGATGACAAAGTGAGCTACCGTGGTGGTTTGGTCTACCGAATCAACAACGATATGTCAGTGTACGCAAGCTTAGCTCGTTCATGGCAATTGCCTTACTCAGGTATCTACATCAACCCTAAATTAGCAGAATTCTTCCACACCGATCTAAAAGAAATTGGTGCCAAAGCTTACCTATTAGATAACGCTTTGATGCTGAATGCTGCGGTCTTCCAAATTGATCAAGAACAACCTGAAACCAATATAGACGGCGACGTTGTTAACAAGATCGAGGCTCGTCACCAAGGTATTGAGCTAGAAGCTCGAGGTCAGTTTACAGAGCAGTGGGACATTTCTGTGGGCTACAGCTATTTAGACGCGGAGAACAAAGAGACAGGCAAAAAGCCAAACGATGTGTCTGATCATCTGTTCTCTCTTTGGAGCACTTATCAGTTAGATGACAACTGGCGTTTAGGTGGTGGCGTGAAATACGTAGGCGACCGTTACGCGGGTAATGATGAAGCGGTAGCTCTGGGTGACTACACCACGGTTGACTTGATGGCAGCGTACACCACGGGTCGTCACAAAGTTCAAGCGAATGCTTACAACGTGCTTAATGAGAAATACATTCTGGGTGCAACCAACGGCACTTCTGGTACTAACCAGATCGGTTACGGAGCGCCAGCCGAATTTATGCTCAGCTACGGCTATCAGTTTTAAAAGTTCATTCATTTCTAAGAGTTAGTTCGACTCTAAAAACGATTGATTTGTTCACTACGAGTGAGTGAACAGTTGGCTTCATTTTGAGGCCGTTTAGCCCATAGGATCAAAGCGCCGAATCGTAAACATGGCCTTTGATCCTAACTTGCCTATTTAGGAGATTTTCATGCCTTACCAGAATTTGGATGGTAAACCCTGTACTCAATCACATCAAAAGTTGCGTCTAAGTGCCCTTGCAATGGCTATCGCTTCAGTGACTTCCATGGACGCATTTGCCGCGTCTGATCCTCAAACGACGACCATGGAAACGGTTGTCGTGACGGGCAGCTTGATCGGTAATTCAGAGCTTGAGGATGTGAAAGAGTATCCGGGAGCTCGTACTGTTCTGACTAATGAACAAATTAAAAAGACCGCAGCACTCTCGATCGATTCGGCATTTCAAAGCGTGCCGGGCATTAAGGTTCAAGACGAAACGGGCACCGGTGTTTTGCCTAACATCTCAGTGCGTGGTTTGAAAGCGAGTCGCAGTGGCCACGCTCAATTCCTCATGGATGGTGTTCCTCTGACACTGGCACCGTATGGTCACACAGGACAATCAATTTTCCCTGCAACGCTGTCGATGCTTGATCGTATTGATATTGTGCGAGGCGGTGCGGCGGTTCAGTACGGACCAAACAACGTCGGTGGTGTGATCAACTTGGTGACCAAGCCTATTCCACAGGAGTGGCAAACGGAAATCAGTAATCGCTTTACTGTATTCGAGGATGGCGATACGCCGCTCAACGACTTTTACCTGCGAACGGGTGGTTGGTTAACCGATACGCTGGCACTTCAAGTCGAGGGGAACTTCTTAAAAGGTGAAAGCTTCCGTGAGCACTCCGACACCGATGTAAAAAACTTCCAAGCGAAATTGCAATGGCTACTGAGCGATACTCAAGAGTTACAAGCTTTCGTTCAACGTTATGATGCCGACACCCAAATGCCGGGCGCTTTATCGCCAGATGATTACGAAAAAGACCGTACTCAGTCGAAGCGCCCATACGATGAATATCAAGGCACTTCAACGCGTTGGAGCCTGAAGTATTTGCATGATTTGAATCTTGCAGATAGCGCTGAATTAGAAATACTGACGTTTGGCCACCGTTCTGAGCGTTTCTTCCAATGGGGTTTTAATAGCGCTGGCGGTCACTGGGCGGACCCGGCATTACCATCAACCGATATTCGTACGTCACCACGTGAATTTGCTGTTTATGGCGTTGAACCTAAACTCGCGATGTACTTTGACGGAAATACTGTAACGCAAAACGTGATTGTGGGTGCGCGCTATGTTAACGAAGACATTGATTACAAGCTGACCCAAACACCAATTGCTGGTGGTGCTACAACAACCCCTCGTGATTGGCACTTAGATACTGACGCTTTTGCTGGTTACATCAGCAATGAAATCGGCCTGTTCAATGACGTACTGAAAGTTACGCCGGGTATTCGTTACGAATCGATTGATATGACGTTTGATGATCTGGGCACAGCACAGAGTACAGACAACAAAGTGACGGAATGGCTGCCGGGCTTAACCGTGGCATACCATCTTACCGAGCAATGGGTGGGTTACACCAATGCACAGAAATCTTTGCGTGCACCACAAATCGCTTACATCCGTGGTAAAGGTGAAGAGGGCAGTGAGCTAGCGTGGAACTACGAGTTGGGTGCCCGCTACAACCAAGATTCAACCAGCTTTAACATCGCACTTTACCGCATTGATTTTGAAGATCAGCTGCAATGGCAAAGTGCTACCCAAACTTTCGATAACATTGGTAAAACCCTTCACCAAGGTGTTGAGCTCTCTGGTCGTTATGTTCCTCAAACGATGCAAGCTTTGAGCCTTGGCGCTGGTTATAACTACTTAGATGCAACGTTAGAGGAAGAGGGTGCAAACAAGGGCAATCAACTTCCTTATACGTCTAAACATCAATTTAGTTGGGATGCGACTTACGCCTTTAGCAAGGTAGATACGACTTTGTCTGGTTACTACTTCAGCGAATCTTATTCTGACAATGCGAATACAAGTGCCGAAGATGCAACGGGCGCGACAGGTAAAGTGCCTGCCTACATGGTCTGGAACTTTAACCTAGGTTCGGATTTGTATAAGGATGAAAACAGTAAGCTGCGCATGAACCTTGCGGTGAACAACTTGTTTGATGAGGACTATTATTTCCGCGGTATTGATACCAGCCCCGTTGGTCGTTATCCAGCCCCAGGACGTTCTTACACTTTGGACCTGAATTATCAGTTCTAATACGTAATTTATTGAAAGTAATAACGAATAAAAGTCGCCAATACTCTTGGCGGCTTTCACGGTTCTAGCGTTTAAGGAAAATTAAATATGGAAAACAGCTCTCGCCTTTTGTTTTCGAATCCATTGCTGCTGTCGAACGGACTGCTGTCACTCAATAAGCCGTTTTTATTCAGCAGGATAGCGATAACCTTAGCTTTGCTGGTTTTAAGCTTGTTCTCATTCTCCAGTTCAGCACAAACGAGGCTCATACAAGATGAGCAAGGTCAGTTTGAAATAGCGACTACCCCGCAACGTATTGTGGTCTTGGAGTTCTCATTTGTAGATGCGTTAGCTGCGGTGGGTGTTTCTCCCGTTGGTGTTGCTGATGACAATGATGCTTCGCGAGTGATTCCGGCGGTACGTGAATTGGTTCAACCATGGGAATCGGTTGGCATGCGTTCTCAGCCTAGCCTAGAAGCCATTGCGGTATTAAAGCCTGACCTGATCATTGCAGATGCAGAACGTCATCGTACTGTCTATCAAGATCTACAACGCATCGCACCAACGCTGCTTCTGAAAAGCCGCGGCGAGACGTATCAAGAGAATTTGGAGTCTGCGCTCAAGATTGGCATCGCTCTCGACAAGCAATCGTCAATGGAACAACGAATTCAACAACATCAACACGTCATGGCTGAATTCAAAAGTCATTTCTCGCTCAAACAAACCGTCCAATTCGCTGTCGTGTCGGATAAAGGTATGTGGTTACATAGCCCTGCATCTTACGCAGGAGGCGTGCTCACCACATTAGGCATTGCGAGCCCTATTGTGAAACCAACAGAGAAGGCATATTTACCAACCAGCTTTGAGTTGTTGTTGAAAACCAATCCGGATTGGTTGCTCCTTGGCGCTTACTCTCATCCAAATATTGTTGATGATTGGCAGAAAAATCCGCTATTCAATGTACTAACCTCTGCTAAAAATCAGCAAGTTGTAGAAGTGTCACCGGCACTTTGGTCATTGAATCGAGGCATGTTAGCGGCAGAACAAATGGCGAAAAATTTTGAGCAGATCTTGGACCGATCATGAGTACGATGTTGTTCTCTAAAAGTAAGCGATTCTGGCCAATACTGTCGTGGCGAGTCACGTTATTTACGGCATTCGTGTCGTGTTTGGCACTGTTTGGTTACGCGGCCTCTATGACCGGGTGGTCTAATTTCTCATTGACATTGAGTGACTTGATTGACTACTGGTTTGCGTTTGATGAAAGCAACATGACTCATCAAATATTGGCGACATTAAGAGCACCAAGAGCTTATGCGGGGCTATTGATTGGTGCGAGTTTGGCCGTCGCTGGGTTATTGATGCAGGGATTAACGCGTAATCCACTCGCGTCTCCGTCGATTCTTGGTATTAATGCTGGCGCAACCTGTTTTATGGCGTTAGCTGCGATAGGTATACCCGTGATCAGTGAGCTAAACCCAATCCTTAACGCGGTTCTTGGTGCATTGCTGAGCGGCGGTGCTGTGATGCTTCTAGGCGGTTTTTTCTCTGCACGTTCTCATCCGTTACGTTTGGTTCTCGCGGGTATCGCCATTACGGCGTTATTGCTCGGGCTGACACGAGCGGCGCTGATTCTTGCTGACGATATGGCTTATAGCGTCTTGCATTGGCTTACTGGCTCACTGTCTAGTGTGGATGATGGGCAATGGCAACAGCTTTGGCCGCCTGTAGTGATTGGTTTGGTGTTAGCAATGAGCCTTGCTCGCAACCTCAACCTGTTGGCACTTGGCGAAGAAGTTGCTGTGGGTCTGGGCAGTAACATCAGGTTTACTCGCTTCGTGAGTGGACTGACGATCGTGTTGCTTGCCGGAGCAAGTGTCGCTATCGCAGGGCCAATTGGCTTTGTAGGATTGCTAGTGCCTCATTTGGTTCGACCTATGGTTGGGCACAATTATCATTTATTGATTCCTATTTCAGCATTGGCAGGCGCAGCATTAGTGTCTTGGTCAGATGCGCTGTCGCGAGCGATTGCTTTCCCGACTGAAACACCCGTTGGTGTTATTACTGCTTTTCTCGGGACACCTTGTTTTATTTTGATTGCGACGAGGAGATCTTAATGCATCATCAAACTAAGATAGTTTTGTTATCTGGGATTCTCATATTAGTGGCATCCGCAGGTTTGTTTGTCGGTGCAGCTTCGTTTTCTGTTTCTCAAGTCATCGAACATTTGGTCGCGTTTTCCAGTGACGACTTTGTTATCCATCAGTATCGGCTACCACGTATGTTGCTTGCGATAAGCGTGGGCGCAGGGTTAGGGCTTTCAGGGGTATTAGTGCAAGGCGTGATACGTAATCCGTTAGCATCGCCTGATCTTATGGGTATTAGCGCCGGGGCAGGCCTTGCTGCGACAGCGAGTTTAGTTTGGTTCCCCAATGCACCAGTCAGTGTGCTTCCGGTTGTGGCGATGTTCGGTGGGGTATTGGCTGCTGGGCTGATTGCTGTATTGGCATGGTGGTCAAGGCCAACACCCGCTAAATTGGCGCTGATTGGTATTGCGGTGAGTGCGTTTCTGGCCAGTTGTATCGACTTCTTGCTGGTCACCAACCCGATAGAGATCAACACGGCAATGGTGTGGCTTACTGGCAGTCTTTGGGGCAGAAATTGTCAGCAAGTCCCGTATATTTGGAGCGCACTGCTCTTGTTGTTACCCATGGCATTATGGCTTGCTTGGCGATTAGATGTGATGGGGCTTGGTGAGGAAAGTGCAACCACATTGGGTACTAAGCCAAAACAGATTCAGGCTCTCGCGTTATTGGCCGCTGTATTGCTTGCCAGTGTTAGCGTTTCTGTTGCTGGAACGATCAGTTTTGTGGGTTTATTAGCACCTCACTTAGCACGCTTGTTGTTTGGACATAATCATAAGTTGTTAATCCCAGCATCTGCACTGGTAGGGGCAATTCTGGTTACAGGCGCTGATGGGTTGGCCAGAGGTCTACAACCGCCTATTGAATTGCCAGCAGGCGTTCTCACGTCTGTGATTGGCGCGCCATATTTCATCTTTCTTCTCTATCGTTATCGAGGTTGGTAACCATGCTTAAAACGCAGAATCTTTCCGTCGCGTACAGCAAACAAACGATCATACCGAACCTGTCGGTTTCTATCCCTAAGGGAAAAATCACCGCATTGATAGGACCTAACGGGTGCGGTAAATCTACCTTATTAAAGACGTTAGTAAGAATTAACAAGCCAGTGGCTGGAGAGGTGTTGTTTGAAGACAAACCGCTATCAAGCTACGGCGATAAAGCGCTCGCTCGTTCGTTGTCACTTCTTCCGCAAATCTTGGTCAGCCCTGAAGGGATCACGGTCAGAAAATTAGTCGAATATGGCCGTTCGCCCTATGTCTCTCATTGGGGAAGGTTAGGGCTGGACGACCAAAGGATTGTCGAGCAAGCAATGCGAGATACAGGTGTGCTTGAGTTTGCTGATAAGCCTGTTGAGTCACTGTCTGGTGGCCAGCGTCAAAGAGCATGGATTGCGATGGTAATTGCACAAGATACGGAAGTAGTGATGTTGGACGAACCGACCACATACCTTGATATGTCACACCAGGTAGAATTAATGAACCTGATGCAACAGATGAATGCCAAAGGAAAAACAGTGGTTGTTGTGTTGCATGACCTGAACCAAGCCAGTCGTTATTGCGACCATCTAGTGGTTTTGGAAAAAGGGTGCTTAATAGCGGAAGGCTCGCCTGATGAGGTGATGACCGAAACGATGCTCAGTAACGTATTTGATCTCAAAGCGAGCGTGTTTCGAGACCCTATTTCAAATACACCAATGTGTGTCGCGATTTAGAAGAATATACTGATTGTCATTTTCTTGAAATTGACTCAATCAACAACGCCTTTCACTTCGCTGTGAAAGGCGTTTGTATTTGAATCTACTTCACTTTAATTAGAGTGCTTGAATCTGTATGAGCAAATGCGTTGTCGTAGATCTCTAAGCCTGTTGTTTGAGAGTACGTCAGCGTATCGTCTGAAATGCTAATGTTCATCGTGAAGCCTGTGGTGGTTGCGTTGTCCGTCATGTATTCAGACTCAGCGATGCCACGCTTAGACGCAACTAACGTCATTGTATCGCCAGCAGGGCCTTCTGCGGTGACACATGTGGTGCGAGGTACACAGTAAGAGTTGTAGACGATCTGATTTTTTTGGTCGTAGATGAAGTAGCCACGTTGATCGTGGAATTTAGAGTCGTCGGCCTTTCTGAATACTTCTTGCTTGTAGTACAGAGCAACCAGATATTGATCGCTGGCGTTGGTTGCATCTGCCGCAACCTCAAACGTCATCACTTCATAAAATGGTGTGACCGCGGGGCCACCTTTGCCCACTTCTGTGCCTTCTTGACCTGGAGAAATATCAACGCCGCCAGTTTCGACTGATTTCCATGTGCCGACTAACTTTGCGAGTGGACCAAAATCCATACCATTGATTGTGCTGTGGTCGGCTACTGCTGGAGCCGAGATTACTGCTGCGATACCAAGTGCTAATAATTTTTTCACTTTAACTTCCTTTTTATTAATTATCTGACCCCAATAAAAATAAGGTTATTGTGAAACCAGTTTATTAACCCAGATCAGTGTTGTTGGCTAATATGAAATCGAATTGTAACTTGATGTATCAGTCAATAAGGAGATGTTAATGTGTATATATTGAGCAAGAAGCAGGTGTTGGGTCGTCTAATCTCAGTGATAAACCATGGGTTTGCTGACTCTTATGACTGAGTTCAGTCACATTGGAATAGGTCGTCTAAACTTAAAGCTTGTATCGCTGCAAATACGACAATTTGGGCTCTAAAGACGTTCTCGAAATAAATGCGAATTAGTGCTTTACCTCAACCTAACTTGAGGTATTAGGATATGCAACGTTGCTTACGAGAATACTTTAAGGAGAGAAGAATGATCCAACTTGAACATGTGAATTTGGTGGTAAAAGATATCCCAGAAATGCTGGTTTTCTATAAAGCGGCGTTCCCTCATTGGTATGTCCGTGATGAGGGAAAAGGGGAGTGGTCAGGTAAGCCACGTAACTGGCTGCATTTTGGCGACGAGTACCAATACATAGCAATAAGTGATCACGGTGAAGGTGAAAATAGAGATTTGGCTGGGCATTCTGTTGGCCTCGCGCACTTCGCTTATGTGACCAATAATATCGAAAGTGTCACTCAACGGCTTGTTGATGCGGGCTTCCCAATTGCCAAACCCGGCGCCGAAGAACCTTATCGAAAAAACGTCTATTTTGTGGATCCGGCAGGTTTTGAAATCGAGTTTGTTGAGTATTTGAGTGATGATCCCAAGTTACGAAATGCCACAAGTTAGTTACGTAATACGCCGCTTTATTAAAGTTGGTTAGCGGCATGAAAACGCGTTAGAGAGCATTTATAAAAAAGGGCATTGTGGATTAATCCGCAATGCCCTTTTTCGGTCTATTTAATCGCTGATTGGCTAACTGATGTTGAATTCTTTTAGCTGGTGTTTACTTAGCTTTAAACGGCACCAACAGTTGTTTGCCAAACACATTGATTAGCGCGCCAGTCACGATTAGACCGCCACCTAGATAAGTCCAAACTGATGGAATCTCGTTGAAGATCCACACACCTAATAGTGCTGAGAATACGATTTGAACGTATGAGTAAGCTGAAGCCTTGCCTGCTGCTTGGGTTTGCATCGCTTTGGTTAAACCGTATTGGCCTATTTGTGTGAAAATCCCGACCAGAACCAACATCATGGTTAGGAACAGGCTAGGCCACACAAAGTCGTTCCAGATAAGAGCGGTGGAGATTGGTAGGGCAACCAGTGGGAAGTAGAAGATGATCACTGAGCTGTCTTCCGTTTGGCTAAGCTTTCTCACAATCACATAAGCAATTGAGCTACCAAATGCGCCACATAACGCCACCATTATGCTGAACAGCGGTAACTCGCTGCTCGCGCCGCTGTTCATGCTTGGCTGAACCATCACTAATAATCCTGCTAAGCAGAACGCAATGCAGATCATGGTCGACTTTTGGACGCGTTCTTTCAGGAACAACACACCAAGTAGAGCGGTAAAGACAGGATGCACGTATTGTAGAATGGTCGCTTCTGCTAATGGCAAAGTGGTCACAGCGTAGTAAACACACATCAAGGCTGCTGTGCCAACTGCGCCTCGAACAAACAACAACGGTTTGTTATTTCCCCAGATCGAAATGCCTTTTCGCTTAACGTCGATATAACTGATGATCAATGACACCAAAGCCCTTGCTGCAACAATTTCGAATACAGGTATGCCGTAGTTGCTGATGTATTTCACACACGCAGACATCAGTGCGAATCCAAAAGCAGAGAGGATCATGAACCTAACCCCAACAGGGATCATTGAAAAAGAGAAAGAAGGCATAAAAATATCAATCGGTTGAGGGAACAGGAATCATAACTTAGTTTAGAAGAGCCGACCAAAGTCTTTGTCCTGTTCTGGTCAACTTGATTCAATTAATTCTCATTTCAGTTCGACTCGTTTTTTATCTCACATAAGATCGGCTATAACTCAATTTTATAAAATCAACATCAACAGAAGGTGACGCTAATTCAACTCTGATTTATCGGTCGTTTTAATTGTCTTTCTTAGTCATATCATTCTGGTGAATTTATAATAAGAGATATGTTCTATGAAACCAATTAATACCCTACTCATATCCGCGCTCGCGCTTTGCTCTTTCAGTTCAGCTACTTATGCAGACACCATCTTGCACGCTTTCAACTGGAAGTATTCAGATGTGACAGCCAACGCCAATCAAATTGCTCAAGCCGGTTATAAGAAAGTACTGGTTGCCCCGGCAATGAAATCGAGCGGCAACCAATGGTGGGCGCGTTACCAACCACAAGATCTGCGTACTATTGATTCTCCTTTGGGCAACAAACAAGATTTGGCCGCAATGATTGCCTCACTTAAAGCCGTGGGCGTTGATGTATACGCTGATGTGGTGCTCAACCATATGGCGAATGAAAGCTGGAAGCGAAGTGACTTGGATTACCCTGGCACAGAAGTGCTAAACGATTATGCGAGCCGTTCAAGCTACTTTGCTGACCAGACTCTGTTTGGCAACTTAGCGCAAGGTTTTGTCTCGGCTAACGATTTCCATGCCGCAGGTTGTATTTCAGATTGGAACGATCCTGGTCACGTTCAGTACTGGCGTTTGTGTGGTGCCGATGGCGATGTAGGTTTACCTGACCTTGATCCGAATAACTGGGTGGTTTCACAGCAACGTTTATATCTGAAAGCGCTAAAAGATATGGGGATCAAAGGGTTCCGTATTGATGCGGTAAAACACATGAGCCAGTACCAAATTGATCAGGTATTCACGTCTGAAATTACTGCGAATATGCATGTGTTCGGTGAAGTCATTACCAGCGGTGGAGCAGGGAACAGCGGCTATGAGTCATTCTTAGCGCCGTACCTGAATAATACTAATCACTCCGCGTACGATTTCCCGCTGTTTGCGTCGATTCGCTCGGCATTCTCAATGGGCGGTGGCTTGAACCAACTGCATGATCCAAAAGCGTACGGCCAAGCACTTGATGATAATCGCTCAATTACTTTTGCTATCACACATGATATACCAACCAATGATGGCTTCCGTTACCAAATTATGGACCCACAAGACGAGCAGCTTGCTTACGCTTACATCCTTGGCAAAGATGGCGGCACGCCGTTGATCTACAGTGATGATCTACCGGATTCTGAAGATAAGGATAACGGTCGTTGGGGCAATGTTTGGAATAGTTCGAGTATGAAGAATATGCTGAGTTTCCATAACGCAATGCAAGGCAAATCGATGACGATGATTTCGAGTGACCAATGTACTTTGCTGTTTAAGCGTGGCAAAGAAGGCGTTGTTGGTATTAATAAGTGTGGCGAAACCCGTGGCGTGACGGTTGATACCTACCAACATGAGTTCAATTGGAATGTTCAATACAAAGACGTATTAAGCAGTGCGACAGAAACCATTTCTTCTCGCTACCATACCTTCAATCTACCACCACGCAGTGCGCGTATGTTTAAGCTTTAATGCTCACTAAATAAAAGCAATAAACGACTGGTAGAAAGCATAAGCCGCAGCAAGTTCTGCGGCTTAGTTGTATCTGGGCTTACGGCTTACCGTTACTGATGATCGCTAATAACACCAAACCAATGATTCTGGTGAGCTAATGATTTCAGCAACTCGATCTCTTTTGCTGTCTCTTCTCTAAGCCATTCAATAAGGTCATTGATGATAGGCGTGTGAGTACGTTGGTGCATGAAGTAAGTCCAAGCACTGTGTTGGATCTTTGCATTCTTAGGGCAGTACAAGAAGCCTCGTTGGAGATCTTGTTGAACTAACAACAGATCCGTGACCGTAACCCCTTCACCGGATAGACAGGCACTGAGCGCCATATCTAAAGACAAGAAGCTGGTATTTCTGACAGGTTTCTTTGGTGGGAATTCAACATCGGCCAGCCACACTTTCCAGTCGTGATGATCTAAGGTTGGATGCAGCCTTGGCAAGGTTAAGATTGAATCAAGGTCGGTGTCTTTGGTGGTTAAACTAGTAGAGCAAACCGGCGCCATGAACTCTTCACGCAAGAAGGTAATGTCAGGTGCCTTGTCATAGCGTTTTTTGAAACGCGTGTGGAAGATCAGTAGATCATACTCACTACTATTAATCGATTCGTCTTCCTCAATCACAGGAACAATGACGATCTCATGATCTTGATAACGCTCGTTTAATTCCCGAACTTTGGAGATCAATACTCGCGTCGCGAAACTCAGAGTCGCTTTGATCACGATACGCTTCTGCTTGGGCTCACTCCAAGAGGCGATAACAGCTTCGATATTACCGTAGCTTTCTCGCAAAGCCACATACAAATCATGACCTTGTACCGTTAATTCTATGGCTCGATGCTTACGAATAACCAGTGATGCGTTTAACTCATCTTCAAGCTGTTTGATCTGTCGGCTGATCGCACTTTGTGTCACATGCAGCTCTTCGGCAGCCAGCGTAAAGCTCATCAGCCTTGCGGCAGCTTCAAAGGCTTTTAAGCCATTATGTGATGATGGCAAGCTAGGATATGGGGTCATAATTCGTTCGCATGAGTTTATGGAATGTTAGAGTCGCAAATTTATCAATTGAACGCCAGCCTCATCGATCGTATTTTGGGCGAAATTAACTGAGGCGCTCATGAAAAAAATACTCACTCTTGCATTCCCTTTGATCATTTCACAGCTGATCTCTATGGCTTTAGTCCTTACTGATGTTTGGATGATGTCGCGTATCAGTGTGTCAGCCCTTGCGGCTGGTGGCTTAGGTGCCTCAATCTACTTTTTCATCTTCATTATTGCGAGCAGCACCGTGGGTTGTGTCGCGAACTTGATTGCGATTGCTTATGGTCAGCGCGTAGCTCGCCCTGAGTTTGGTAATACACAAATCAGATTGGCGGTGAAAGGTGCAACCATGTTGGCATTCGTGCTCAGCGTGACCTTAATGGTGAGTTTCTGGTTTGCTCCGCTGGTGTTGGAAGCGGCGAAACAACCTCAAGAAGTGATCACCTTAGCGATGGAATATGTACATGCTCTAAAATGGGTGATGTTACCTTCGCTTATCTTATTGGTGTTGCGTGGCTTAACCAGTGCGTTTGGTAATGTGCGTTCTATTCTGGTGATGTCGATTATCACAGTGATTTTGAACGTACCAGTGAGCTACTTCCTCACGTTCCAGTTAGATATGGGTTTAACAGGTTTGGGCTTAGGCACGGCTATCGCGGCATTTATCGTGATGGTTGGATACACGGTTTGGGTATTCAAACGTGACGAATTCAAGCAGTTCGCCCCTTGGTTAAACACAGAAGAGTATTCAATTAAGTTGATGAGTCCGCTTTTAATGATGGGTTTACCTATCGGATTAGCAGCATTACTTGAACATGGCCTTATTTACGGCGGCACCTTGATGGCGGGCACGATCAGTATTGCTTCGTTAGCCTTACACCAAATTCTGCTGCAATGCTTGAGCTTTACTTGGAACTTCAATTTCGGTTTCTCACAAGCTGCGGCGATTTTGGTGGGGCGTGATTTCGGTGCGGGAAACTACGAAGGGATCAAAAGAACCTCGATTCTCAGCTTTATCTTGGTGTCGGTGTTGAGCGTTGCGTTGTCTGCCGTGTTCATCATATGGCCGGAAATGATTGCGTCTATCTTTAAGCTGGACGATGGCACGGGTGCGATGACTTCACTATTGGCTTCTGTTATCTGGGTTGTCGCGCTGTGCTTTATTGTTGATGCTTGGCAGTTACTGGCAATTAACTTGTTGAGAGGGATGAAGATTGTCTCCATGCCAACGGTGATGACTGCTATCGGTTACTGGGTATTTGGCCTACCTGCTGCTTGGTATTTGATGCCAAAATTTGAATTGGCAGGG
The DNA here is from genome assembly GCF_041467855.1 of Vibrio sp. 10N.247.311.51. Taxonomy (NCBI): domain Bacteria; kingdom Pseudomonadati; phylum Pseudomonadota; class Gammaproteobacteria; order Vibrionales; family Vibrionaceae; genus Vibrio; species Vibrio sp. 10N.247.311.51. Next base: position 14,317 of record NZ_JBFSVK010000011.1, on the reverse strand, counting down.
ATCTGGGGTGGAATTGGCGTTGGTTTGGGCGTGACAGGTATTCTGCTGCTTATCCAATTGATGCGTGTCATCCAAAAGAACAACCAATCTCCAGATTTGTCGAATCATGCTTATACGTGATTTGCTAATGGTGCACTGAACACAAAAAAGCCGCGGTCATCATAATGACTGCGGCTTTTTGTTGTCTATTCAGATTATCCCTTTTCTGGGGGAGATGGGAAGAATCAATATCAGAATTAGGGGCAGCTATTGTCTACCAGACGATTTATTGCCAGACTACTTTCTACCAAACTATTTTCCACCAGACTACTTTCCACCAGAGAGCGCAGACTTCATCATGGTTTTGAATTGCTCTTTCTGCTCTTCAGTCAACACGTTATAAATATTGTTCTTAAGACGCATCTCTTGCATCACCATCGACTTCTCGGTTGCTTGAACGGTGTCGATGATCGTTTCCATCTCGGCTTCATTGAAATCAGGTTGAGTCACAAGGCTGATCTGTTTCTTCTTGAGCTCGATCGCGCTATCCATGTCAATCTGTGTTCTATCAGATTGGTAGCCTTCAACAAGGGAGATGACTTCCGCGTGTTGCTCTTCGCTTAGGTTTAAAGAAGCAATAACCATTTGCAGTGGGCTCACTGCTGGCTGCGGCGGTTGTTGTGGTGATGAAGCACTCACAAACGGAGCGGTAACGAGTAGAGCTGAAGCAGTTAATACACAAAGCGACTTTTTCAGTGATTTCATTGAATTTCTCCTGTTAGTGGAAACATGAGTATAGATGGCGAAGCTGAACTCGATATGAACACGCTGTTCAGTTAAGTGTGCTCAGCGATTTACGTTCACTTAAATTCGTTCAGATAAGTACCTTCAAGTAAGTAGAGAGTGGGTTAGACCTTGGTCTTACAGAAACCGAGCGCAAAGGTGACTAGAATGATTTGAGTTGCTCACCGTTTTATCAAGGAATACACAAATGGAAGTTGGATTGTTCTGGGCTGAAAAAGGAATGTTAGTGCTTGGCGCACTGTTTGTTTTGACGAGCATGATGCAGTACGGAAGACGCAGTAGCGATTGGAAAGGCGTGATTACGATGTTCTACAAGCGTATCCCAATGAACATCGCCGAATACAAATGGTATCGCCTGGGGATCGCGTTGTTGGTATTTGCTGTGATCATACGTTTCGCATTACTGATTTTATGGCCTTCATATCAGTTCTAGTTCTCTTGCATTAGCTTTGTTGGATAGCTCTCTATCATGGCTACATAAAGCCGTTCAATGAATGAGTCAGTCGAGCCTTAATAAACCCGCTTGTTAAGGCTGCTGTTAAATATAATAGTGCTATTACTCAACAGCAAGGATTGGCTATTACCTTTGTAGCATATTGTTTTTCATGAAGAATAATGCGAAATAATAGCTTACCCACCTGTTTCATCATTCTTACTAATAATCTGCACATAAATCCATTCACCCCGTACCTGATACCATAATGTTCTGTTACACTCGGTCGAATTAGCTTTAATTTGTCAGTGGTGCATTTATGTCGTTCCCAGTTCTTATATGTGATGATTCTGCGTTAGCAAGGAAGCAGATGGCTCGGTCACTGCCTAGTTCTCTAAATGCAGATATAACTTTTGCTGTTCATGGGCTTAATGCACTTGAAGAGCTCGCTAAAAACCAATTCAAATTGATGTTCCTCGACCTAACCATGCCGGAATTAGACGGCTATGGCACATTGGAAGAGATGCAACGTTTAGGCGATACCACGCCAGTTGTCGTTGTTTCTGGTGACATACAACCAAAAGCACAACAGAAGGTGCTGGATCTTGGCGCCAAAGCATTTTTGCAAAAGCCGATCGATAAAGAAGCGCTAAAAGCCATTTTACGTGAGCATGTCGAGCCGCCAAAACAACCTCAAATCATTACCCCAACCGCTTTAGAACTGCCAATACTTCGCAGACGCGATATCTATATGGAAGTCGCGAACGTAGCGATAGGCCGTGCCGCTGATGCACTGGCTCGTCACTTTAATGTGTTTGTTCACCTACCGCTGCCGAACGTTAACATCTTCGAAGTGAGTGAATTGCACATGGCACTTCGTGACCTAGCGGATAACGACCAAGTGTCGGGTGTTTGCCAAGGCTTTAGTGGAGAAGGCATTGCAGGTGAAGCGCTAGTTTTGTTGAGTGATTCCAGTGTGAGCGATCTTAAGAAGCTCATGAAGGTGCCAACAGAAAGCGAGCAGCTAGAAGAATTAGAGTTGTTGATGGATGTATCGAACATCTTAGTCGGCTCTTTCTTGAATGGGTTAGGGGAGCAATCAGAAGTTCGTTTCTTCCAGAGCTCTCCTGTGCTGCTAGGTCAACACATCTCGATTGATTCGGTGATTGAAAATACCAGCGGCTCATTTAAAAAGACCATGACGTTCGAAGTCAGCTACAACATCGACGGCACGTCCATCCGTTGTGACCTTCTATTTATGTTTGTTGATGAGTCTCTGCCTCTTCTAGATAACAAATTGGCCTACCTAATGGAGGAGTTTTAATATGTTGAATCTTCCTGCTGAATTTGAACAGTTCCACTGGATGGTAGACATGGTTCAAAACGTCGATATGGGGCTGGTGGTCATTAACCGTGACTTTCAGGTACAAGTTTGGAATGGCTTCATGACGCACCATAGCGGTAAGCAATCGCATGATGCGATCGGTAAGTCGATCTTTGAGTTATTCCCTGAAATTCCTGAAGAGTGGTTTAGGCTTAAAACAAAACCGGTTTATGACCTAGGCTGCCGTAGCTTCATAACGTGGCAACAAAGGCCTTATCTGTTTAAGTGCCGCAACGTGAGGCCAGTAACTCAGCAAGCCGACTTTATGTATCAGAACGTCACGCTTAACCCGATGCGTTCTCCAACTGGGCAAGTGACATCCTTGTTCTTGTCGATTCAAGATGCGACTGCTGAAGCTCTGATGTCTCAGAAAAAGGCTTGACGTACCTTAAGGTGAAAATTGAATCGCCTTATAAGAGCACTCTGAAAACCAAATAAAAATGGCCAAGGTTAATCCCCTTGGCCATTTTTGTATCTGATCCTGTAGTAATGAGTTCGAACTAAAGAAAGGCGTTCCGTGTTCGTTAACTTTAGTCGAGTTGTTGTTAGGCTCTATCAACAGCGGCTTGTATCCGCTGGGTTCTCATAAATAAGCGCATCTAACCTGCCATATTTTGTGGACTTTACCCCGCTCATCCAAGTTTCGAACGTGCTAATCGATCTTGCCTTTGTACTTTATAAATTTCAGGGCTAATGAAAGAGGGCTGAGATCGGCACTCGAAGCGAAAAAGTCAGAAAAAAATGAAATTATTTAAGAAAAAACGCATTTTTTGATTCAAGAAAAGTGTGATTTTTATGTGATTAAAGGGTACTTTTTTCACAAATTTGCCTTATCGAAGATTTTTTCGCCGAATTTGCAAGGGAAACGTTTGCGCAATAAACCGACAGCGTTTGCGTGAATATGTTGTTAAGTTATTAATTACTATGAATTTAGTAGGAAATGACGGGCGGGAAGCTTTTACCAGATATGGAATCTTTGAGAGGATAGCACAAAAAAAAATGAAATATCAGACTTGCTGTTAGTAAATCACAGCCTATAATGCTGAAAACCGGAGCGTCTGCCAACGCTCCGGTTTTTTTGTGTCCGAAACTCAGTAAAGCGTCTGCCAACGCTTACCGAAAACGCACGACACGTAATATGATTACAGGACAAATTATCATGCGTATCGAACAAGAACTTAAGTTAGGTTTCAAAGATGTACTCTTCCGTCCGAAGCGTTCTACCCTTAAAAGCCGTTCTCAAGTTGAATTAACCCGCGATTTTACATTCAAGCATAGCGGTCGTCAATGGTCTGGTACTCCAGTAATTGCAGCGAACATGGATTCGGTGGCAAGCTTTGAAATGGCAGCTGCTCTAGCAGAGCACGGTGTTATGACTGCAGTACACAAGCACTACACAGTAGAGCAGTGGGCTGAGTTCGCAAAAACAGCAGACAAGAAAACGCTGAACAACGTATTTGTTTCAACAGGTACTTCTGAAGCTGAGTTTGAGAAAACTAAGCAAATCATGGCGCTTAGCGACGAATTCGTATTTATCTGTATTGATATCGCTAACGGCTACTCAGAGCACCTAGTTGAGTATGTACAAAAAGTACGTGCTGAATTCCCGACTAAAGTTATCTCTGCTGGTAACGTTGTAACGGGTGACATGGTTGAAGAGCTAATCCTAGCTGGCGCAGACATCGTTAAGGTTGGTATCGGCCCTGGTTCTGTTTGTACTACACGTGTTAAAACAGGCGTAGGTTACCCTCAACTTTCTGCAATCATCGAGTGTGGCGACGCAGCACACGGCCTTGGCGGCATGATCATCGGTGACGGTGGCTGTTCATGTGCGGGTGACGTATCTAAAGCGTTCGGCGGCGGTGCTGACTTCGTAATGCTAGGCGGCATGCTAGCAGGTCACTCTGAGTCAGGCGGCGAAGTTGTAGAGCAAGACGGTAAGCAATACATGAAATTTTACGGCATGTCTTCACAGTCTGCTATGGACAAGCACTCAGGTGGTGTTGCTAAGTACCGCGCTGCAGAAGGTAAAACTGTTTTACTTCCGTTCCGTGGTTCAGTTCACAACACAATTTCTGACATCCTTGGTGGTGTACGTTCAACTTGTACATACGTAGGTGCAGCAAAGCTTAAAGAGCTAACTAAGCGTACGACTTTCATCCGTGTACAAGAGCAAGAGAACAACGTATTCGGTAAAGAGTAATCTGACGATTATTCGGAAAATACGAATTATTGAGAGCCGCATTTTGCGGTTCTTTTTTGTATGAAAATCTCCAAGTGGCGACAAACTACAGATTAGTGATTGGATTATGAGTGATTATTACTCATAGCTCTGAATAAGCCCAGCCTCGATTGAATAGCCCATTTCTACTGGTGCGGAGCCATCTACTAAAATCAGTTCCTGAGTACTGGCAATGGTTTTTAGCTCTCCTGATAACCATACTGGATGATAGAGCCCTTCAAAGTCTACACCTTCTTCAAGAGTAACGTGAATCATTTGATTTGGTGGAGGTGGAGGTGTGTGAATACAAGCCCCGACCCATGGCACCAAAAGAAACTCTGTCACTCTTTGTTCATCAAACTCCAATGGCAGCATATAACCTGCTAAACGAACGTTTTTTCCATCCAGGTCCTCATTGACCTCTGTCGCTTTTCTTTTTCTGAGTTCAGCAACCTCTTGTCTTTTAGCCAAAAGCGCCTCAACATTATCAATTCCCGCTTCATTCAGTTCCTGTTTAACTTTTATTAAATCTTGACGGTTAGTGGTTTTTGAATCAGAAAGCTGAACATAACGACGCAACTTAGCAATATGATCACTAGATAGAGTCAAAAATGGATCATGAAACTCTATTTGTGCAATAAGATCTGGCCAGTCTATCTGCTTGGTATCATTGGCATTAGCATTTAAAGACGCTACCACTATAAATGCAGATAATAGTGGAAGAAGCATTGCTCTAATACTTGACATCAAGAACCTAATAAACGACATACTACTTTCTCCTCAACTTTATAACTAGGCCTCTAGAAAACAAAACGGCAGGACCTGTTGCCAGATACCTGCCTTGGGAAGCGCTGCTTAACGCAAGTGCATTTTCAGCTCTGAGCTCGACGATACTAAAACTAGTTAATGGTGTTCTTAAAAATCTTACCATTTTTCATGATCAGGTCTAGATTTTCCTCTGGATTAGTCAAAATACTGATATCTTCCAGCGGGTTACCGTCAATCAAGAGAATATCGGCATAAGCACCATTTTCAATCACCCCGAGCTTGGCTTCAGGATATGGATTACGTGGCCCCGTTAGCTCAAGTACTTCAGCATTCACTGACGTTGCCTGCTGCAAAATTTCGGCGTTGGTAAACCATTTCGTACGGTTGGTAAACTCTGTTAAGTGCATACGTTTCTGCTCTAGAGAACCCACCATATCTGAGCCGAACAAAATTTTAGCGTCATGCTTTTTAGCTAGCTTCATCAGGCTGTCAAGTCCATCTTTCGCTTGTTGCTGACGGGCAACCTGAGCGGGAGTAAAACTGGCAGGGGCCGGGCTCATATATACTCCGGTCTGAGCACCAATATAAGCGCCCTTTTTGACAGCCAGCTTCATTGTATCTTCACTGATCAGATTAACGTGTTCTAACGTTTTAGCTCCTGCCTCCAACGCGGCTTGTGTAGAGGCATCGGTATAGGTATGCACGGCTGCATAGGTGTTCCAACGCTCAGCTTCGCCAACAATTGCCTCCATTTCTTCCTTAGAATATTCCGAGATATCCAGAGGGTCATAAAGACCAGAGACAGCGCCTCCGGCAAAGAACTTCAGAAAAGCCGCTCCCTTACGAAACTGTATTCTGGCAGCAGTTAAGGCTTCATCAACACCATCTGCGTTAATAGCGACACCTGCCGTCTCAATTTCTGTTGTTGACGGCCCCCCCATCATTCTTGGGGCAACACTCGGCGCTCGCATATCTCCATGACCTGCGGTCATACCTATAGCGGCTCCGCTTGAGTAAATCCGAGGCCCAGGGAAGTAGCCTTCGTCAATCGCCCGCTTCACGCCAAACATTGAACCGCCAACATCCCTGATAGTGGTAAACCCGCGCATTAACGTCGCCTCAGAATCCACTAGAGCAATAGCGCCCTGATAGTCCATTGGAGTATACATATGCTCAGCAATACTCAGGTTCCACTGAAGGTGGGTGTGCGAATCGATAAAGCCAGGCGTTAACGTACGACCATCACCGTCAATGATTTTTGCTCCGGCCGGAGCAGAGATATCCTTGCCAACAGACTGGATTAGATTGCCTTTAACCAAAACATCGTGATCTTTTTCTAGCTTGTCGTGCACACCATCAAAAACATTGACATTTTGGATCAATATTAGGTTACTGCCTTCTTGTGCATGAGCTATATTCATGCCAAGGCTTAAACCAACTACTATAGAACTGGCTAATAGTTGTTTGTTCATTTTTTACTCCAAAAATAATAAATCATCATCCATTACACCAATCGGAACTGACATAGGATTAGTTCCGATTGGTCAAAGTAATTATCGGTACTCTTATGAACGCCCAACATCGCTTGGCGTCACGTTTTCTATATTCTGCTTTCTGCTCTTATCCATCTCGACATGACGGATGGCGTCAGGGTTCTTAGAGAAATCAATTTGGTTAAGGTCTACCATACGTACCTGACGGTTGTTCTGGGTATGATAGTAGTACTTCAGGTTTTTACTGTCAGCAGCAGAAGTCCAAATAGTAGAGCTGCGCATACCTTCTAGTAGTTCTGGATTTACGCTAGGCCCTTCTGCGGCACCCAGAGGTAGATTGAAGTTATCCATAATTCGGAAGACTTCATACAATGCTTCTTCGCCATTAACCAATTTACGCGAGGTCTGGGTGTAAGCGGTCGCGCGGATAAAACGGGACGGTGGGGTAAAGTCACCAGGCAGACCGATGAATCCGCTACCGGCACCGATAGGTGTCAGGTCAACTTCGCTTTCTCCTTTCGTCAGAGCTTTCGCCGGGTGTTCATTTGATGTTAAACCAATGTAGTTACGCAGGTTGGTCATATGCCATTCGAAGCTAGGACTATTGGTCAGCACACGCAGTGGGTTATCGAAAATCTTCATTTTACCGTCAAGGTATTCCACCACGATCGCTTTTCCGCTTGAATCTACAACCGATAAGTGGATCGGCGCTGCGATGTTACCAAGAGCAGGCTCTGGTGTACCGACCACGTGGATATTCGCAAGCCCTTCACGTACTTCTTCTACGCTGGCAAAAGACGTCAGCACGTAGTTAGCGAGCTCCAGTTCGCTGATCGTTTGCGAAGCTTTAGCTGGATCGTAGTCTTGATAGTCGGCAAAACCTGGCAGATAGAGAACGCCCACCACCAAACCTTTTTCATTCATACCATCGGTCAAGTAGTCTTTTTCCAGCGCATCTAGAGCAACTGTTCCGTATTTTACCTTCCACTTCAGGCCGTTTTTACCGTCCGGAGTGGAAGCCTGGAACTCGTATCCACGGGGTACGATGGCAACCCGAGAGTTAAGATCAAAGGCTCCCCATTCCATGGTTCGTCTATAGACGACCGCGCCGTCTTCAGCTTTAAGGGCGATGCTGGTACAAGCGATGGCTCCACCAAAGTGTAGGGCTGGAACTAACATGGAAAGAGAGAGTATCTTCTTCGCGGTTCTTTTGAATAATGCCATAATTTTACCTTTGAAATATAACGTTGATATTTTGTGCTCTTTAGTTTGCGCCATCATAACTTTTAACTTCAGTCACATAGCGCTCGGACAGCATCTTTTAATTGATTTAAAAGAACATTTTGAACTGGGTCCAGAACACACGGTCTGTGACTGAATCTGTATTCCCCATGTGGTTGATATCCATGTCGATATTATCGAATTTAAACTGTAGCCACTTGTCTCCGCTTTCTGTAAGCGGAACTGCGGTTGTAACGCTAGTTTTCAGGGTTTCTATATTCAAGCTGCCATCCATTGCGGTGTATTCCGGTGACAAAGTGATATAGGAACCATCCTGCATTGGTTTCCACACTAGCCAAGCAGTACCGGTGTAACCAGTAATGTGGGTATCTCTTATGCCATACTGCTGCGCAAGCGCACCCTCTTTTTTATACTCACCGATCAGGCCACCTGCACGGAAAAACAGCGTGATGGATTCAGCTGGGGTTTTTAGTATGCTCGCGGCGCCAAATGCAGCAGTCGTGAAGTCCTTGTTGTCGATAATATCGAGCGATGTAGCGACACGTGGCATTAGGTTATTACCAGTACCAAAGACGTGGAAATACTGGCCACGGCTGTCTTTGTAATCGCCGTTCTCACTCATGGTCCCTTCCAGCGCCACCATAGCTTCGGAGCCACCGTCAAACTGGTAGGAGAGGGAGCCAAATGCTTTAACGTCCCCTTTGTTACTGGTGCCGATAAAAGCTTGACTATACGCCCGGGTCATATCGGACGGGTCTATTCGTTCATTACTTTGTTCGTTAGCCGCAGCCAAACTTGGGGTTAGAATAACGACTGCATTAAGCAAAAGTGTTTTGGTACTTGTAGAGACTAATTTGTTTTTTTTCATAGTACTTCTTGGTCCGCTTTTATGGTTTGCTTGACTGTAGTTCAAATAATAACAATGAAAAACATACACAAGTAATGCATAATGCAAGATAAAATCCATCAAATTATTTCTTTGGGAGTAAAGATGTTTTCCTATGAACACTTGGCCGCATTCTGCGCTACGTATGAAGAAAGCAGCTACAGCAAGGCAGGTAGAAAGCTTAATAAAGAGCGCACAACCGTACGTGAACAGATCAAGGCACTTGAAGACAGTTTTTGCATCGAACTGTTTATTATCGAAGGAAAGCGTGCATTGCCGACAGAAGAAGCAAAAGCGTTGTATCGCCAAGCCAAAGTGTTATTAAAAAACAGCGACTTATTGTACGAAAGAATGATAAATGCTTATCAAAAGCCTTTTGAGTCGCTGGTCATATACCATGACGCTTTGGTGCCAGGTTCAATAATCAAAGAGATCAACCAACTTGTTAAAAATGCGCTCCCCACATTGCGATTACACTGGCTTCAAAGGAATCGGAATGAAGTAATGGATGCGTTAACCGATGACACTCCGTGCGTTGCCATCATGCAAAGTAAGTTGAAAAACTTACCTGAGCGCCCTTTCCGTTACATTTATTTGGGTACGGTCCAACACCACTTTTATTGTAGCGCTGAGCATGCCTTAGCTAACCAGGGTACAGTGCACATTGATGAGCTGGAGATAGAGAAGCAATACATCATGGAAAGCCATCACAAAAGTAATGCTGACCTATTTTCTATCTCCACGGATTTGAGGATAGTCAGTAATAATGAAGTATTACTAGAACTACTTCGAGAGGATGGTTGGGCTATACTCAACCATTCAGTGGCTGACGCATGGGTTTCAAAAGGCATTTTGAAAAAATTGCCTGTCGTGGAAGTGGCGAATGCTCTTAGAATCCCACTGTCTTTTTATTGCTCTCTAGAGCTTGAAGGGTATCAAGAGATTGAATTGTTGGAATCTATTATCACCGATTATGCTCAATCACTTTTTCGCTAAGTCGAGATTGCCCAAATTTGCTATTCCCGCCTCAATACAAGTAGCGAGAGGGGCATGTCTTTCACATCCGGTATAGACATTTATTTTAAAAGACGAAAAGTTATTCAAAGATAGCTAAATTAGAATAGTTGTCTTGAACTCAGTTGTTAAATTCAATGGAACTAGATCAAGAGACTAAGAACTGCTTTGGCTGCATCATTAATCGTAACAGCCTTATGCCGAAACATTGTTGCAAAACGACTCACTAGAGGCAATAACAAAGCCTTAGTTAATTGTGGTTAGATATTAAGATTGATGAGGAAGCGATAGCTGAGTGAAAGCGAGACTAACGGGGTAGGCCTCGCAGATTAGGCAACTTCTCCATTAGTACCGCAGATAGTGATATGCGTTTTCTCTATACCATAGAGTGGAACGAGGTTTTCTAGACTCAGAGTTTCCGCTGGCTAATACCCTTCTTGTTAATCCACATTACACCTATATATACCGTCGTGTTAAGAGTGTTTTTCATTTAGAGCCGAAATCAGATGAACAATACAACGATGCCACTGGTCTCAAGGTTTATGGCGAAGGTGGGTGGAAGGTCAAGAAGCATGGGACTGACGGAAAGTGCAGAGTCTGGCGTAAGCTAGATATCGCAGTAGATACAAGCACCCACGAAATAGTCGAAGCCCAGCTGAGTTTATCTAACGTGCCCGATGCTGAAGTGTTCTCAAATTTATTCAAATAGATATGCCATAAAATTGTTGAGATATCTTGCAATGGCACTTATGGCACAATGGTTCACCAAGATGCCGTTTGGCCAAGCAAGCGGTTACGCTCATCTAGCTATCTGATATCAAGGCAATGTTCGCAATTATGCGGTAGATTGTCAAAAGCCATGCGGCTCGAACAAAAAGTGTAAACAGAAGTATGGTTACCACAAGCGCTCATCACCTTAAACCACAATGTATCGCGCGAAACCGTTACTGGAAACTTACTCAATGCTCAACGCACTGAACAAGCTTACGGGCTAGGTTTGCCTGAAACTCAATATATCGTTTAGGGAAAAAGCAACAAAGCCTCCTTCCGCCAATCCTGAATAACTCAACGTCAACGCCCAATTCCACAGGCTTTGACCTATTCGCATATACGGTGCGATCTTTACCTAGTTTTCTGTCCATTTGCTATAGCCTTCCTCTTCTAAAATAGTACAAACTCTATCAGAGGTGAATAGGAAAATAATAATGTTGGATATGGCCTTACATAATGAATTTTTTGGGTAAGTTAAACAATGTTATTCTGATTCTACACCAACAAAAAGAGTAGAGGCTAAGGGAAGCAAGCTTCTGTTTTTAAGACAGAATAGGCACTTATTCAAAAACTGGATGTCAGTGCCTAACCAGAGAAAACAAAGATATTATGCAAACAAAAACATGTTTCTTGCGCCATTCGATGGTCCTAGTTTCAATTAACTCAGCTTTTCAGGAACAGTGCTCGAACTGTCAGAAATAACAAGAGAAAGATCAACAGTTTCTATCGGTACAAATAACGTCGGTGACCAAGCCGGGATATCCATAGAAGGAACGAACAATGAAGTATGCAAATATAGCGACTATAGTGCTTAGATGCTTATAACAAAGATATGCAAATCGCCTTTTGCATCGATTAACTAACTACATTAAAATGTAAATAAAGAATCGCTGTGTAAACTCAAAAATACAAAGATGAATATTACCCCTAATAGGAAACTCGAGCTCAGTTATAGATCGATATTTTATAAATCCGTTGAAGTGTTTGTTGGGACATTATTCTAAACACAGTTTTGATGTTCCATTATATATCCCAAATTATATTGATATATCCGAAATTGAATCGTGCCGTATTGCTACATCCCGATGAAGTTGAAGTAAAATGGTGAAAATTAACGAAGAATCCAATGACGAGCGATGTCGTCGCTTAAGCTATAAGCTCAAATCATTATTAAAAGAACAAGGTTTGTTTTAGTTAAAATACAAACACTTGGGGGATATAAATGCATACAGATACGATTAACTTAGATTTATCCGAATGCTACTATTTATCGGTTATGAAAGTACTGAAAATTGAACAAGAAGCGTATATCATGGCGATATATTGCAAATCTAGAGCTACGATAGTAGCTGAAATACCAATAAAAAAAATAGAGTATTATCTAATGCGGGTTATTTATGATTACGCTGGTATAGATGTGATATCGACTAGGGAGCTGGAAAGTAAGCTAATTGACCTAGGCATAAAAGTATCTTTTTTTACAGTAAAAAATACAGTCGCTTTCTGTAGGGCTAACTTTGTTAAATTGATATCTCTATGTAACGATAGTGAGCAAGTTGTAATAAATTCAAGTGATTTGATAAAAAACAAGTTTGGGAAAGGGTTTTATTTTGGTTACAATAAATACTCTATGCCTCTAAAAAAAATTTCCTTTGAATGTTCGCGTAAAAAAAACACATTGGAGCAAGTAAAAACCATCTTTGTTTTTAAATGGAAGTCCATGCTGTTAAGCTTATTTGCCGCATTGACATTAAGCTTATTCTCCATCATTGTATTTTCATACTATCAGGCATTAAATTTATCACTTAAGACAAGTAATTATGCAAGAGAAGTAGGGCAGTTTTTGTCAAATATTGAAGGGGTTGACTGCAGTACCATAGCTCGTCCGCTAGAAATTCCGACTATTGGCAACCTAGCATATGGTATCTACTTGCAAGAAGGTAAAAAATGCTATTTTCATAATGGTTTTGGTAGTTATTATAATGTTAGTAGTGTTGGTGTTAAAGATCTTAAAAAAAATAAACTCTACACATATGCCTATTGGCAGTTGGAAAATGGCACATACTATCATTTCACCAACATTAAAAAATTAGAAAGTAGATATAATAGTTGGACATCAGGCACAATTTTTGGGGGGGTGTCAGTGGAAGTTAATGGGAAAGTATTATTGTCACAAGGCGTCAATAATGGATTAAGCTATAAATTTGATGACCTTCCTGCAAACGTTAATGTCGAATACTATTTTGACTACCAGAGTGTAGCTATTTGGTTTTTTATGTTGTTTTCTTTATACTTTACACTGTGTCTAAATAAGTTTTTTCTATTTGTTAAAGCATTGTCAGTTCTAAAAAACATGAGATACAAAGTAGAGCCGATCGTTAATATAGATGAGGGTGGTTCGGTTTCCGGTTTTTATTACGGTGAGGTGCTCAGTAAAAACGAGCATTTGGGGATATTAAAATCACTGCCTATCCTTCGGCGAGGTAATTATTTAGGTATGTATACTATCGAAATGATTGAAGATATTGATTGCTATATTCAAAAGTCTGAAAGGGATGTTAAATACGGGTTAAACTTATGTCCGTCTGTAATTAAGTATGATTGGTGCCAACTATATAAGACCATTTCAAATTTAAAGAATAAAGATAAGTTAATAATAGAAATAACCGAAGATTCAAGTATTGAATACGGTGAAGAGCTAGTTGACAAGATTAATACCTTGTCATCATTGGGTATTACGGTGGGTTTTGATGATTTTGGTGAAGGTAATAATAACATTAATATGCTCGACGTTTTAGATGTGAAATTCATTAAATTTAGCCGTGAATATATCTTCAATAAAGATGGGGCCTTGAAGGAGAACTCAATTTGCTTCATGAAGCTAGTAAGAGAGTTGTATGCTGTGAAAATAATTTGTGAAGGTGTGGAAACTAAAGAACAGTCAAATCAATTGTCAAAGCATGGTCTCAATGTACAGCAAGGTTACTTATTTAGCAGTGTGTGAATAAGTAACTATTACTAAGCCTTTAAAAGTCTGATGTAGGTGGTTTTTATCTTTCTGTACGGTGGATTATCCATTTTTCGTACAGGGCGGGATCGCACTTTGTTAACAAATATGATCTAATAGCGTCAAACCCTTAGCTAGACAGCCATTTTGAACTTAATTGAGCACCTATCCGTCATCGAAGATACTCGTTCTGACATTAACCAAAAACATGACCTTATTGACGTTATGTTCCTCGTTATTAGTGCTATTACATCTGGGTGCGGCTTTGTTTCCTAATTGGATCTCAGATAGAAACGGCCAGTATGGGTGATTATT
>NZ_JBFSVK010000010.1:0-183536 GCF_041467855.1 Vibrio sp. 10N.247.311.51 | reverse complement strand
CTGCCGCCAGCGTTCAATCTGAGCCATGATCAAACTCTTCAATTTAAGATTTTGTGACTCAACGAATACTGACTTCAAAACTACTATGTAATTTTAAAGCTATTACCATTCCAACAGAATGATAATGAATTGACTGTGCCGATTAACTACAAGTAGTTAAACGTATTGGTCACTCAGTTCATTGAAATCAATTTTGATTCCGAAGAATCTGTTTTATCTAACGATAAAACGTTTTGATATTCATCAACGAGTGCCCACACAGATTGATAGGTTTAAATTGTTAAAGAGCTTTACTTGTTGAGCGTTCCTTTTAGTAAGGAGCCTCTCGAAGTGGACGGCCATTCTAGCGGATTGGATTCCAGTGTCAAACACTTTTTCCAGCTAATTTTTCAAAGCATCTTAAATGCTTATCACCGTCTTGTTACTCAGTTCAAACCGCTTGGTTATCCTTGGCAACGGAGGCGCATTATAGAGAGAATAATCCTTTGCACAAGGCTAAAAACGAAAAAAAGCCGCCACCGGCGACCGTTCGAACACTATTCACACAAAGCGTTCAAAATAGGCACGATTAAGCCTTAATTTCGGCCAATCGTACCTACAGTTCTTACTTCAACTATTGGTGAGCAATAATGCGGTCGTTGTTTACTAATAGCTGTACTTTCTTATCTGGATTAATTTTTCCTGCCAATATCGCTTTCGCTAACGGGTTCTCGACACTTTGTTGAATCGCTCTTTTCAAAGGTCGCGCGCCATATACTGGATCAAAGCCAACTTGAGAAATCAACTTGAGTGCTTTCTCCGAAACTTCAAGCTCATAACCATTGTCTTCCATTCGCTTCTTAAGGTGTTCAAGCTGAATAGCGGCGATCGATTGAATGTGCTCTTGACCCAATGGATGGAACACCACGCTTTCATCAACTCGGTTCAAAAACTCAGGACGGAAATGTTTACCTACCACTTCCATCACTTCATTCTTTATTCCTTGGTAATCGAGCGTATTGAAGTTCTCTTGAATTCTCGAAGAGCCAAGGTTGGATGTCATGATCACCACCGTGTTTCTAAAATCGACTGTACGACCTTGTCCATCAGTTAAGCGTCCATCATCAAGCACCTGCAATAAGATATTGAAAACATCCGGATGCGCTTTCTCTACTTCATCTAGCAAAATCACTGAGTAAGGCTTGCGACGTACCGCTTCTGTTAAGTAGCCTCCTTCTTCATATCCTACGTAACCCGGAGGAGCACCAACCAAACGAGCAACAGAGTGTTTCTCCATAAATTCAGACATGTCGATACGCACCATTGCATCGTCACTATCAAACATGAAGTTCGCGAGTGTTTTACACAACTCAGTTTTACCAACGCCGGTTGGGCCAAGGAATAAAAAAGAGCCAATCGGCTTATTCGGATCAGATAAACCTGCACGGCTACGACGAATCGCGTTCGATACCACTTCGACTGCTTCCGCTTGGCCAATCACGCGGTTATGCAGAACACCTTCCATTTTAAGAAGCTTCTCTTTCTCTGCTTCTAGCATTTTAGAAACAGGGATGCCTGTTTGCTTCGATAACACGTCTGCAATTTCTGCATCCGTGACCTTATTACGCAGCAGTGTCATTTCTTGCATTTCAGCTTGAGTCGCAAGATCTAACTGCTTCTCTAATTCTGGGATTCGACCGTATTGCAATTCAGACATTCGGTTAAGATCACCAGCACGTCTCGCAAAATCCATATCCATACGAGCTTGTTCTAGCTCTGACTTGATGTGTTGCGTGCCTGAAAGCGCGGCTTTCTCTGCATTCCACACTTCTTCAAGCTCTGCGAAATCTCGTTCTTTGTCAGAAAGCTCTTCTTGTAATGTTCGAAGACGTTTTTCACTGGCTTCATCATTTTCATTGGTAAGAGCTTGCTGCTCGATCTTCAATTGAATGATCTTACGCTCGAGCTTATCTAGCGACTCAGGTTTTGAGTCGATCTGCATACGGATACTCGAAGCCGCTTCATCAATCAGATCAATCGCCTTATCTGGCAACTGACGGTCAGAAACGTATCGATGAGATAATGTTGCAGCCGCGACAATCGCGGGGTCAGTAATTTCTACATGATGGTGAAGTTCATAGCGCTCTTTCAAACCACGGAGAATTGCGACCGTGTCTTCCACGGTTGGCTCATCGACTATCACTTTTTGGAATCGACGCTCTAACGCAGGGTCTTTCTCTATATACTGGCGATATTCATCGAGTGTGGTTGCGCCTACACAGTGAAGCTCACCACGAGCCAATGCTGGTTTTAGCATATTACCCGCATCCATAGAGCCTTCGCCTTTGCCCGCACCTACCATGGTGTGAATTTCATCGATAAAGAGAATAATATTTCCCTCTTCTTTCGATAATTCGTTAAGAACTGATTTTAAACGTTCTTCAAATTCACCACGATATTTAGCGCCGGCAATTAAAGAACCCATATCTAGCGAAAGTACACGTCGGCCTCTCAAACCTTCAGGTACTTCATTGTTGATAATACGCTGCGCTAAACCTTCGACAATTGCTGTTTTACCGACACCTGGTTCACCGATAATGACGGGGTTGTTCTTAGTGCGGCGTTGAAGTACTTGGATAGTGCGACGGATTTCGTCGTCTCGGCCGATAACAGGATCCAGCTTGCCTTGCTCTGCTCTTTCGGTCAGATCAATGGTGAACTTCTCGAGTGCTTGGCGTCTATCTTCCGCATTCGGGTCATCGACCTTCTGGCCACCGCGAACTTGTTCAATAGCTTGAGATAATTTTTGCTCAGTAAGACCTAGTTCTTTAAGTAGGTTTCCTAAAGGACCTTTGTCTTCAATAGCAGCCAGTAGGAATACTTCTGAAGATATGTAACTGTCTTGACGCTTTTGCGCGACCTTATCACATAGGTTAAACAGCGTTCCCATCGCATTCGATAGCTGAACGTCACCACCGATGCCACTTACTTTAGGCACTCGGTCTAATATTTCGCTCAATTTAGAGCGCAATTGAACCACATCAATATTCAGCATGGTGAGCAATGGACGGATTGCACTACCATCTTGATTAAGCAAAGACACCATTAGGTGCACAGGTTCTATATATTGGTGATCACGACCTAATGCGAGCGACTGAGCATCAGATATCGCAATTTGGAATTTACTAGTGAATCGATCGAGACGCATGCCAACCTTCCTACTCTTAGATATGTTTATCTTATGGTTAGAAGATGGATACGGTAACGCGGATTTTCAAGGGATAAGAATGAAGAATAGAGCTGATATAAAAATATAAATGAACTGGATGACTAGTTGCACTAGCTAAAGGTTACTCTAACCAAATAAAAGTAGCTTGGCGCCCAGTAATACCATCACGACGATAAGAATAGAACGCATCGGCATCAGCGAAAGTACATAGATTAGAGTCTGTCACAGAAGTTACACCAACTTTGTTCAGTCGTTGCGTTGCAAGCTGAGACATATTCGCTAGCCATTTGCCTGGTTCAGCTTTGGCTTCAAATGCGAGCTTGGCTTGAGGGTCAAAACTAACGAAAGCTTCCAACACATCATCACCTACTTCAAAGGCTTGTTTGCCTATTGCAGGACCAAGCCAAGCAATGATCTTATTCTCTGAATCTAGGTTTGAAAACTTTGCAACGGCATTTTCAAGAATGCCACCAGCAAGACCACGCCAACCAGCATGAACTGCAGCAACTTGAGTGCCTTTGGTATCAGTAAGGATTACAGGTAAGCAATCGGCTGTCATCGCAGAACAGACAACACCTTTAGCTGTAGTAAATGCACCGTCAGCATCAAGAATATCTGCCGTAGGTTGTAAAGCCGTAACGACATCTGTTGAGTGAGTTTGATTTAGCCATACCGGAGCTGCAGGCATATTAGCGTGTTGCTTGAGCCAGGCTCTGTTGTTTTCAACAAGCGAAGCATCATCCCCAACATGCGTACCTAGGTTTAATCCTTGATACGCACCAGTAGAAAAACCATCAAAACGTGTCGAAGCAAATGCTTTCACGTTTTTTGGTGCATTCCAGTTAGGGATGATCATCGACATGATTAAATGTCGTCTTCCAAGTTTTCGCGAGCATCAACACGTAACGCTTCAGCCATCACAACCATGTCATTTGGCACAGGAGCGTGGAACTCAACTTCTTCACCTGTAATTGGGTGAACAAATTTAAGCATAACTGCGTGTAGTGCTTGGCGATCAAAAGAACGAATCATTGTTGTTAGTTCTTCAGATGCACCTTTTGGAATACGAGCACGACCACCGTATGCAACATCACCTAGCAGTGGGTGCTGAAGGTATGACATGTGTACACGGATTTGGTGAGTACGACCCGTTTCTAGGCGTAGACGAATACGAGTATGCTCGCGGAAGTGCTCAGCAACACGGTAGTGAGTTACTGCTGGCTTCCCTAATTCATTTACGTCCATTAGAGTACGCTTAGTTGCGTGACGGCTAATGCCTTTCTCAACCACACCACCAGCGGTCATTTTGCCAATTGCAATTGCTTCATATTCACGAGTAATACGACGCTTAGCAAGAGCACGCACAAGACGAGTTTGAGCTGGAACCGTTTTAGCCACAACCATAAGGCCTGTTGTGTCTTTATCAAGACGGTGCACAATACCTGCACGAGGCACTTCTGCAATCTGTGGGTAATGGAAAAGCAATGCGTTTAGTATGGTTCCATCCGGTGTACCTGCGCCTGGGTGTACAACCAGATCGCGAGGCTTATTGATAACCAATAAGTCATCATCTTCGTAGACAATGTCTAGAGGAATATCTTGTGCTTCCCAGCGCTCTTCATCTGCAAGTTCAGCTTGCAAGATGATCTCTTCACCGCCCAAAACCTTAACGCGCGGCTTAGTAATAACTTCGCCATCCACTTGGATTTTGCCGTCAAGAAGCCACTCTTTAATGCGAGAGCGAGAAAAATCGGTAAATAGTTCAGCGACAGCTTGGTCTAAACGTTGACCTAACTGGCTGCTTTTTACTGTGTCTGTTAATGTGATCTGCTGAGCCATATCGAACTTTTTTAAAAACCGTGAGACTAATACCCATTAGTATGGATAAAATAGAATAATTGCATCATTGTATCTGTTACTGGTTAGAAAGTAACGGAAGCTTACGAAATATTTAATTCAAGGAATCGACGCCTGACATGAAACACCTTACTTTATCGGGTCTATTAGCCGTATCACTCTTGGTTGGTTGTTCAAGTAGTGAAGAGATAGTGCCAGATGTACCACCATCGGTTCTCTACTCTGACGCTCAAGAATCACTGCAGAGTGGTAGCTGGCTTTCAGCAATAGAAAAGCTAGAAGCCCTAGACTCACGTTACCCATTCGGCGCCTATTCTGAGCAAGTACAGCTCGATCTGATTTACGCTTACTACAAAAATGATGACTTGGCACTTGGCCTCGCTACCATTTCACGTTTCCTACGTTTGAACCCAACGCATGAGAAACAAGACTGGGTTCTTTACATGCGCGGCTTAACGCACATGGCGCAAGACCGAAACTTCATGCACGATATTTTTAATATCGACCGTAGTGACCGTGATCCAGAACCAGTGAAGCTAGCGTTTGCTGATTTCAAACGACTGTTAGAACGTTTCCCTGCAAGCCCATACGCTGAAGATGCACAAAAACGCATGTTCGCACTGAAAAACCGCCTAGCAGAGTATGACTTAGCAACCGCTGATTTCTACCTACGCCGCGAAGCTTGGATTGCTGCGATCAACAGAACGCAAGAGCTGCAAAAAACTTACCCAGACACCATTGCTGCGCGTAAGTCTTTAGATATCCAGCTAAAAGCTTATCAACAACTCGGCCTAGATGACGCTGTGTTAAGAACAGAAAAGTTGATTGAGTTAAACCCACTACCTTAATCAAACTTCTTACATCTCAATCCAAAAAGCGCGCTAATTTACTAGCGCGCTTTTTTTCATCTACATATCGCAAACTTGATGGATCGCATAATACACGGTATCTTCAAAAGATAACTTTTAACAAAACATCAACATGGAGTGTGGATGTGAGTAGGTTGTTATTATTTATCTGGATATCGCTATTTAGCCACTTATCCTACGCATTAGAACTGTCCCCATTAAGCAATAAGCCTTACATGGGTGACTTGGATGTGCTCAAAACTAAAGGAACGGTTAGAGTGCTCGTGTCTGCCGATCTTGGTTTCTATTACATCGAGGATGGCAAGCCAAAAGGCATCGTGGCAGAAATGCTCTACCACTTTGAGAAAAGCCTTCGTAAGAAACATCCCTATCTCAATGTTCAAATCATCCCCGTGCAACGAGATGATCTACTTCCCTCTCTAGAGTCTGGCTATGGTGATGTCGCTGTCGCTAACCTAACGATCACCGACAAACGACTACGAACCATCGATTTTTCAGATCCGATGATTAAAGATGGTAAAGAACTCATTATCACAGGGAAAAAGGCCGAACCTATCACCGAAATCAAGCAATTGAGCGGTAAAGAGGTATGGATACGAGCAAGCTCGAGTTACTTCGAGAGTGTACAAAGAGTCAATAAAGAGCTTAACGAACTAGGTTTACCGCCACTGCATGTCCACTTCATCGAGGAGTCACTACAAGACTACGAGCTGATAGAACTGGTTAACCAAGGTTATATACAAGGCACAATTCTGGATAACCATAAAGCCAAGCTCTGGGTCGATGTAATGGAAAACATTCAAGTACATAACGACTTACCTTTGCGAGAAAATGGTCGTATTGCTTGGGCTTTAAGAAAAGACAGCCCTCAACTGAAGAAAGAGATAAACAAATACGTCAAGACCGCACGGACAGGCACCCTGCTTGGAAACGTCATCTACCAGAAATACATCGACAATACTCGCTGGTTAGGCCGAGCACTCAACCCCAATAAAGTAGATCGAGTGGCTAAACTCTCAGATGTCTTTGAAAAGTATTCGAGCAAGTATGAATTTGATCCTTTGATGATGTCAGCTCAAGGTTTCCAAGAATCAGGACTGGATCAAAGCCGGGTTTCTCATCGCGGGGCTATTGGTGTGATGCAGGTATTACCGAGTACCGCCAAAGATAAAAACGTCAACATCAAGAATATCCATAAGGTGGATAACAACATCCATGCGGGTGTGAAGTATATGCGCTTTATCAAAGACCGATATTTTGACGACCCAGCAATATCACCTGACAATCAAATCTACTTTACCTTGGCTTCTTACAACGCTGGTCCTGCTAAGATCAGAAAGATGAGGCGCATTGCCAAGCAGAAAGGTTACAACCCAAACATCTGGTTTAAAAACGTAGAAATCATCACTCGCAAATACGTGAGTAAAGAACCCGTAACCTATGTTGCCAACATCAATCGTTACTTCGTAATCTATAAACAATTACAAGCTATCAATGCTATCCGAAAGGACGGCACAGCGAGATTACTGAACACTAACGACTAGGATCGCCTCAATCCCAGAACTGGAGAGCCAAAGGTATTGGGTATAAGCTAAAAAACACAAAAGCCGCATAAGAAAACTTATGCGGCTTTTGTTTATCTAATTCTGAAGAAGCTTACGTAGCGATCTAGATCGCGAGATCTATATCACGAGACCTTTATCACAAAACACTATTGAGTAAATTTCAATCAAGCACTTTCCATAGGCTGTAGGACGCCCCTAAAAACTGGTTTAATTTTTAGCGAAGCCTTGCCTCCAAGTTATCGTTTTTCATAAGGATAACAAGCATTTTTCACCAAAAACATATCAAGACTTGCGTAAGATCACATTTGATTTTAATGCTTATTCCTCCCAGCCAAAACAAGATCTAGATCACATTCTTTATTCCTAAAAGTCGTAATCTGAAGTTAACCCATGAGGGATACAACAGAGGAAAACTTCTATGAAAATGAACATCACTGGTAAAAACATCGACATTACCTCTGCAATCCGTGATCACATAGAAAGCAAATTTAAAAAGCTGGATAAATGGCAAGTAGACATCATTGGCTGCCAAGCGAGCTTTAGCGAAGAACCAAACAAGAAGAAAAAATTTGAAGCGGTTCTAACCGTACCAAAAGGCCAACTTGTTGCTTCATCAATCCATGACGACCTCTACGTAGCGATCAACGAAGTAGAACAAAAACTAGAGCGTCAACTCAACAAGCTACGCCATAAACCAGAAGCGCGCCGCGCTGAAAAGCCTGAAATCGAAGAGCTAGAAGCTGAAGTAGAATAAGGAAAGAGAACAGATTAAAAAATAGCGCCTCAGGGCGCTATTTTTTTGCTTGACGCTCGTAGCTCGCTTGCTTATTGTGTTTAAACATTCATAAAACAATCACTTTTTATGCACACTCAATCTTTGTTTATTTTTGACTTCTTTTTTCTTCCGTAAATCGGAGGCTAAGTCGTTTTAGAAAAACAAGTCAAAAACGAACAAGAAGCCTCCCACACTAGGGAGGCTTTTTTATAAGGACACATTTATGACTGACCGCTCAATTTCACTGGATGATATCCGCCTTCGTCTTAATGATTTAGACGACGAACTCCTGAAGTTACTTTCAGAGCGTCGCAAGCTAAGTATCGAAGTCGCTAAAAGCAAAGTAGAGACATCAAAACCAGTTCGTGATGCAGTACGAGAGCAACAACTATTAGTTAAGCTGATCAACAATGGAAAAGATAAATACGAACTTGATGCGCAGTACATTACCAAGCTGTTTCACACCATCATCGAAGATTCCGTTTTACTACAGCAGTCATACTTACAAAACCTTGCGAACCCGCAAAGCCGCAAACCATTGGCTCGCGTTGCATTCTTAGGTTCTAAGGGATCATATTCTCACCTTGCGAGCCGCGAATACTTCAGCCGCAAGAATATGGAGTTGATTGAGCTGAACTGTAATCACTTCAAAGAAGTCACATCAACAGTAGAGTCTGGCCATGCCGACTACGGTGTCCTACCAATTGAGAACACCAGTTCAGGGTCAATTAACGAGGTCTACGACCTACTACAGCATACGACTCTATACATTGTTGGCGAACTTTCTCAACCGATTGAGCACTGCCTCCTTGCTAAGAGTGATATCCGATTAGAAGACATCAAAACACTCTACTCGCACCCACAACCTCATCAACAATGCAGTGAGTTCTTGAGCCGCCTTAAAGGTGTCAGCCTTGAGTCTTGCGCAAGCACCGCTGATGCAATGAAAAAAGTTAAAGAACTGGGTGGTAATGACGTAGCTGCTATTGGTAATGCATCGAGCGGCAAGCTTTATGGGCTTCAGCCAATCCAAGGCAACATTGCAAACCAAACAGAGAACCACACTCGTTTCATTGTTGTGGCGCGTAAGCCTGTTGAAGTATCGACTCAAATACCAGCGAAAACGACGCTCATCATGTCGACATCTCAAGAGGCGGGCTCTTTGGTAGAGACACTACTGATCCTGCAACGCTTAGGCATCAACATGACCAAGCTGGAATCTCGTCCTATCATGGGTAACCCTTGGGAAGAGATGTTCTATGTCGATTTAGAGGCGCATCTGGATTCAGATAATATGCAGCAAGCGATAACGGAGCTTACGGCTATTACTCGCCACCTGAAAGTATTGGGTTGCTACCCAAGTGAGAACATCAAAGCGACTCAAGTTAAGTTGTCATAGCCGAGAGCAAGTATCAGCTTTTAGCTAACATAAGTATTTGGCCTACAGTAGGCCAAATACTTAAATCACCCTCTAGCCGAATACTATTCGAGCTAAGAACACATCCCCTAGCATGCCTGAGAAACAATTCACTTGTTTCGCACATTCGGCACGCATACTCGCTCCACTGCTTACGCCTTTCTAACAAAAAACTCATTAGTAGCTTTTTTATCAATAAAGACAAAACCTTACCCCCTTCACAGGAAATCATCGAACTACGTGTAATTAATAGCGAGTAAGCATTAAGTAACATAAACTTACGCGCTTAAATTATAAATAGTGTTGTCATTAACTATGAAGCTAAGTACTAAAATCTTACTACTGATAGCCCCTGTGATACTGATCAGTACCGCGGCTTCTAGCTATATTATTTACTCGACACAGAAAAGTAGCTTCATCAAACGCGAAGACAACGCACTTCAGCTGAACATGGAGAAACTAGCCGGTTACTTTCGCCAATCTCGTTCGTTCCTCAATAGCTACTCTTACACCTTGACCCAGAGTGATATGGTGAAGCGTTATTTTCTCACTGACCAAAATCGATCTCGCGATCTTGAACTGGTCAGTAACCTTCGAGAAGCCATACATTTCCTGCAAGATGACGATGAAAGCTATACAGGTTTAGCACTTCTTAGTGGTGATCGAAAACTGCGTTACTACGCGGATAATAGCAACGACTCACGCACTCAGATTGACAGTAAGATATTGGAATACGTTGACCAACACTATCAAGACACCTTAGCAACATCGAGTACCAACTATATTCAAAACTCCCAAGGCGAAGGAATGTTGGTTCACTACGACAAGGTAGATAGAAAAGCGATTTTCCCAACCGCAAGCAATCAGCCCGACGATGTGTTCTTTGTTGTTGTCTCTGTCTCTCTCGACAAGTTTAATGCGCTGAGAAAACAAATAGAGTTCGACTACCAAACCAGTTTGTTCTTCACATCCATAGCGGTTTCTTTGGAAAATGATGTTACTCACTCAGTCAAGCTTGCACCAGAACTGTACGCCACGGTCGATCCGGCGCAATTCCTGTTGGAAAACAAGCTAGATTCGATTTGGAACAAGCTGAGTTTGTCGTTTGCATTGTCTGCATTGGTGACAGTCGCTCTGCTACTCATGCTTCTGTCTCGCACCGTGATTACTCCAATAACACGGCTCGATCGACAGCTACAGCAAGTCGAAAAAAAACAACGGAAAAACATTGAACGCTTAGGTACTCGTGATGAACTTGGCCGCTTATCACAGCGTTTTTATGACATGTACCAAGAGCTAGACAACACCTACCAGCAAACCAAACTCTTGGCCGAAAATGATCAGTTAACCCAGATAGCCAATAGGCATCAGTTTCAAACCTTCGTTCAGCAATCGTTGCCAAAACCGAGTTCGAATACCGAAACCTGGGTTCTCTATTTTGACTTGGACAACTTCAAGTTTGTGAACGACAAATACGGACATCAAATCGGCGACTCGATTCTGGTCTCTTTTGCTCAGCGTATTTCAGATATTTGTCGTCATTATAAAGAGGAGTTCGACGCTCACTGCATGCCAGCCCGACTTTCTGGAGACGAGTTCGTTGTCTACATTAACGCTCCTAGTCACCGAGGAAATGTCGCGCATCGATTCTCGAACGATTTGCTCACTCCACTGCAAAAAGGCTTTGTCACCGAATCAGGCAGCTTTCCGATCACGGTCAGTATTGGTATTGCGACCTACCCTAATGATGGCAACTCAATCGAGAAGCTTCTGTCCAACGCGGATACCGCGATGTACCAAGCCAAGCGTGCCGGTAAAAACCAATTTGCTGACTATTCACGGGATTTAGACAAAGCCATTCAGCGCCAAGCAGACATTGAACGTGCGCTTAGAGGTAAGAATTTTGATGATGAATTCAGGCTCGTTTACATGCCCTACATGGATTCCACCGGGACTGATGTTATTGGCGTTGAGGTGTTATTGCGTTGGAATTCAAAGCAACTTGGTTTGGTTCCACCAGATGAGTTCATTCCAATAGCCGAACAAACCGGGCTGTTTGAACATGTTGACCGCTGGGTAATACAGAATGCGTTTGCTTCATTCCATCGACTTCAGGCTCAATTTGATCACTCAATTCAATTGTCGATCAACCTATCTTCTGCTGGCATTGAAACCACTCACCTTGCGGGTTTCATTAAAGAACACGCGGAGTTAAATCGAATCCCACCAAGCCTGATCGATTTTGAAATCACGGAAACCTTTTACTCAAATTCAGAAGGCTTTCCATTGCTGAACGAACTGTCATGCATGGGCTATCGACTGGCGATTGATGATTTTGGTTCCGGTTATACCTCTATCACTCAACTGGTGCAGTATCCAACTCAGAAAATTAAATTGGATAAAGCGTTTTTGGATACCTTAATTGAGACCGATAACCAGAACATCGTAAAACCGGTTATCGGGTTGTGTCATGCTCAGGGGAAAAAGGTCACCGCCGAAGGGATTGAAACTCAAGGCATGCACCAGTGGTTACAGGATGCACAGTGCGATATGCTGCAAGGCTATTACTTTGGTAAACCTATGCCATTAGAAGAGTTGAGTGAATGGTACCGGGAACATCAACTCAATCTAATCGACAACAAAAAGAATCCGACACATGAAATCTGTAATCATCGCATCGCTGAACCCTGCTAAAATTAAGGCCGTTAAAAGTGCGTTCTTATCTGCTTTTCCTGATACTGAATTTGATTTCCAAGGCATCAGCGTCCCTAGCGGTGTCGCCGATCAACCGATGAGCAATGATGAAACCTATCAAGGTGCGGTGAATCGAGTTCACAACGCAACTCAAGCTCAGCCTGATGCAGACTTCTATGTTGGTCTAGAAGCGGGAATAGAAACAAACGTTACCTTTGCTTGGATGGTGATCGAAGCGAATGGTCAACGTGGCAAGTCTCGTTCAGCAAGCCTGATGCTGCCACCAGCCGTGCTAGAAAAACTAGAGCATGCAAACGAATTAGGGGATGTGATGGATGAAGTGTTTGGTACCGATAACATCAAACAGAAAGGTGGTGCCATTGGCCTACTGACACATAACCAACTGTCACGCAGTTCGGTCTATCATCAAGCTTTAATTTTAGCTCTGATCCCATTTGTGAATCCTGAGCACTTTCCTATTTAGTACTTCGCTAAATTTCGAAGCTCAGAGAACAATCTTCAGAAACAAAAAACGCTAACATTCAGTTAGCGTTTTTTATCGAATTCGTATTCGCACTATCCAGTGATAGCTTAATTCCGTTATTACTTTAGCAATAGGTCGGCGATCACGGCTTTCTCTTGCTCAGATTTGGCCTTTAGCTCATTTGAGCCTCTAGTTATCGTCGCTACGCCTACGCCCAGCATTTGACTCACCTGTCGTTGAGACATATCGCCTTTCATCAGCTCACAGAAGATATTAATTCGAGCAACCAGAGCATCTCGCTCGTCTGGTGTCATCATCATGGTCAACAACAGCTCGTGCTGATCTTTTTCGACAGCCGTCTTTACCAAGTCCATCAGTTGTTGCCAATTATCATATTCAGGTTGTGATGCCATATCTCTACACTTACTTTTAAATTCTGACTTTAAAGAGTCGCTTAACGATTGAAAGCGTTTAACACTTTATACCGAAACACTTGATGCGATCCAATGTAAAAAGGCAGTAAGTGGAAATGGTTCGCACTCACTGCCTTTATTCTTACTCAGTTTCGGGCCAAATGCCGAAGGCTTAGTATTTCGTTTTTGCCTCATGGGGCGCTAAAAACGTCCCTTTCTCACCCAAGATATCTCGATAGTAGGTCT
Source organism: Vibrio sp. 10N.247.311.51 (assembly GCF_041467855.1). NCBI lineage: Bacteria > Pseudomonadati > Pseudomonadota > Gammaproteobacteria > Vibrionales > Vibrionaceae > Vibrio > Vibrio sp. 10N.247.311.51. The sequence goes on along the minus strand of NZ_JBFSVK010000010.1, from coordinate 170,008 downwards.
CAAACATCAAGATATTCTGAACGTAACCGCGAGTCTCTTTGAATGGAATCATCTCGATAAATGCAAAAGCATCGAGCTTTTCATCGCTGCGTGAACGCCACTGTTTGACACGGCTAGGCCCAGCATTATAAGCCGCAAACGCAAAGATACGGTTGTCATCATATTGAGCGAGTAAACCATCTAAGTAGTGACTGCCAATCTCAATGTTCTTGCCGACATCATAAAGATCATCGCTGCCCTGATACTTAATCTTATGTTTATTCGCCGTATATTGCGCCGTCTTTGGCATAATTTGCATGATGCCACGCGCGCCAACTGGAGAGCGAGCCTCTGAATCCATCGCACTCTCTTGCCTTGCCAAAGACATCAAAGTGATTGGATCCAGATCGTGCTTCTCGGCGTAGAAGTTAAACCACCACTTATGAGCGACTGGGAAGCGTAAAGCTATGTTGTCCCACATCTTCGCCGAGATGCTCGCCGTTACCATAAAGTGATTCCAACGCTGCGTCGCAGCATGAGCCGCAAGCATCGCTTTTTGGTCTTTGTCTGCATTAGTTAATAACCAGCGCCATTCACTTTTCGCTGCCGCAATTTTGTCTCGGTCAATCAGTTCACCAATACGCACCAAAGAGGTGTCGAATGGCTTCACTGTTTCAGCATTGTATTTAAGTGTCGATGTTGGATATTGAACTGGCTTACCTAACTGCTTAGCCGCAGCCACACTGTAGAAATTACGCTGACCCAAGATATCTGCCAGTCGCTTATTGCCTTTGTCAGTATCGCCGGTCGCGATTTCAGCTCTGCCCTGCCAATATTGCCAACGAAGCGAAGCCTGATGTTTATCATCCAAGCGCGCTATCCACTCTTTCAAACCCGTCCAATCGGCATGTTGAATCGCTAAGCGAGCACGTCGTTCGAGAAGAACTTGCTTTGATGAACTCGCGAGCATTTTGTCGCGCCACACCATTAACTCTTCAGAGTCGGTGTTGATCAGACGAAACGTTAGGTAATCAGCGAGCTCTTGAGATTTCTCTTTCGAAAACTTCTGAGCCTTGATGACATCATCAAACACCTTTTGAGCACTGCTTGATGATTTCCTTGCTAGCTTCTCGAAAGCAAACTCGGTTTGAGCTTGGTAGAATTCATTCGCTGGGTGTTTTTTAGCAAACGCGAGTACATTTTCAGGCTTGTTGTACAGCTCCTTCATCTGTTTTGCTTGAGCAATTGACTCATCATGATCCAATTGCTTAATCAGATAGCTCATTAACTTACCGTTACGGCCCTCGAACGCTAGCAACATTCTATCCAGAATCAGCTCATCGGTTCTTAGCCCAGCTTGATCCCAGCTTTTAAATAGAGGGTCACAAGCGTCATCAACACCACTGCCACTCAACCAAAGTTGTTTAGCCCCTTTAAAAGCAAGCTCTTGATTGCCTTGTTCGTAATGCGCTCGATAATAAATACATTGGTATTTTTCACCGACAGGCTCTTTGGTTTGAAACTCAAGGATCGTCTTCCACTGTTTTTGAGAAGCCAATGAGTCCAAATAAGGTGCGCGCATTCGATTGGAGAAAGGCAATGCCTTGTTCTCTTCAATGAAAGCATCGACCTCTGCTGGCGTACGTTCACCTAAACCTAATAAAAAGGCACGATAATCGGTATAAGGTGTTAAAGGGTATGTTTGAATTTTGTTACGTAACGCGGAGTAAGCTTTTAGGTCACGGTTATCTAAAACCTCTTGCGCTCTATCATAAACGTCACGCTGCATTTCAAGCTCGGAGGCATTGCTAGCCATAGCGACCGGAGCCAGTGAAACCGAAGACAAAATTGCCGATGCAGCCACAGCAATTTTCGTATTACCAATGCGGAAAAACATTCGCTCTTTCCTTAGTGCGTGTATGAATACGTGAAGTCTATTTACGCCCGACATCACATCAAATGTAAAGGATTTGAGTGTAAATATTATTAATATTTAACACTTCGCCTCAGAAGCCTATTAAATATAGTTTTAATGACCAATGTGACAATAATAGGTAAGGATTGGTTCAAGAGTGGCTTTTCTGTCCTAGGAGTAACATCTTTGAGGATATTGGTATAAAATAGCAGACAATTTTGAACAATAATTAGGATCGATCGGCAATGGCTGAATACGTATATACCATGTCTCGGGTGAGCAAAACTGTTCCACCTAAGCGTCAAATTCTTAAAGACATTTCTCTTAGCTTTTTTCCTGGCGCTAAAATCGGTGTTTTGGGTCTAAATGGTTCAGGTAAATCTACCCTACTACGTATCATGGCTGGTATTGATACTGATATTGATGGTGAAGCACGTGCACAACAAGGTCTTAAAGTAGGTTATCTACCACAAGAACCTGTGCTAGACGAATCAAAAACTGTTCGTGAAATCGTAGAAGAAGCGGTTTCTGACGTTGCTGACGCACTTAAGCGTATTGATGCGGTTTACGCAGCTTACGCAGAACCAGATGCAGATTTCGATGCACTTGCTAAAGAGCAAGGCGAACTAGAAGCTCTGATTCAAGCAAAAGACGGTCACAATTTAGAGACTGCTCTAGAGCGTGCTGCTGATGCACTTCGTCTTCCTGAGTGGGATGCGAAAATTGAATTCCTATCAGGTGGTGAGCGTCGTCGTGTTGCTATCTGTCGTCTACTTCTTGAAAAGCCAGACATGCTGCTTCTTGATGAACCAACCAACCACTTGGATGCAGAATCAGTAGCATGGCTTGAGCACTTCCTTGTTGATTACAGCGGTACTGTTGTGGCGATTACCCACGACCGTTACTTCCTAGACAACGCAGCTGGCTGGATTCTAGAACTTGACCGTGGTGAAGGTATCCCATGGGAAGGTAACTACACGTCTTGGCTAGAGCAAAAAGACGAGCGTCTTAAGCAAGAAAAAGCGGGCGAAAGCGCACGTCAAAAGACAATCGAAAAAGAACTTGAATGGGTTCGTCAAAACCCTAAAGGCCGTCAAGCTAAGTCTAAAGCTCGTATGGCTCGTTTTGAAGAACTGACGACAGGCCAATACCAGAAGCGTAACGAAACCAACGAACTGTTCATCCCGCCAGGTGAGCGTCTAGGTGATAAAGTTCTTGAAGTGAACAACCTAACTAAATCGTTTGGTGATCGCGTTCTTATCGACGACCTATCGTTCAGCATGCCTAAGGGTGCAATCGTCGGTATCGTTGGTGCCAACGGTGCAGGTAAATCAACACTATTCAAGATGCTAAGTGGTGCAGAACAGCCAGATTCAGGTTCGGTTGTACTAGGTGAAACCGTTAAGCTTGCTTCTGTTGATCAGTTCCGTGACAGCATGGACGACACTAAGACAGTATTCCAAGAGATCTCTGAAGGCGCTGATATCATTAAGATCAACAACTTCGAAATCCCTGCGCGTGCTTACTGTTCTCGTTTCAACTTTAAAGGCAACGACCAACAGAAGATCATCGGTGAGCTTTCTGGTGGTGAGCGTAACCGTGTTCACTTAGCGAAACTGCTAAAAGCGGGCGGTAACGTACTGCTACTCGATGAGCCTACCAACGACCTTGACGTTGAAACGCTACGTGCTCTTGAAGAAGCACTGCTTGAATTCCCTGGCTGTGCAATGGTTATCTCGCATGACCGTTGGTTCCTTGACCGTATTGCGACCCATATCTTAGACTACCGTGATGAAGGTCAAGTTAACTTCTACGAAGGTAACTATACTGAGTACACTGAGTGGCTTAAGCAGACTCTAGGCGCACAAGCGGCAGAACCTCACCGTATCAAGTACAAGCGTATCGCTAAGTAAATAAGCTTGTATTTTGAACAAAGGCCGCGATAATAGCGGCCTTTGATATATCTGGCTTACGTGTAATGCATCGATATAGAGAGATTACTTATGGTTGAAAGACGTCAATTTTCACGAGTTATTTATCAAGTCCCGACTGAGATATCACAAGGACACGTAAATGTATCAGGCTCAGTGCAAGACTTATCACTCCATGGTTTACTCATTCAATGCAATGAATCAAAACAACTTAGCTATGATGTCCCTGTTCAAGTGAGCCTTAAACTCGAAAACAGTGATATCAATATTCAGTTAGAAGCAAGGATAGTCTCTACCATCAATACCTCAATGCGTTTACGCATAGAGCATTTAGATATTGATAGTATCAGCCACCTTAAGCGTCTTGTAGAGCTTAATGTTGGCGACGATGAACTGCTTTATAGAGAGATTGAACATCTTACCGATTTAGGTAGTGAGTGACATCTCCATTACCCTTTTTCTATTAGAAGCATTTAGTTAATACAGAACCATGTCTAAAAAACTATCCATTACTATTCCCTCTAGTCAGGGGGAACAGACGTTTTACTTCGGCCGTAAGGCCGTGCTCATTTGCACTACTGCCATTTTTTCAGTACCGCTATTAATTGGCGGAGCGGCGTACATGCACTTCGAGAGTAAACAAGAACTCGCAATGCAAGCAGGTGATGCCCAACAGTTGATTGAAACGCTGATTGTCGAAAAAGAACAAACAGAATTTCTTTATGCTGAGCAAGTAGAAACCAACCATTCACTATCGCAAACACTGACCGAGAAAGAAGGCACGATTCAGCTGCTTGGTAAGCGTGTATTCGATGTGGAATCAGTACTGGGTCTTGCTGATGAAGAACTGCTTACCGATGATATTTCTTTAGAAGATCGCATTGATGCGGCTGCAGTCGATTCAGCAGTAAGAGCCACGATGTTCCGTTTGATTCCAAACGACAGTCCGATGGCTTATCAACGTATCTCTTCTTCTTATGGTAGCCGCACTAACCCTATTTCAGGGAAACGCCATGTACATACTGGTATCGATTTAACGTGTAAGCGTGGTGAAGATATTGTCGCGCCCGCAGATGGAGTCATTGAAACAGTACGCCCAAGTAAAAAAGGCTTCGGCAACTTTATTACTATGCGTCACTCGTTTGGTTTCATGAGTTCTTATGCACACCTACAGAAATTCAAGGTACGTAGCGGTCAGTTTGTGAGTAAAGGCGATGTCATCGCGAGCTGTGGTAATTCAGGTAACTCAACCGGCCCACACTTGCATTATGAAGTACGCTTCCTTGGTCGTTCACTGAACCCTCAATACTTAATGGATTGGACACCGGAAAACTTCAACTACGTGTTCGAGAAAGAGAAAAAGGTTAAGTGGGGCCCACTGGTTCAACTGATTGATAATGTGGTTCGCTTACAGATCAACCTGACTAACGTGCCTTACATTAGCTCAACCATCGACACGGTATCGAGTGAAGAGAGCAAAAAACCTATCACGACTAACTAGTTGTTAATGAATAAGAACTGTTGGTTTGGCCTATGATGATCTAATTGCTTTTAGTCTACTGTAGGCCAAATGCTTTCATAGCGTTCAGCACAAACAAAAAGAGCGACCAGATGGTCGCTCTTTTTTATGATTTCAAATCAGTATTAACCACGATGAATCGAGTCATGTGCTTGTTTTAGAAGACTTTGGCTCTCTTGCAAGAATTGTTGTGAGTAGTCACCAAACCAATCACTCACTTGGTTGAAGCTCTCAACAAACTTAGCCTTATCTTTGCCATCTAGGATTTGTAACGCTTCTCCGAAACAGCTATGGAAGCGTCGAATCATCTCAATATTCTCATCTGAAGAAAGAATGATATCACCGTACAAGTTCGGGTCTTGAGCAAACAAACGACCAACCATCGCAATCTCAAGTCGGTAGATTGGCGAGCTTAGCGTCAGAAGTTGATCAATGTTCGGGTTCTCTTTACTCAGGTGTAAGCCGTAAGCAAAAGAGGTGAAGTGACGAAGTGCTTGAATCAATGTCATGCCGTGATCGTGTTCAGCTGCATCCATCTGGCAAAGACTCGCGCCCCAAATACCAAATTGATTCAGTAGCCATTGGTAGCTTTCAGCACCACGGCCATCACTGTAAACAATCACTTGTTTCGCAAGGCTTGGAACATCAGGGCCAAACATTGGGTGCAATCCAACCACTGGGCCTCGGTGCATGTTCATCATTGCTTGCAGAGGTTTAGATTTAATTGACGTCAAATCACATAGAATACAATCGCTTGGTAGGTTACCTAGTTTCGCAATCACACCTTCCGTTAGGTGAATTGGAACCGTAACAACCACAAGCCCAGCATTATCTAAGATTTCGTCGGCCTTATCCCAATCTTGGCTGCCGAGGATCTTCACTTCGTAGCCAGACAGTTTGAACATACGACCAAACAAGCCACCAAGTTGACCATTACCACCAACGATAACCACTGAACGTAACTCTGGGTTAAGACACTTAAAGCCAGAATCTTTCTCACTGGCATAAGACTCACGCATAGTACGACGCAAAATATCTTCGATTAACTGTGGTGGAACCCCTATTTTCTCGGCTTCTTGACGACGAGATGCCAGCATCGCAGCTTCACGTTCTGGTACATAAATAGGTAAACCATGTTCACTTTTTACTTCGCCTACTTTCTCTACTAGAGCAAGGCGTTGAGCCAGTAAATCCAACATTTGTTTATCGACAGCATCGATTTGGTCGCGTAATTCGTTCAGTTCAACGGCCATTTTATTCCTTACTAATCTATAAGCCCGTGCCAATCTATAAGCCCACAATCACGCAGGTTCGCTAGCAACAGATCTTAAAATGCCCCATTAGATGAGGCACTTAAATTTAAAACTCTGACTAACCTTTCAAGCGGTTCTCTAAGAACGGGACTAATTCCGTATGTGCATGTTTCAATAGTGCCTCAGTTGAATCCCAATTGATACACGCGTCGGTAATAGAAACGCCGTATTTCATCTCATTGAGAGGTATATCCGAAGATTGGTTTCCTTCGTTAATATGGCTTTCAATCATCAGGCCGATAATCGACTTGTTGCCTTCACGAATTTGGTGAATCACATCTTCTGCAACTAAAGGTTGGCGACGGAAATCTTTACGAGAGTTCGCGTGGCTACAGTCGACCATTAGCGCGGCCTCTAAACCAGATTTACCCAGCTCTTGCTCACATTCGTGTACCGATACTGAATCGTAGTTCGTCTGCTTACCGCCACGTAAAATCACGTGACCATTTGGGTTACCTTGCGTTGTTAGTAGTGCAACTTGACCTTCGCGGCTGATACCCATGAAACGGTGGCTAGAAGAAGCCGCCTGCATTGCATTGATTGCAGTGCCTAGGTTGCCATCTGTACCGTTTTTAAAACCGATTGGCATTGAAAGACCACTTGCCATCTCACGGTGAGTTTGAGATTCAGTCGTACGAGCGCCAATTGCCGCCCAACTGAAGGTATCTGCTAGGTATTGCGGGCTGATTGGATCTAATGCTTCAGTCGCTAGTGGGATTTCCATCTCAGCGAGTTCAACAAGTAGCTCACGGCCAACATGCAGACCATGCTCAATATCGAAAGTGCCGTCTAGATGAGGGTCATTGATCAAACCTTTCCAACCGACAGTGGTACGAGGCTTCTCAAAGTAAACACGCATAACAATATACAGTTGATCGCTAAGTTGCTCAGATAAGGCTTTAAGGCGTTTCGCGTACTCTTTCGCAGCTTCAATGTCATGGATAGAACATGGGCCACATACAACAAGCATGCGATGATCTTTCTTATGAATGATGTTTGCGATAGTTTGACGAGACTCTTGAATGAAACGACGAGCATTATCACTCAAAGGCAGTTTTGCTTTTAACTCCTCAGGAGTAATCAGTACCTGTTCGTCGATGATATTGACATTGCTTAATTCACTTTTCTGCATAACTCAACCTGTATATTTATTTTTACACCCAACATTTCCATTTGGGCTAACAATCTTTAAAAACACAATAACAGCTAAAAAAACGATTGCAAGTGTAAACAATAAAAAACATTCGATGTAAATTAATATTTACACATTAACTTTAACTCACTCTAAGAGGTAAATAGGTTTAAACCACGGATCACACATACAAAAAAGGCGATATTTATCATATCGCCTTATCTAAAATTATTATGTGTTTATTTATCACTCACTACCTAGCATTCGCTTAATCGTCTCTGAGGTCTCTTTCCACCTAGCATCCGAGTGAAGTGTCGACAAATCAAAGCTGTGTTTTTTAAGCAATGAGTTGGCTAAAGGCACCTCTTGAATCGCTAAGTGATCCAGAGCTTCAATTTGTGCATCTCGTTTATTACACATCAACACCATGTCACAACCTGCATTCAAAGCCGCTTTCGCTCTGTCGGCTGGTCCGCCCATTATGGCAGCGCCTTCCATCGTTAAATCGTCGGAGAACACCAAGCCTTTGAATCCAAGCTGCTGCTTCAATACTTTTTGTAGCCAATACTGTGAACCGCTCGCTGGTTGATCATCATAGTGAGAGAAAACCACGTGAGCTGGCATCATGGCATCCAATATTCCAGCTTCAATTTGCGCCTTAAAGATTGCCATGTCGGTTTCAAAGATATCGTCTCTAGGGTCATATGGCGTCTCTAAGTGTGAGTCAGCAATCACGCCACCGTGTCCAGGGAAGTGCTTGCCTGTCGTCGCCATGCCAACCGACTTCATGCCTTTGATGAAAGCGCTGCTATGACGAACAATGGTATCAATATCTTCACCAAACGCTCGGCTACCAATCGCTTTACAGTCGTAGCCTTTGTCTAATACTGGCGCAAAGCTCAGATCGATATCATGGGCAATCAATTCTGCCGCCATCAACCAACCCGCTTGTTCTGCTAACTGTTCGCCATTATTCTTGGTCGCAAATTCCTGAGCAGCTGGGATAATTGAAAAGCCATCGCGGAAGCGCTGAACTCGGCCACCTTCTTGGTCAACACCAATCAAAATAGGACGTTTCGCTACCTTGCGGATCTCTTTGTTTAACGCCGATAGCTGTTTGCTATCGTGGTAGTTTCGAGCAAATAAGATGAGACCACCAACAGTTGGGTGCTCTAAAATTTCTCTGTCTTCAGCTGTCAGCTCGTAGCCTGCAACATCAACCCACAACGGTCCCATATTTATCCCTTATTAAACCTAATTTCATAAACTTCCCGAGATTATTCTCTTTAAATTTGCTTTACAATGTTTTTAAACCAATCTGTGGAAGACTTTAAGAATGCAGTGCAAGAGCTTAGGAATGGATCATAAAGAACTGTATATCGGTGTGATGTCGGGGACGAGCATGGACGGCGTAGATACAGCCCTAGTGTCGATTGAAGATACGCGCATCACATTGCTAGCTCATGATGAGTTCCCAATGCCTGACGACCTCAAAGCACGTCTGCTTGAAGTTTGTATTGGTCAGAAAACCGATTTAATTGCCATTGGAGAACTCGACCACCAGCTTGGTCATCTGTTTGCTGATGCAGTTCTTCAACTTCTCGACAAGTCAGATACACCTGCATCATCCGTGACTGCGATTGGTAACCATGGCCAAACAGTATTCCACCAGCCAACCGGTGATTCGCCATTTACCATGCAGTTGGGTGACGCCAATATCATTGCCGCTAAAACACAGATTCAAACAATCGCCGACTTCAGACGCAAAGACATGGCGCTTGGCGGGCAAGGTGCACCATTAGTCCCCGCCTTCCACCATACAATTTTCCACCCGCGAAACAGCTCGGTTGTGGTGTTGAACATTGGTGGAATTTCGAATATTTCAGTGCTGCGCCCGAATCAGCCGACTCTTGGTTATGATACAGGCCCGGGCAATATGTTGATGGACGCTTGGGTTGATAAACACACGGGTAATAAGTTTGACCGTGATGCGCAATTTGCGCTTAAAGGCCAACTAAATCAAGCCTTGCTCAAACAGTTGCTATATGAGTCTTATCTATCTCAAATGCCACCGAAAAGTACTGGCAGAGAGCTGTTTAATCTACCGTGGCTAGAGCAAAAATTAACAGAATTTAAAGACCTTGCAGCAGAAGATGTTCAGCGCACGCTTTGTGAATACACCGCATTGACGATAGCCAATGAAGTGGAGACTTATCGCTTGGGTGACCAACCCGCTTTGTATGTGTGTGGCGGTGGTACACGAAATCCATTGTTGATGAAGAGACTGTCTGAACTTCTTTCGAGTTGGGAGGTTGACTCAACCACCAGTAAAGGCGTGGATGCCGATTACATGGAAGCGATGGCCTTTGCGTGGCTTGCTCAGCGTCATGTTCATCAACTGCCAAGCAATTTACCAGAAGTGACTGGCGCAAGCAGAGCTGCCTCTCTAGGCGTTCTCTATCGTGCTGACTAAACAAATTTAGAACCATCATTTTAGAATCACCATTTAAGGATCATTATGAGTAACGACGCTCTCATATCAGCGCTCTCGCACCTCGTTTCGGAGGGGAGAAACCCTGACACTATGGATATTGATCTGCTCACCTCTCTCGAAGTGGTTGAAAAGATTAACCAACAAGACAAGCAAGTCCCACTGGCAATTGAAGCGGAACTGCCACAGATCGCGAAAGCGGTCGATAAAATTGCTCATGCCTTTCAAAACGGTGGTCGACTGATTTATATGGGCGCAGGCACCAGTGGTCGATTAGGTGTGCTAGACGCATCAGAATGCCCACCGACTTTCGGAGTTTCAGACAAGATGGTTATCGGCCTAATTGCTGGCGGACCAGAGGCGATTTTAAAAGCCAAAGAAGGTGCAGAAGACTCGCTGACTCTCGGTATTGAAGACCTCAAAGCAATTCAGTTTTCAGAAAATGATGTCGTGGTGGGTATTGCTGCGAGCGGTCGTACGCCTTACGTGATTGGTGCACTCAACTATGCCAATCAGCTTGGCGCAGTAACGGTTGCATTGTCTTGTAACCCTGATTCTCCGATTGCTGAAATCGCTCAAATCGCAATTAGCCCGGTGGTTGGCCCAGAAGCATTGACTGGTTCAACACGACTCAAATCAGGTACAGCACAAAAGCTGGTGCTTAATATGTTGACCACAGCCAGCATGATTCGCATTGGTAAGAGCTACCAAAACCTGATGGTCGACGTAAAAGCGACCAATGAAAAGTTGGTTGCCCGCGCTGCTCGTATCGTTATCCAAGCAACGGAGTGTGACAAAGCACTGGCGGTGTCGACACTTAAAGCGACTGATTACGATGTGAAGCTATCGATTTTGATGATTCTAACAGGGCTAGATTTAGAACTGGCCAAGGCTCAGCTTGATAAGCAAAATGGCTTCTTGAGAAAAGCCGTCGAGAATAATCAGTAATCTAGATTGTGACTCTCGCGACATACAAAAAGACCAGTTCACACGCGGTACTGGTCTTTTTTAGTTTTAATTTGTTTTCGCTAGCTTGGGCTTAATAGTCGTTTGAGAACTCGTCCCAGCCGCGTTGCCATTCCATGCGGAAACGTTGAGCGTCTTCCGTACCAGAACACACGCCTTCATACACCTGACCAGATAAACCAATCTGATAAGCATGGTTCGGATTACAATATTCAGTCACACCTAGGTGATAACCTTCTGTGTAACTCGCTTGATCGACTGCGCCAAGCTCAGTCATCTCTGAATACGAACGCTGAGTGTGGCCTTTGATACCATCACGATAGCCAATCTCTTGCCAATTGCCTTCAGCTGCTAAATCTTGAACATTGGCGCTGCATCCTGCAAGGCTAAATGCCACGGCGAATAGTGCGATTATTTTTTTCATTTCAGTCCTTTATATTTACCTAGCCACTTCCTGACGAAGCGTTGCCTTTGTGGTGATTCTCCGCTGAACACTGGCTGATGTCCACTTATGTCTGCTATCTGCCACTGATATCTATTGGTGACCGCTTAAAGCTGATAAACCGCCACTTGCCAGAAGCAAGACACTTCTCAACACGAATAACCAACCGCTCTTCAAACGTAGCAAACCACTCAATCAGTTATAACACCACTTAATTGACTATTCGACCACTCACTCTCATAGCGGAAGTTTCTTCTCATACTCTTCTTTAATATACACCCTGACTTAATTAATACATTCAGGGATAACAGATTATGATGTGGTTTCTTACCTGTGTTGCAGCACTCATTGGTGGCTACTTTATTTACGGTGCCTTTATCGAGAAGATTTTTGGTATCAATGAAAAGCGTCAAACACCTGCTCACACCAAACAAGATGGCGTGGACTACGTTCCAATGTCGACGCCAAAGGTTTACCTCGTTCAGCTGCTTAACATTGCAGGTGTAGGTCCAATCTTCGGCCCTATCATGGGTGCCCTTTACGGCCCAGCAGCGATGCTTTGGATCGTGCTAGGTTGTATCTTCGCAGGTGCAGTACACGACTACTTCTCAGGTATGTTATCTATCCGTAATGGTGGTGCTTCGGTTCCAACTATCACTGGACGTTACCTAGGCAATGGCGCAAAACACTTTATGAACATCTTTGCCATTGTTCTACTGCTTCTCGTTGGTGTTGTATTCGTATCTGCTCCTGCAGGCATGATCACTAACCTAGTGAACGACCAAACTGATTTCGCGATGTCTGCAACAACCATGGTTGTTATCATCTTTGCTTACTACATCATCGCAACGATTGTCCCTGTCGATAAAATCATTGGTCGCTTCTATCCACTGTTCGGCGCACTGCTTATCTTCATGTCTGTTGGCCTAATCACTGCGATTGGTCTATCTGACGAGCACCAAATCATGGGTGGCTTCGAGATGAAGGACATGTTCACCAACATGAACCCGAATGACCTACCACTTTGGCCTGCTCTATTCATCACTATCGCTTGTGGTGCTATTTCTGGCTTCCACGCAACTCAGTCTCCTTTGATGGCGCGTTGTATGGAAAACGAGAAAAACGGTCGCTTCGTATTCTACGGTGCAATGATTGGTGAAGGCATCATCGCTCTAATCTGGTGTGCACTTGCTCTGTCATTCTTCGGTTCAGTGGAGTCTCTATCTGACGCAATTGCAAACGGCGGCCCTGGTAACGTGGTATACAGCGCTTCATTTGGTCTACTGGGTGTATTCGGCGGTATCCTTGCTTTCCTTGGCGTGGTTATCCTACCAATCACCTCTGGTGACACAGCATTCCGTTCAAGCCGTCTTATCCTTGCTGAATACTTCAACATGGAACAGAAAACACTTCGTAACCGCCTGCTGATGGCTCTACCACTGTTCGTTATCGGTGGCATCTTGACTCAAGTTGATTTCGGTATCATCTGGCGCTACTTCGGTTTTGCTAACCAATCAACAGCAGTAATGATGTTATGGACGGCTTCGGCTTACCTACTTCGTCACAACAAGCTGCACTGGGTAACTACGGTTCCAGCTGTGTTCATGACATCTGTGTGTATCACATTCATCCTGAACAACAGTCAATTAGGCTTCGGTCTACCAATGCAAATCTCGACCATCATTGGTGTGGTGAGTGCACTAGGTGTTGCGGCTTACGTTATCAAGATTTCAAAAGGCAAAGGCGATATCGACCTTGCTGATGAAAAAGAAGAGAAAGAAGCAAAAGGCGTAACCAAAACTGCCTAGTTCTTTCAGACTCTGATAAAAGAGACACGTCTTCATAGAGAGACAAAAGAACAGCCAAACACACTTCGCTTGCTCACGTAATCACCCAGTGATTCGTGGAAATTAAGACTAAAGCCCGTCCTCTGTGATGGGCTTTACTGTATCTCAGCATTGAGAAGCAATCGTCGCTCGATATAACCAACGAAAATACAAGCAAAGCTACCGTTACCACGCAATGAGCTTTACACTTAACAAGCGTCTCAATAGGTGAAAATATGGAACTCATTCTCTCTCTGCTGCAACAAACCTGTGTCTACTTAGTGATTGCTTACATGCTAAGTAAAACGCCATTGATTCTCCCTTTGTTGAGCATTTCTTCGCGCTTAAGCCATAAAATCAGCTGCTACGTTCTGTTTTCCCTATTCTGTATTATGGGCACCTATTTTGGACTGCAGATTAATGACGCGATAGCCAACACTCGTGCGATGGGTGCGGTAATGGGTGGTCTGTTTGGCGGCCCTGTCGTTGGCTTTGCCGTCGGCTTTACTGGTGGTATTCATCGTTACTCATTAGGTGGCTTCACAGACTTAGCTTGTGCTATTTCCACCACAGCAGAAGGCTTGATTGGCGGCCTGTTACACGTTTATCTCGTGAGAAAGAACAAAGCCAGCCAGCTGTTTAATCCATTGGTGGTTTTCTCTGTGACCTTGTTTGCAGAGATTATTCAGATGCTGATTCTGCTAGCGGTCGCAAAACCCTTCGAACAATCCTATGCTCTGGTTTCCGATATTGCGGCGCCAATGATCATTGCTAACTCGGTTGGGGCAGCGCTGTTCATGAGCATCATCCAAGACAGGAAAACCATCTTCGAAAAGTACTCGGCTACCTTCTCACGCCGCGCATTAACCATCGCCGAGCGTTCGGTGGGTATTTTGCATGGCGGGTTCAATTCCGATAACGCACAAAAAATCGTACGTATCGTTTATGAAGAGACCAACGTAGGTGCGGTAGCGATTACCGACCGAGAAAAAATCCTCGCGTTCGTTGGCATTGGCGATGAACACCATATTCCAAATACCCCGATTTCATCGCAAAGCACGCTCACTTCGATGGAACAGAACGACATCATCTATCTTGATGGCAAAGAGAACCCATACCAATGCTCCCTATCGCAGGATTGTAAATTGGGCTCTGCGCTAATTATTCCACTCCGCGCGGGTAACGAAGTGGTCGGCACCATCAAACTGTATGAGCCAAAACTAAAGCTGTTCTCAACCATCAATATGTCGATGGGTGAAGGTATCGCTCAGCTATTATCGAGCCAGATCCTATTTAGCAACTACCAGCAGCAGCAAACGCTACTGACACAAGCAGAAATCAAACTACTGCACGCTCAAGTGAACCCGCACTTCTTGTTCAATGCGCTTAACACCATCAGCGCAGTAACACGCCGTGACCCAGATAAAGCTCGAGAGTTGATTCAACACCTGTCTCACTTCTTTAGAAGCAACCTAAAGCAGAACATCAACACCGTGAAGCTCAAAGACGAACTGGCACACGTCAACGCTTACCTGACCATAGAGAAAGCACGCTTTACCGATCGACTAGAAGTGGAATGGGATATCGACCCGCAACTTTATGAGTCACAATTGCCTAGCTTTACCCTGCAACCGCTAGTAGAAAACGCCATCAAACATGGGATATCCAATATGTTGGAAGGCGGAAAAGTGAAGATCTCTAGCGAGGCTTTCGAAGGTGGATTCAAGTTAACCGTTGAAGACAATGCAGGTAATTATCAGAAGCCATCTCAAGATCATGTAGGATTAGGGATGGAAATTGTTGATAAACGACTCACTAATTTCTTTGGACAAGATTCAGCACTAAAAATAGAATCTCAACCACAGCAATTTACTCGAATGAGCTTTATCATACCTATACTCAAATAATGGTATTTTCGGGGGACGGATTGCTCCGAGTTGAAACATTTAGAAGCAGACATTTAAAAGATAAGCGTGAACCAAGCAGGGATAGAACCAAGATGAAGATTGTAGGATGTTAAAGGCATTAGTTGTCGATGATGAGCTTTTTGCTCGCGAAGAGCTGATTGAGCTGCTGACCGAAACCGGAGAAGTGGAAATCATTGGCCAAGCAAGTAACGCCATCGAAGGACTGAAACAGATCAACCAACTCAAGCCTGATGTCGTGTATTTGGATATCCAAATGCCGCAGGTTACCGGGATTGAGCTGTTAAGCATGCTTGACCCAGATACTATGCCTTACGTGGTATTCGTCACCGCCTATGACCAATATGCGATTCAAGCCTTTGAAGATAACGCTTTTGATTACCTACTTAAGCCAGTCGAGCCTTGTCGATTAAACAAGAGCGTTTGTCGCCTGAATAAGGTTATCAAACAAAATCAGAAAGCACCAGAACAGAACATCTCAGCGATTGCTCCCTGTCACTTAGAGCAGATCCCCTGTATCGGTCATAACCGCATTGTGATCATGGCAAGCCAAACGGTCGAGTGCGCCTATTCCGATATCAGTGGTGTGCATGTTCGTAGCTCATCGCAAACCGCGACCTCACAGTTAACGCTAAAGATCTTGGAAGATAAAACCGATTTGATCCGCTGTCATCGCCAATATTTGATCAACATAAAATCGATCCAAGAGATCAAACTGCTAGAGAATGGATTAGCGGAGATCATTACCCTGACCGGCTTTGAAGTGCCTGTCAGTCGTCGTTACTTAAAGACTTTAAAAGAGCAACTCGGTCTCCAGTAACGCGTTAGAAGTTAGACGCCTTGTTCCAAAGCACGATCAAAAAAGCCAACGTATCAACGTTGGCTTTCTACTGTTTACAAATCGATAGTGTTTACAAATCGATAGTGTTTACGAATCGCTAGTATCACGAATCGATCTAGTCACCAATCAATAGAGATTAGTCGACTTGCTTAATCTGTAGCTCTTTTGGTACTTCAAAGAACATGTTCTCTTCACGACCTTGAATCTCTTCAACGTCAGTCGCACCTAGCTCACGGATACGATCTAAGATTTGGTTTACCAACTCTTCAGGAGCAGAAGCACCCGCTGTCACACCAATTTTCTTTTTCCCTTCAACCCATTCAGTTTGAATGTCTTCAGGGCAATCTGTTAGGTAACCTGGCGTGCCTAGTTTCTCAGCCAGCTCTTTCAAACGTGTTGAGTTAGATGAGTTCTTAGAACCAACAACAATCACGACATCAACATCACCAGCCATCTCACGAATCGCGTCTTGACGGTTTTGTGTCGCGTAACAGATGTCGTCTTTACGTGGGCCTTGGATCTCAGGGAATACTCGACGTAGCTCTTCAATCACATCAGCGGTTTCATCTACTGATAACGTGGTTTGGCTAACGTAATGCAAGTTACTTGGATCATTCACCACTAGGTTTTGTACATCCTCTGGCTTCTCAACCAAGTACATTCCACCCGTTTGGCTCGCGTACTGACCCATGGTGCCTTCAACCTCAGGGTGACCCGCGTGACCGATCAGTACTACTTCCATATGTTTGCGGCTCGCACGAGCAACCTCCATATGAACTTTAGTCACCAAAGGACACGTCGCATCAAATACCGTTAACTCACGCTCTTTCGCTTCTTTACGAACCGCTTGAGAAACACCGTGAGCCGAGAAGATCACGATGTTGTCGTCTGGCACTTCACTCAGTTCTTCGACAAAAATAGCACCACGCTGCTTGAGCCCCTCAACAACAAAGCGGTTGTGTACCACTTCATGGCGAACATAGATCGGTGGCTGATACATTTCGAGTGCGCGCTCTACGATGCTGATCGCACGATCGACACCGGCACAAAAGCCACGAGGGTTAGCTAACATTATTTTCATTTCATTGCTCATCATTTACCGCGGTACTAAGGTTGTTTCTATAGAGTTCGCCGTCAGCGAGGTTCGCATTCTACAGTGAAGCGCCTAGACAGTGAAGCTCTGGGTTGTGTGTCACAGCTGTAAGGCTATCTTGTTCTAGCGTGAAGACAGCTATTCTACCGTTAAGATAATTAGTCCACAGCTAAGATATTGACGTCAAAGGTAACGTCTTGGCCAGCGAGTGGGTGATTAAAATCAACCGTCACTGAATCACCTGCGATCTCAGTAATAATACCTGGAATTTCCATACCGTCAGGACCTGAGAATGCCATGATAGTGCCCACTTCAACTTCAGAGTCGCCAACAAACTTAGCACGATCCATATAGTGAATATGATCTGGGTTTGGCATACCAAACGCGTCTTCCGCTCTCAGTTCGATAGACTTTTCAGTGCCGGCTTCAAGTCCAAGTAAGCACGCTTCAAAGTTCTCACTTAGGCTGCCATCGCCCATGACGAACTTCGCTGGCTTGCCCATATTTTCCGTACTATCGGCAACTGAACCATCCTTCATTTTAATCGTAAAATGTAGAGTTACTGCTGAATCATTTTTAATTGCTGCCACGTTACTTTCCTTAGATTTCTTTATTATTTGAGAACGCAATTTGCTTCGCTCTCATATTACTTGCAGCATAAAAAAAAGCGCCGTCGGAATCAACCGACAGCGCTTAGGGCTATTCTATTCTGTGAGTCATAGACTGACTTTGAGGCAAGCTATTTGCTTTCGTCTTTCTTACGGAAACCATCTAAGATGATCATCGCAGCACCGATACAGATTCCCATATCCGCTAAGTTAAATGCAGGCCAGTGGTAAGTGCCCCAGTAGAAGTCTAAGTAATCGACAACAAAGCCATGTACGACTCGGTCAAACACATTACCTACTGCGCCACCAATGATGATCGCATAAGCAATGTTATTCCACTTCTCTGCTGCTGGTAGTTTGCTCATCCAGTACGTCAGCATACCTGTTACCGCAAATGCGATACCCGTAAATAACCAACGCTGCCAACCACTTTGATCACTCAAGAAGCTAAACGCTGCACCGTAGTTATGCACGTACAAAAAGTTAAAGAATGGCAGCACCTCAATGCGATTTGCCCAGCCGTAACCCATGTTGTCCATGACAAAGAGTTTAATGCCGATATCAGCCAAGAAGACCAATAGAGCCAGCCATAACCAACGTACACCAGATTGTTTTAACGAAACTTCACTCATTTCTATTCCTAGTATTTACGAAGCGATTCCTCATTCGCACACTCGGTTTGAGTCGCCATGAAGAATCAGCTTGGTTAAACACATTTCCTATAACTAAAAATAACCCCAGTTGATACTGGGGCTATGATTTTTACAAAAAGTTCAGTCTTTCTCTGAGTCGTTATGCGAACTTACGCACTTCGCCTTCACCGTCGATGTTCGACACACAACGACCACAAACTTTCTCGTGACCTTCGATAGTGCCTACATCTGGAGTGTGGTGCCAGCAGCGGTCACACTTCTCAGCTTCAGTAGCCGCAACTTCAACGAATAGACCAGCAACGTCTGTCGCTTGCGCTGCATCAGACTTCTCGCTCAATGGCTTAACAACAGCGGCAGAAGTGATAAGTACAAAACGTAGCTCATCTTCTAGCTTGTTGATTTTAGCCGCTAGTGCATCGTCAGCGTATAGAGTAACTTCAGCTTGCAGTGCACCACCGATCGTTTTCTCTTTACGAGCATCTTCAAGAAGCTTATTCACTGCGCCACGAACAGACTGGATTTCAGTCCAGAATTCGTTGCTTAGCTCTTCTCCTTCTGCAAGACCAAATAGACCTTCGAACCACTCACCTGTGAATACGAACGTGTCGCGCTCACCTGGCATTTCATTCCAGATTTCATCTGCAGTGAACGACATGATAGGAGCCATCCAACGAACTAGAGCTTCTACGATGTAGTAAAGCGCCGTTTGACAGCTACGTTGAGCATGGCTGCCCTGCTTCGCTGTGTACTGACGGTCTTTAATTACGTCTAGGTAGAAAGAACCCATTTCGATAGAACAGAACTGCATTAGACGTTGAGTCACACCGTGAGTGTTGTACTCGCCGTATGCTTTAACAATCTCTTCTTGTGCAGCTTGAGCACGGCCAACAGCCCAGCGATCAAGTGCAACCATCTCTTCAGCAGGTACTAGGTCAGTTTCAGGGTTGAAACCGTTCAAGTTCGCTAGGAAGAAACGAGCCGTGTTACGAATACGACGGTAAGCATCCGCTGAACGCTTCAGGATTTCATCAGAAACCGCAACTTCACCCGTGTAGTCTGTAGAAGCAACCCATAGACGCAGGATATCTGCACCTAGCTTGTTGGTTACATCTTTAGGAGCAACAACGTTACCGATAGATTTAGACATCTTACGGCCGTTACCATCCACCACGAAACCGTGTGTTAGTACTTGCTTGTACGGTGCTTCGTCTTTCATCGCGATAGATGAAATTAGAGAAGACTGGAACCAGCCACGGTGTTGGTCTGAACCTTCAAGGTAAAGATCAGCACTGTGAGTACGCTCTTCGTTCGGGAAGTTGTACTCTTCGCGAGAATCAACAACAGAGAAGTGCGTCACACCTGAGTCGAACCATACGTCTAGCGTATCCATTACTTTTTCGTACTTATCAGCGTCTTCTGCGCCCATAAGTTCAGCAGCGTCTACATCCCACCAAGCTTGAATTCCTTTCTCTTCAACTAGCTTCGCTACTTTTTCAATAAGTGCAGGGCTTTCTGGGTGAAGTTCTGCTGTTTCTTTATGAACGAACAGAGCAATTGGCACACCCCAAGTACGTTGACGAGAGATACACCACTCAGGGCGACCTTCAACCATGCCTTCGATACGGCTTTGACCCCATTCAGGCAACCACTCAACACTCTTGATTGACTCTAGCGCTTTAGCACGTAGGCCAGCTTGATCCATAGAGATGAACCATTGTGGTGTTGCGCGGAAGATGATTGGAGTTTTGTGTCTCCAACAGTGTGGGTAGCTGTGCTCGTAAGCGTGGTGATGCAGAAGTGCACCTTTCTCTTTTAGAACTTCTAAAACAGAGTCGTTCGCTTTGAATACGTGCTGACCAGCAAATAGCTCAGTATCTGGCAGGTAAACGCCGTTTGAACCAACTGGGTTAGCGATTTCTAGGTTGTACTTTTTACCAACCACGAAATCCTCTTGACCGTGGCCAGGCGCAGTGTGAACCACACCAGTACCTGAATCTGTTGTAACGTGGTCGCCAAGAACTGCAGGAACAGTAAAGTCGTAGAACGGGTGGTTGAACTGAGAAAGCTCAAGATCAGCACCTGTAGCAAAACCAAGGTTATGGAAATGCTCGATACCTGCACGGTCCATTACGTCTTTTGCTAGATCAGAAGCAACAACGATACGTTGAGCAGGCTGGTCGCCATTCGCTTCAACTTGGATAAGCACGTATTCAAGATCATCACGTAGACATACTGCGCGGTTAGCAGGCAGAGTCCATGGTGTTGTCGTCCAGATAACGATAGAAATTTCGCCCTGACCCGCGTGGCCTTCAGCTAGAGTAAATTTCTCTAGAAGTGCCGCTTCGTCAGCTGCTGTAAATTTCACATCGATAGATGGAGAAACTTTATCTTTGTATTCAACTTCAGCTTCAGCCAGAGCAGAACCACAGTCAGTACACCAGTGAACTGGTTTGAAACCTTTAAGAAGGTGACCTTTATCTGCGATTTTGCCAAGAGAACGAATGATGTTCGCTTCAGTGCCGAAATCCATAGTGCGGTAAGGTTTGTCCCACTCGCCCATGATGCCAAGACGTTTGAAGCTCTCTTTCTGACCTTCAACTTGACCCGCAGCGTACTTACGACACTCTTCGCGGAATTCAGCAGCCGAAATCTTCTGACCAGGCTTACCTTTCTTCTTCTCAACCATTAGCTCGATTGGAAGACCGTGACAGTCCCAACCAGGGATGTACGGTGCATCAAAACCAGAAAGGGTCTTAGATTTGATAATAATGTCTTTAAGAATCTTATTCAGCGCGTGGCCAATGTGAATGTCGCCGTTCGCGTATGGAGGGCCATCATGCAGTACGAAAGATTTTTTACCTTTCTTTGCCTTACGGATTTCGCCGTAAAGATCTTCTTTGTACCAACGCTTCAGCATTTCTGGCTCACGATTTGCCAGATTGCCACGCATTGGGAACCCTGTTTCTGGTAAGTTCAGGGTATCTTTATAATCACTCATCGATTCTTAATTCCGTTATATTGGGCGAAGTTAGACATTATGTTAATCGGTGGAATCATCCGATTAATTCTTTAGCTGAAGCAGCCACACCCTTGCGGCTTCAGCATCCAATTCTATTTGATTCTTTAGTGCGTCGAACGATTCAAATTTTATCTCGTCGCGCAGTTTGTGCAAAAGTCGTACTTCTAACTGTTTACCATATAAATTGGCTTTAAAGTCAAAAAAATGCACTTCTAATTGCTGCCTTACCCCATTAACTGTTGGTCGTTGTCCAATATTAGCAACGCCACCGACAGGAACACCGTCGATATCCAAAGCTTCAACAACATACACTCCTGATACAGGAGAAACACAACGCTTTAATGGAATATTAGCGGTAGGGAAACCGATAGTTCTCCCTAGTTTTCGACCATGGGACACTCGACCACTAATACTGTAATCACGCCCTAACATGGTAGCACTTGCAGCCAAGTCATCGACCGCTAATGCATTTCGTATCTCAGTACTGCTTACTCGTAATTGGTTTAAGCAATAGCTTTGGGTGCTGACCACCTCAAAACCGTACTTCTCGCCCGCCTCTTTGAGCATAGCGAAATTGCCAGTGCGACCTTTACCAAAGCAAAAATCGTCACCAACCACCAAGAACTTCACACCAAGCTTATCAACCAAAAGATCCTTAATGAACGCTTCCGCGGATAAACTTGCAAAATACTGATTAAAATTAACACACAATAAGCGACTGATATCTAGCTTGCTCAGTTGCACATATTTATCTCGTAAGCGAGTTAAACGTGCTGGCGCTCTATCTCGGGCAAACAGCTCCATAGGCTGCGGTTCAAACGTCATGACAACAGAAGGTAGCCCTAATGCTGCAGCTTGTTTAGAAACCTGACTCAGAACCTCTTGATGTCCTAAATGAACACCATCGAAGTTACCTATGGTTAATACACAGCCATGATGCTGCGCTTTAATATTGTGTATACCTCGGATCAGTTCCATTATGATCAGCTAAAACCTGTTATTTGCATCATTTATTGTGTGAAACCGACGGATTATATACTAATCAGTATTAATCTGTCGCTGCTTTTAAATGTTTTACTCGGATACCTAAAATCAGTACCGAAACAATATAAACAAAGCCACCAAGTCCAATCAAGCCTGTTAATGTCAGCGCTCTCTGGCTGAAGCTCCATTCAAGCCAATGTTGCATATTATCCAGCTGCCATAAAATAGCCGCTACCATCACCACACCTGAGATAATCAATTTGGCACTAAACAACAAGGTTGTCTTAGTTAATTGATACACACCCGCAAGGTGCAATCCACGATATAACAACGCCATATTCACAAAGGCAGACAGTGCCGTCGCAATCGCCAAACCCACATAGCCATAGAAATAAGCAAAGATCGCGTTAAACACCATATTGGTCACCATAGCGATAATGCCGTACTTAACCGGTGTTTTGGTATCTTGGCGAGAGTAATAGCCCGGGGCTAAAACTTTAATCAACATGAAGTTAAGCAAGCCTGATGCGTAAGCTACTAATGACATCGATGCCTGCTGTACATCGTGTGGAGAGAACTCACCGCGCATGAATAGCACCATCAACATGGGTTTAGCTAAAACGATAAGGCCTAACATCGCAGGAATACCAAGCAGCAACACCATGCGCACGCCCCAGTCCATGGTATGCGCGAATCCTTCCCCTTGAGCATCTACGTGTTTACGAGATAAAGCAGGAAGAATCACAGTCGCAATCGCGATACCGAATAAACCGAGAGGAAATTCAAGCAGTCGGTCTGAGTAGTACAACCAACTGATAGAGCCTGTTGCGAGGAAGCTGGCAATAAAGGTATCAAACAATAAGTTGATTTGACTGACCGAGACACCGAACAGAGCAGGGATCATTAATGTGCGGATCTTAACCACACCCGGATCTCGCCAACCCCACTTCGGCTTAACCAATACACCTGCTTTGATCAAGAAAGGCATTTGGAAAAGGAATTGGACTAAGCCGCCAAGAAACACACCAATAGCCAAACCAATTTCTGGTTGTTCTAAATTAGGTGAGATAAACCACGCAGCGCCTATGATCATAACGTTCAAGAACACAGGGGTAAAAGAAGATACCGCAAACTTACCTAATGTATTAAGAATGGCCCCAGATAAAGCGACAAAGGTGATAAACCACAAATAAGGAAAGGTAATCTTGAGCATAAAGCTCGCTAGCTCAAATTTTGGCGCTGATGGGCCATCATTTAGCCAGTCGATAAACCAACCCGCACCAAACATCGCGGTGATCACGCCAGAGCCCAATACCCCGATAACGGTGACAATAGAAACTAAAACCCCGAGCGTACCCGACACCTTAGCAATTAAATCTCGTGTCTTATCTTTATCACCTGCGGCGTGATATTCCGTTAATACAGGAACAAACGCTTGAGAAAACGCACCTTCTGCAAAAAGTCGACGTAAGAAATTAGGAATTTTATTTGCGAAGAAAAATACGTCGGCACTCGCTCCTGCCCCCATCAAATTTGCTACTACTACATCACGTACTAGCCCCAATACACGGGAAACAAAAGTCATTGCGCTGACAATCAGGCCTGACTTTAATAGTCGTTTACTCACAGAAACCTCTGACACTGGTTGATTACTTTCAAGCGAGGATAAATACTATCCTGTCCTAAGAAGCATATTTATTAGCATTGGTCTAAAAATGCTGTTAGAATCCCCGCCATCTTAACCGCGATGACCTTTCCATACCAAAGTTTGTTTGGCTACGATTGGTTTTTGCACAAATCATTTGACAATTAAGCGCTAATGAGGGATAGTCCTCGCCCTTAAATTGTCACCGAACTAAGTTTTTGGGAGTTAGACCCTTGGCAAACAGTAAATCTGCTAAGAAGCGCGCTATCCAAGCTGAGAAACGTCGCCAGCACAATGCTAGCCGTCGTTCTATGATGCGCACTTACATGAAAAAGACTATCGCAGCTATCGCAGCTGGTGATAAAGAAGCTGCAACTGCTGCTCTTGTAGAAGTTACACCACTTCTTGACCGTATGGCGACTAAAGGCCTTATTCATAAGAATAAAGCTGCACGTCATAAGTCTCGTTTCGCTGCTGCAATCAAAGCTCTTTAATAGAAATTTGATTACAACGCAAAACGAAAAAAACCGGCTTAGGCCGGTTTTTTTATATCTAAATTTTGAGTAACGCTTTTATTTTACGTGCTAACAGCCGTTTTGCTTACCGATAGACTGTTAAGCAATAGATAAAACAAACAATCAGAAAAATAAATAGAGAAGCAAATTAGTAGGTAGATAAGTAGATAAACATTAACGTTCAATGTGGAATACTAACACTTCCTTGTGTCATTCTATCGCTGATAAGAAATCCCCCTCCCACCAGCAATAAGCTACTTGCAGTAAATACCATGCAGTAGGTTAATCATCGCTTTTACTTCTTCACTACTCAATGTGTAATACACAGTTTGAGCTTCTTTGCGAGTTTCGACCAAACCATCTCTTCTCAACCAAGCAAGATGTTGAGATAAAGCAGACTGACTCAGTTCCAACTTGCCACACAACTCCCCAACCGACAGTTCAGTGCCATGTAATAGGCACAAAATCTGTAAGCGACGCTCGTTAGCCATGGCTTTGAGTAGAATCACAGCTTGTGCTGAGTTCTTCTCCATCTCTTTTAAGTTCATAGTTTGGCTCCCT
Source organism: Vibrio sp. 10N.247.311.51 (assembly GCF_041467855.1). Lineage (NCBI taxonomy): Bacteria > Pseudomonadati > Pseudomonadota > Gammaproteobacteria > Vibrionales > Vibrionaceae > Vibrio > Vibrio sp. 10N.247.311.51. The sequence continues at coordinate 144,650 of NZ_JBFSVK010000010.1, read as the reverse complement.
ACAACCTTTACGCCAACTACGGGCTATCAGTATTTCCGGCATATGGTGGAGCTATGATAATCGATATCAATTCATTAACAAACTAACTCATTCGAACAATTTGCTAAAATCTGCGTCACATACGTTTTTTACTGCTGGATGTTGGATCATCCTCTCAGCAAATATGACGTAGTACTCCTCTTTTAACTCTTCAATACCGCCTAATAGTTGCAGTGATGTGTCTTCTTCCACTTCAGACATATAAAGCGTCGGTGCTAAAAATATTGCGTCATGATGATAACGAGCAAAAGCCTTCATCAATGCGGCATCATCAAACTCACCTAAAATATCTGGCTTAAGCCCTTGTCTATCAAACCATTGCAGCACTTTACGCCCCATTGAGGTTCGGCTACCAGGGATCAAAAGCTTTCTTTGCTCCAATACAGCAGGGAAATTAACACCTTCAACCTGACCTGAACTAAAAAAGCTCATTCCACTCTCACCCAACTTTTTACTGAACAAGCCCGGACTTTGACTAGAGTCCACCGGACAGTCAGACAAGATCATATCGAGCTTATGTTGAGAGAGTTGCTCAAGTAGCATTTCATGGGTCGATTCAAAACAGCGCAAGTGAATGCTGTTATCTGGAGGGATGGTCGACATCAGTATCTTACTGACGAGTCTTTTAGAGAGCGCATCCGCGACGCCAACATCAAACAGAATATTGGAGTGCTGGCTGTAATTCACGATATCCAGCATCTCGTAACTCAGGCCAAACATACGATCGGCATATTTAAAGACCAGTTGCCCAAGCTCTGTAGGCTCAACACTGCGGCCATTACGCTTGGTCAACTTGCCATCCATGCGCTCTTCTAAGGCTTTTATCTGCCCCGTTACCGTTTGTGGTGTTAGGAATAGGGCTTCTGCAGCTTTAGTAACAGAGCCTTGCTTGCAAACCATCCAGAAGTAATAAAGATGGTTGTAGTTGAGATGCGACATAGATGTGCCGTAATAAAAGAGTAGATACCCTTTTATATCAAATATGACACCGCCACTCAACAAACTCGGAAAAACCTAAACAAACATAGATTTACCACTTATTTTTTCGAAGTGTCTGATTTCATAATGTAATATTTTAGCGATTATTTTCAATTTTTCTCTAACTTTTAAGATCTATATCACCTATAGAATAACCAATAAAAATCAATTTAAAACAACTACTTAAAATAACCACATTAGCTCTGGGAATATTTAAAGAGTAAATCATCACAAAAAAGTCCGACCTAAACCAAAATGTAATATTACTGAAATATTTCCCCTCTAACATCACGCTCAGATTAAACAAACAGACCAAACACAGACTTAAACGGTCCAATGGAGAAAACATTATGAACCAAGCTACTACTGCAGCAGCGCCTATCTCGAGCACTACTCGTTGGCTACGCTGGGCTAACTTGGCATTCATGCTTTACCTACTATTACTTTCAGTTTCAATGGTTGGTACAGGCTTCAAATGGGCAACAGGCGAGCAAGCAAAGGTTCTTTTCGAATTTGCTTCACACCCAGTTGCAGGCTTAATGATTGGTTTAGTAGCAACAGCGCTTATTCAATCATCAAGTACAGTTACTTCAATTATCGTTGGCCTTGTGGCAGGTGGTTTACCTGTTGAGCTAGCAATTCCTATGATCATGGGTGCTAACATTGGTACTACGGTAACCAATACGCTAGTTAGCCTTGGTCACGTTCGTTGTAAAGAAGAGTTCAAACGTGCATTCGCAAGTGCGACAATCCACGACTTCTTTAACCTATTAGCCGTTGCTATCTTCCTACCACTAGAGATGGCGTTTGGTATTCTAGAGAAGATTTCTCACTGGTTGGTATCTCCGATGCTAGCAACAGGTGATATGAGCATGGGTGGTCTTAACTTCATCAAGCCAATCACTAAACCAGTAGTAAGTGCGATTAAAGAGCCTCTATCAACATTTGGCGACACTGTTGGCGGCATCATGCTTATCGCTCTAGGTATCGCAACTATCTTCGTAGCTATCACTGTAATGGGTAAGCTGATGAAGAGCCTAATGGTTGGTCGTGCTCGTGAGATTCTAAAGAACGCAATCGGTCGTGGTCCAATCCACGGTATCGCTTCTGGCTCTATCGTGACTATCCTTGTTCAGTCTTCTTCTACGACAACAAGCTTGATGGTTCCACTAGTAGGTTCAGGTGTTCTTAAAGTACGTGACGTTTACCCATTCACTCTGGGTGCAAACATCGGTACATGTATTACGGCTCTACTTGCAGCTACAGCAGTGTCTGGTGAGTTCGCAGTATTCGCACTACAAATTGCTCTAGTACACTTGGTGTTCAACATCATGGCAACGGTATTCATCTTCGGTATTCCGTTCCTACGTGAACTACCTGTTAAAGCCGCTGACTTGATTTCAGACATGGCTGTGAAGAACAAAGCTGTAGTGGCTGGTTACCTTGTTGCGGTATTCCTTGTACTGCCTGGTAGCGTGTTAGCTCTTACCGCTTAATAGCAAAATAAACATCGCTTATAGTAAAGCCCGCAACCTCCTAGGTTGCGGGCTTTTTCTTTTGAAGAGCAGATACGGGATTCGGGTAAACGAGTAACGAAAAGCGACTTCCTCTCATTAGCTGCGTTTCGATATATCGTATCTTACTGACTCAAATCTAAAAACGCTCTTCGTATCTCGCATCTCGTTTACTCGTATCTAAACACCCAGAGATTCCCTACTCCTTCCTTCGTCAGTCTAGGGAATGACGAGCTGAAAAGCAGATACGAGATTCGTGTAAACGAGTAACGAAAAGCGACTTCCTCTCATTAGCTGCGTTTTGATATATCGTATCTTACTGACTCAAATCTAAAAACGCTCTTCGTATCCCTCATCTCGTTTACTCGCATCTAGCTCCCCTACTTACCTTGCTCATTACGCAGGTACATAATGGCAACCATGCCAAAGCCGATAAATTGCCATAGATACTGCCCGTCGCTTGCGCCAGTGATGGTTTGAGTGAAAGCCATACAAGCAGTCACAAACAGAGAAGCAAAGGCGGCGTAGAGTAACCATGGACGCTCTTTGCCCGCCATGAACTCACCTGCAAGTACTGAACGAAGAACTAATAAAAATGGCACACATTGCAAAGCAATCAGAATCGGGAACATAAAGTCGAACGTAGGGCTCAGTAGAGCATGACCGATTTGGCTCTTATCCCAAGTGCCGACAATGTAGCCCTTCCAACCAGCCCAAGTGTCTCCCGCATAAGCGGTATCGGGCGTAATGAAGCCAAGTAGCACGCCCATCACTTTATCGATAAAGCCATTTTTGAACCAAAAGACGAATAAGAAGATCTGAATTGGAATGATCTGAAAAGCAAACTTCTTCAACATGTGTGTACCCCAAATAATGAATGATTTGGTGACCAGTATGTAGAAGTCGATGTTTTTACGCTTGATGCAAGGCAATCGAGCCTGAGTCCAAACAATAATCAAACATGTTGAGAAGCCTGTTGGCGCAAGGACACCTTGCGGAAGTACCGTTGCCATCAGCGCTCACGAAACACCTTCGCTTAAAAACGTATTTCGTGGTTTAGGAAAGGTTTACTTTTTATAAAGATTCAATAAGATCAAACAGTTGACCGTCATGCTCTTTTTTCACTTCGGTATAGCGTTGATAGTTGTATTGCGAACCTTTTGGGTTGTCCGACAGCTTGTCAGCCACACTGAGCAGATAAAAACTGATTGGGCTCGGTGTACTTTCGGCCGCATAAAAAAGGTAAGGGAAAGCTTGATTGGCGTGTTGATTGATTAACAATGCAAGACCCAATGTAAGATTAGCGATGTCACAACGTGGGTTCATCTCGAAGGCTTGCTTTGCCAGTTGCAGTGCATGTTCGCGATCTTCTTGCTCATGATTTTGCAAATAAGCCAAAGATTCCGAATACGACAGTAACGCATTGACCAGATAATTATCTCGCCCTTGTTGTTGAATCGAATCCAACTGAAGTGCTATTTCCTCAAATGGCTGACCACCTTTTCCTTGGTAGAACAACGATATCCCCTCAGAGATAACACTCCAATCATCGTAGTTATCAATAGAGGTCACTCGATGACTTGCCACACCGTATTCTGAGCTCATTGGAGCAATAATGGCTTTGATCTCGAGAATCACATCCCCAATGGCATCGAAGAAATTATCTTGGCTAAAGCGCTTTTCCACTTTCTGACTTTGATTGGGTTGGCGGTTATTTTGTACAAGCACGCTCAGTACATACTCTCCACCCTTTTGCTTGAGCCAACCTTTGAGCTCAACACCATTATTGGCAAGTGATTGCTTGCCCTGCTTCGATAGCTGAGAAAAGTGGTAACCCGATAAGTTTTTTGCCGAGTTCAGCCCGTAGAAAAGATAGTTATAAACGCTTTCTGACATCTCATAATCGTTCGCAGAATCGAGTGTTATGTCATGGATATAAACAGGAATCACATCACTTTGATTAGCAGAAATAACAGCTGTGTCATTGGTTGGGACATCGGGTTGCCACGCCCAAGTTGCTATTAAGCCAACTGAGAATACTACGGTTGTAATCAGGGCGATGATTTTCTTTTTGGATTTAGCAACAAAAGGTTTAGGTTCAGATTCAGGCAGAGAGACGTCCTCAACGGGAGTTGGTTCTACGCTCGGCTGAAACACCTCAACATCGAACAGGTAACCTTGCTTAGGAATGGTCTGAATAATCCGATACGGGCGTGACTTATCCTGAAGCTGACTGCGCAGTAAGCTGATGACCTGTCTGACCAAGTTGTCAGACACTTGAGTTCTTTGCCACACATCCGCGGCTATCTGTTGAGTGCTAACCACTTGCCCGCGATTTTCGATGAAATAGCTGAGCAACTTTGCCTGCAATGGCTCTAAATGAATCGCTTCACTATCCACCACTAACTGATTTTTATCAGGGTAGAAAGTAATAGGAAAGTCGTGTTGCAATACAAAGCAATGCGAGCGAGTCATAGTAGTTCTGTAGTTAGAAAAGACCACTCAAGATTATTGGTTTTACAAATAGTAAGCAAGCCAAGCATAACAAATAAAAAAGGCTGCACAGAGGCAGCCTTTCAATCAAACAAAGCGGATGAGATTAAACCGAGAATGGGTACTTAATCGCTTCGTGGCATTCGTAACCTTCAACCCAGAAGTCATCCATCGTTACCCATGTTTCCAAATCTTCTAGAGACTTAATCTCAGGATTGATATGGAATGTTGGGCCAGCTAACGGCTCACGCTTTAACTGGATATCACGCATGGGTGCGAGTTGATCTTCGTAAATATGAGCATTCACAAGCTTATGGTAAGCCACGCCAGCTTTCTTGCCCGTGATTTGCGCCATGATGGCTAAGAAGACATACACTTGAACCATGTTGAAGTTCAGGCCTAGTGGAACATCACAAGAGCGCTGAGTGCTGTTTAGGTACAGAGTATCACCAAGTAGTGAGAAGTGATGGCTGTACATACACGGACGCAAACATCCCATGTGGAACTCACCTGGGTTATAGAAGTTTAAGATCTCGCCACGGTCATCAATACCGTTAGTTAGATCATCAACAATCTTCTTCAGTTGGTCGATATGACCGCCGTCAGGTTTTGCCCATGCACGTCCTTGAACGCCATAAACACGGCCCATGTCATCTTCACCCTTGCGGTAAGGGTTATTCAGCCATGCTTCGTTCAGGTTCGAATTCGCATCCCAAGTTTTAGTCCCTAGCTTACGAAAATCTTCAGCATTGTCGTAACCACGGATATAGCCAAGCAATTCAGCAACTGCGGCTTTCCAAAAGCTCTTACGCGTTGTTACCAGTGGGAATTGGTTATTACCAACATCATATTCAAGGTCAGCATTGATCACGGTTAGGCAGCGCTTGCCCGTGCGTTCATTTTCAATCCAAGTACCGTCATCAACGATACGCTGACAGAGATCTAAATACTGTTTCACACCAATTCCTTACTTCGTTTGTTGTGGTAATTCGTCTTTGTAGTGACCACGCTTGTATGCCCACACCATCATCAGCACACCGATGATAACCATTGGCAGTGACAAAATTTGTCCCATAGAGATAAATCCACCGAACAAACCTAGGTGAGCATCAGGTTCACGTACGTATTCTACTAAGAAGCGGAATGTACCATATCCAGCTAGGAATAACCCTGATACAGAACCAAGAGGACGCGGCTTTTTGATAAACCAGTTCAAGATGAAGAACAGTACAATACCTTCAAGCGCCATCTCGTAAAGTTGAGATGGGTGACGAGGAAGTGGACCACCGTTAGGGAACACAATCGCCCATGGCACATCAGTCACACGGCCCCAAAGCTCGCTGTTCATGAAGTTACCTAAGCGCCCCATGCCTAAACCAAATGGCACCAATGGTGCAATCATGTCTGCCACACCAAAGAAGGTTCGACCGTTCTTTTTGGCATACCAAAACATGGCAGTAATAACACCAAGCAAGCCACCGTGGAAAGACATACCGCCAGTCCATACCTTAAATAGATACAGTGGGTCTGCTAGGAAAAGGTCAAAGTTGTAGAAAAGTACGTAGCCAATACGACCACCCAACACCACACCTAGAAAACCAGCAAACAGTAAGTCTGATACTTGCTCTCGAGTCCAACCGCTGCCCGGTTGATCAGCTCGGCGATTTGCTAACCAAAGAGCAAACATAAAACCGACAAGGTACATTAGGCCGTACCAACGAACTGAGATTGGTCCTAGTTCAATAAGAACAGGATCGATATTTGGGAATTCGATAAAACCCTGAGACATACTTGGCTCTCTATCTAAATTGATTAACGGTTAGCTCGATGACTAACAGAAAAGACACTACAGCAGCATTGTGGCTGCTATAAACATTAAAAACACCGCAAAGAATTTCTTCAGCACTGGGGTTGGCAATTGAGTGGCCAGTTTCGCCCCCACTCGAGTGGTCAAAACTGAGGTACAAGATATCGCGATCAAAGCCGGCAGATAAACATAACCTAAGCTATACGCAGGAAGATCATCGACAGAAGATCCATGCCAAATGAAACCTAGCATTCCCGAAATCGCGATAACACAACCGCATACCGAAGATGAGCCGACGGCTTTACGCATTTCCACACCGTGATGGTTAAGGAAAGGTACCGATAAAGACCCACCGCCAATGCCCGCTAAGCTTGATACCAAACCAATCCCGCCGCCACACAACACGGTTTTAGCTGAACCTGGCATCGATTTTTGGCTCTTAGAGCGAATCGACAGCAGCATTTGCAACGCCAATACCAACACAATCACACCAAAGACTTTTGGTAGGTATTGAGCTGGAATCACATCGGCCACGAAAGATCCGAGGAAGCCACCTATCACCACACCAGGCATCAACCACTTAACGACAAACATCTCTACGTTACCCAACTTTAGATGGTTAATCGCAGACGATCCTGACGTAACTATGATGGTTGATAGCGAAGTAGCCAATGCCATTTGCATCGCAAACTCTTGGGGGATACCCGCTTTAGGAAGCAAAAACAGTAAGGCAGGAACCACCAGCAAACCACCACCAATGCCTAGCAAGCCAGCTAAAACACCAACAATAGCACCAAGGCCTGCTAACAAGCCTATCAGTTCATATGACACGTTAAATCCTATTTTTTACCTGCTCGAATGAAGCCTGTAAATTCACGCTCTTCGAAATAGTTCAGCATCATACTATAGATGTCACTACCATACGGTTTTGAAAGTGCCTTATTTGCCAAATCCTGTAATTCAGCCAAGTTCGATTGACGAATCAAATATTTGGTTCTTGCGACATTCGAGGTATTCATACTCAACGTCTCATACCCCAATCCAATCAATAGCAGCGCTCCCATCGGGTCACCGGCTAACTCGCCACAAATACACACAGGTAATTGATATTGCTTACAAGTATCATGAATTTGTTTTAATGCCATGATCACCGCAGGGTGCATTGATTCGTAGACATCAGATACTCGTGAATTGTTCCGATCAACCGCTAATAAATATTGGGTTAAGTCGTTGGTACCGACTGAAACGAAGTCGACCTTATCCGCAATCAGCGGCAGTATGTACAGCATGGATGGCACTTCAATCATGATACCAACGCGAGGCATACGCACTCGGTTATCAAGCTCATGCACTTCGTCATACGCTTGTTCAATCAGCTGTAGCGCGTCATCCAATTCCTGAGCACCAGAGATCATCGGCAGCAAAATACTCAAGTTATGGCTTTCACAACTCGCACGTAGCATGGCACGTAACTGAATAATAAAGATGTCTGGATGATCGAGCGTAAAACGAATGCCACGCCAACCAAGGAATGGATTGTCCTCTTCGATAGGAAAATACGGTAAGGCCTTATCACCACCGATATCGAGTGTACGCATCACCACTTGTTTCTCTGGGTAGCTTGCCAGCACTGAACGATACTGCTTGAATTGTTCATCCTCTGACGGGAATCTTTGCTGCAACAAGAAAGAGATTTCAGTTCGATACAGCCCTACTCCATCAACGCCTTGGTTGATAGCAATGTTAGTGTCTGCACTCAAGCCCGCATTAAGCAGGATCTCGACTTGCTTGTCGTCTTGGGTTTTTGCCGGAAGGTACAGCTCGCGATTGACCATAGAGGAGAGCTCACTCTCTTCTAGAATCAGCCCACGATACTCTTTGAGCAGGCTTTTAGTCGGCTCAATAAAGATCTCACCGCTATACCCATCAACAATCGCTCGCTTACCATTAGCTTGAGCTAAGTTAAGATTTACCCCCATGACGGAAGGTATGCCAAGCGCTCGAGATAAAATTGCTGCGTGCGAGTTCGCCGCCCCTTCCAAAGAAATAACCGCCAAGAGCTTTTCTTTTGGAATAGACGCTAATACCGAAGCGGTTAACTCACGAACCACTAAGATAATCGGCTTATCTAACGTGCGAAGTTCATGTTCAGAGTTGTGGAGGAAATAGAGCAGCCTTTGTCCGAGCTCTCGGATGTCTTGTGCTCTCTCACGAAGATACACATCGGACATACGAGCAAAGCGATTCGAATAGCTTTCAACAACCTGTCTTAATGCCCAATCGGCTTTATCGCCTTTCTGAATTTGGCTTTTTAGATCCTTACGCAACATTGGATCGTTGAGTAAGTGAGTAAACAGGTCAAAGATCGCCAGCGCGTCTTTATTGATTTCGCTATCTAAGCGCTTTCGCATGCGCTTAAAGTCATTGAGGGCGTTTTCAACCGCTACCGCCAACAACTCATGCTCTCTCTCTACATTGAGCGTCGAAGCAGGATAAACATCGGTGAGTTCAGGCTGAGTGTTATCCCACCATAAGTCACCAATCGCCACGCCCGATGAAGCGGCAATACCTTTAGTCGCAGGTAGCTTCTGTTGCTCTAACAGCCAATGGCCTTGAGTTTGGGCGTGCGCCACAATAACGGCAAGTTGTGCAGAGAGCGTGACAAGGAAGGATTCTTCCATCTCACTAAATAAACGCGGGGTCTTCTGTTGAATGACCAATACACCGAGCACTTGCTTGCGGTGGATAATCGGAGTACCGAGAAAAGAGTGATAGACGTTTTCTCCAAGCTCTGGAAAAAACTTATAAGCAGGATGAGCAGACGCTTGTGCAAGGTTGATAGGTTCAGCACTTCTTTTAACAAGGCCAACCAGACCTTCGTCAAAACCAATGTGAATGCTATTGCCTTTGAAGATCAGGCCTTGAGTTGCCATCAACTCAAGGCGCTGCATATCATTATTTGCCAAATACACGGTGCAACATTCCGTCTGCATCGCACTGCATGTCTCTTTAACCAAAATATCAAGAGCCGTCGACACATCTTCAACTCTTGATACGTGTTCAACTATTTCCCTTAGTTGACTGAGCATGCTTAACCTCTACGCAATTTGCGCTTTCCTTTTATTTTTCGCTCTTTAAACGGCATTGCTAAAGATGCGAACTCTTTCATCGCTCGACGGTAAACATCTCGCTTGAAAGAAACAACTTGTCGAACTGGGTACCAGTAACTCACCCAACGCCAACCATCAAACTCAGGTGTACTTCCACGCTGCATATTGATATGCGACTCATCGCAATCTAAGCGCAAAAGGAACCACTTCTGTTTTTGTCCAATACAGACAGGTTTAGAATCCCACCGAACCAGTCGTTTGGGTAGCTTGTAGCGTAACCAATGACGACTTGTCGCGACGATCTTTACATCCTTTTTAGTAAGGCCAACCTCTTCATACAACTCGCGGTACATTGCCTGTTCCGGAGTCTCACCTTCATCTATTCCCCCTTGAGGGAATTGCCATGAATGTTGCCCGTATCGTTTAGCCCAGAAGACCTGACCATGGTTGTTACAGATTACAATACCAACATTTAATCGGTAACCATCGCCATCTATCACTGGCCAACCTCTATCTAAATTTTTAATTACTCTGATTTTTCCACATATCCCCAATCGGAGCAAACTTAGTGACGTGATAAGCGCTATATTTATGAATAATAACTAGGAATATGGATAAGTTTTGCTCAAATTCTAGTTACCCACACAATAGTGAGACATAGACCACATTTATTCACCTTTTCTGTGAATAACTATGTGAAGAATTACCCGCAATCGTTTTTTTTAATCCATAGATTCATCAACACCAAAAACGACAAATCAATCAAATTCATTTTATTTTCATATAAATCAGTTAATTAAAATAATATTTTGGTTTTGAAAAACATTAGAAATGTAAAAGATCTTTCAGAAATCTGACATGGTTAAAGATCAACCACTCCGATGTTTATCCACACTACTAAGTGAAAGATTCATTTTGAACCCCATTTGGCAAGCATTTTATCCACCATAAACCCCTGTTTATTTATCCACTAAATTAATATTTCAATTAATTACCTTTATGTCCTGTGGATAACCCTGAGTTTGATCCCTTTTCTCGCAAGGAGATCATTTCTTAACCAGTCGTCATTTGGTGATAACTTCTGATAAAATCGTTTTTTTGATCATGCCTTTTATTATGAAACCAGAACCACAAACACAACAAGAGCTGTTAGAGCGCGCGTATGCCATCGCCGGAATGACCTTTAAAGAGCTCGCCGACGAAGCCGAGATGGTGATGCCAAACGACCTTAAGCGTGATAAAGGCTGGGTTGGGCAGCTATTGGAATGGCACTTAGGAGCGCCTGCAGGCAGTAAACCAGAACAAGATTTTGCCAAGCTTGGGATCGAGCTAAAAAGCATTCCGATTGGCTACTCTGGCAAGCCACTCGAAACCACCTTTGTGTGTGTTGCGCCTTTGATGGGCGTGCAAGGCATAACTTGGGAAACCAGCCACGTTCGAAACAAGCTGTCTAAGGTTTTGTGGATCCCTGTCGAGGGAGAAAGAGAGATCCCACTAGCGGAGAGGCATGTAGGATCCCCATTATTATGGACACCTAGCCAAGCGGAAGACGAACTCTTGAAACGAGATTGGGAAGAACTGATGGAGTTGATCGTGTTAGGCAATGTTGAACAGATAACAGCAAGACACGGTGAAGCACTGCATTTACGTCCAAAGGCTGCCAACAGTCGTGTGTTAACGGAAGCTTACGGTGCAAGTGGAAAACCTATCAAAACCAAACCACGCGGTTTCTATCTACGAACTCAATTCACCCACAAATTGCTGACAACACATTACGCATAGAGCGTTTAATCGAACCTCGATAGCCAGAACTATCAGTGCGTTACAAAACAGTCTGTAATTAGAATCAATCTCGCGCTACAAACGCCTCTTAATGAGGTTTGAGCGCCAGTTCAATGTCACAGTAGCTTTGGCTTGGCTCATTACCAAACTCATCATAGGCGTTGTGTAAACGAAGATACGCCTTTTCAAAGCCGAGCCGGAGTAACTCCTCTTTCACTTGATCCAAGGATCCAAAGTGAAGCGGCTCTCCGTCTTGCTTTACCGGTTCTAGCTTGTGTTTGTACTCCACCGCCAATAGATATTCTGAAATATCAGAACAACCAATAACGTACACTTTGGGTGTTTGATAAGAGTCTTTATGCTCTCCATGTAACCACATGTCTAATTGATGCTTTTGCATAGCCAGCCTCCCTTGCTCTATAAAGCTTAGTAGAACTCTTTTCCTTTACTAGATAACGACTTAAAAAAGCACAGATAACGGCTTAAAAAAGCAAAAAAGAGAAGCAAGCGCTTCTCTTTTTTGGTCAGTTCTAGTTCAAAAGTTTGCCCTTTCGACGCCATAACTATCACTGTGAATTATCTTAGGGGTTGAAAGGTGCTATCAACCCCGCAGATTACGTCGGTATTCGTGCACTTAAGACACGACGAAGGTGACGTACTCGACGTTCAATAGTGACGACTTCTGGTTCAGAAAAACCAATCGGTCGACCGTCAGCTTCAAGACCAATATCTCTTAATAAGTGAGTATTGTTCCATGGCAGATCATATGAACTACGACGAACTTTTCGTTGCCATTCACGCTCTTCACGACGAAGATCGGCACGGATAAGGACTGTTGCTAATTTTAAATATACTGAGTGACGCATAATAACTCTCCAGTTGTTGAATCAACTGAGGAAAAATAGCGTGTTAGATAGTATGAGGGCTTCTCACTTAGCTGCTATTTTTCCGCAGCCAAATAAGGGTACGGATCTATTAGTTAGGTTTATCTTGGGTGTTTCGATCGGCCATGGCTGATGTATGTGACATTTCAGTCACCATGTCAGTACACGGATCAAACGACGCGCAAATATGCTGTATAAAATCGAAATGTTTCATTTGCGCCTCCAAGCTAACTAAAAAATCCAAAAAGAAATGGGGTAGTAAAAGCAGACAAGTCTTTGTTAAATCGTTGCTTTCACGGTTAAAGTCTAACCAAGTGAGTATATTATTCAACCGATAATTGGTTAACATTTTTAAAACAATGCATTCGCCTGAAATATCAGTTGCATATTCATTTACATATAACATATTCACTATGATTATATAAAATCGCAGCATATCTCTCTTAGGGATGAGCTAGAAAACAACGGACTACCCTTCAGAAACAAAAAAACCACGTAGATACGTGGCCTTTAATTTACGGTGACTGAATAAAGTCATGTAGAAAAGAGTCTAAACAACCCCTTCAGAGATTAGGCTGTGTTTATTCAGCAAGCGGTACATCGTCGCTCGTGATACACCGAGCTCCTTAGCTGCCAACGAAACCTGACCACCGTAAGATTCCAAAACAATTAACAACGCATCGCGCTCTGAGCGCTCTCGAATACTCTTCAAGCTTCGGCGTTCATCATTCTGTTTTGGTAAATCCAGTTGGTGATCCTCAATGATCACAGCATCAGACATCAACACAACACGCTTAATCTGATTCATCAGCTCACGCACATTTCCAGGCCAATGGTATCGATTCATCGAACGGATAGCATCGTCTGAGAAGCTCTTCGCTTGAGCATTAAACTCTTTCGAGTACTCACGTAGAAAATGATTCGCCAGTACTGAAATATCGCTCACACGTTCTTTTAAGCTCGGAACATGAATACGTAGAACATTGATATAATGATAAAGCTCTTCATTGAAATCGCCCTCGATCAACGCCTTCTCGATATCAGAGGAGTTCGCGGCCAGAATACGCACATCAACGGATTTCGGTCCATTCGCGGTTTCAATCTTACCTTCTTGCAGAAAGCGCAGCAGATTCAGTTGTTGATTGCGTGGCATCGCTAAAACATCATTAAGCAAGATGGTTCCGCCATCGGCTTCTTCCAACATACAAGGCGCAGTCGCTGGCTGTGCTGATATGCCAAACACCTCGGCTTCTATTCTCATTTCAGACAAGGCACGACAGTTAACCGTTAAAAATGGTTTCTGTGCTCGCGACGAATTTTGATGAATCGAGCGTGCAATCGTCTCTTTACCAGCCCCACTCTCGCCATAAATCAAGATACTGACATCCGTCGGCCCAATACGCTTCACTTGGTCTCTCAAGCGCTTCACGGCCACAGAATCGCCTAGAAGACCCATGTTGTTATTGATGCCGTAGTTTGGCCATACCTTCTGCTCAAGCTTAAGCATACCCAATTGGTGACCAATGGTACTCAGTAACTGAGCGTCTGGGATTGGCGCCGTGAAAAAGTCGATACAGAAGTTAACGATAAACTGGCAGATCGTATCAGAGCTTAATTGAGATTCACGGATAAAGGCGAGCCATCTCACCTGCTTGTTATTGCTCACAAGGTTAGCAATACCGTTGAGGCTGAACTCATCATGACTAAGATCGACAATACCAATACATGGGCCAATATCAGCAATCAAGGCATCGGCTTTTCGTAAATCTGCACACTGGGTACACTGCCAACCCACTTGTTCTAACACTGATAACCAGGGTTCGTACGCACCACCAACGACGATAAGAGAACCTGGTAAGGAATCCATCTTAAATTGAGTTCCCATCCTTCTTCCTTATTCTATTTTTATTTAAATCAGACTAATACGAGTCACCGCTTCATCGTTCGACAAAATGCCGCGAGATCGTATTCAGCGCAGAGACGTATAGTAGTGAGACTATCTTAGATTTTATGTCTCAATAGTAAGACTATGTCAGAAATAACGATTTTTCGAATCAAGAGTGCGGTACAGACTAGGTTTTGAAGCCCAAAAACAGAAAAAGCCACCCGAAGGTGGCTCTTTAATTACATAGGCTGTTACGCCCTAAAAGCGAGAATTACGCTTGTGGACGCATTGCCGGGAACAAGATCACGTCACGGATTGTGTGCGTGTTTGTAAATAGCATTGCTAGACGGTCGATACCGATACCTTGACCCGCTGTTGGCGGTAGGCCGTGCTCAAGCGCAGTGATGTAGTCTGCATCGTAGTACATCGCTTCGTCATCACCCGCGTCTTTCGCGTTAACTTGCGCTTTGAAACGCTCGTCTTGGTCTTGTGCATCGTTAAGCTCAGAGAAACCATTCGCTACTTCACGGCCACCGATGAAGAACTCAAAACGGTCTGTGAAGAATGGGTTGTCATCGCTACGACGTGCTAGAGGAGAGATGTCCGCTGGGTAGCCAGTGATGAACGTTGGTTGAATTAGCTGAGGCTCAGCCGTTTCACCAAAGATCTCTTCTAGAAGCTGACCACATGTCCAGAACGTTTCTACGTCTACGTGTACAGATTTTGCGATAGCAACCATCTTCTCACGATCTTGTAGATCTGCTTCTGTTAGCGCTTGAATCTCAGCGTGCTCAGGGTTGTAGTGTTTGATTGCATCGAACATGCTCATGCGAGCGTAAGTGCCACCGAACTCAACCGTTTCGTCACCGTAAGGCATAGAAGTAGAACCAAGAACGTCCATTGCTGCCGTGCTTAGCAACTCTTCTGTCAGATCCATAAGGTCTTTGTAGTCAGAGTACGCTTGGTAGAATTCCATCATTGTGAATTCTGGGTTGTGACGTGGAGATAGACCTTCGTTACGGAAGTTACGGTTGATCTCGAATACACGGTCAAAACCACCAACCACTAGACGCTTAAGGTAAAGCTCAGGTGCAACACGTAGGTACATGTCGATGTCTAGTGCATTGTGATGAGTGATGAATGGACGTGCAGTTGCGCCACCCGGGATCACATGCATCATTGGCGTTTCAACTTCTAGGTAGCCTTTCGCGCTCATGAAGTTACGGATTGAAGATACAAGCTTAGAACGCACGATGAATGCATTGCGAGAATCTTCGTTCACGATTAGGTCAACGTAACGCTGACGGTAACGCATCTCTTGGTCAGTTAGACCGTGGAACTTCTCTGGTAGAGGGCGAAGTGCTTTAGTCAGCAATTCAAACTCTTCCATGTTCACGTAAAGGTCGCCTTTACCCGATTTGTGAAGCGCACCTTTAACACCGATGATGTCACCGATATCTAGGCCTTGGTACTTCTCTTTCAGTACTTTTTGTACGTCTTTCGCTGCGTATGCTTGGATACGACCAGAAGTTTCTTGAATCGCAAGGAATGGACCACGCTTCGCCATAACACGACCAGCGATCGCAACGATGTGATTAAGCTCTTCTAGCTCTTCCTTAGTCTTCTCACCGAATTCCGCTTGAAGATCGCCAGCTAGATGCTCACGACGGAAGTCATTTGGGTGACCGTTAGCTTTGCAGTTTTGGCGGATGTGATCCAGCTTGCTGCGGCGCTCAGCGATTAGTTTGTTCTCTTCAGGTGAAGAAGCTTCTTGTGCGTTTTCGTTTTGAACAGCATCAGTCATTAGAGATGTACCCTGCTTTTAAAATTTGGACCGCTATATTTTTGCAAATATAGGCATTTTTACCAATATTATTGGTAAAGCTTAATAGTTGATAAAGCTTACAGACCTGATTTCAGGCTAGCTTCAATAAACTTGTCTAAGTCACCGTCAAGAACCGCTTGAGTATTACGGTTTTCGATGCCGGTGCGTAAATCTTTGATACGAGAATCATCCAGTACGTAAGAGCGGATTTGACTGCCCCAACCGATGTCTGATTTCGTTTCTTCGCTCGCTTGTTTTTCAGCATTTTGTTTTTGAATCTCAAGTTCAAAAAGCTTAGCACGTAGCTGCTTCATCGCTTGATCTTTGTTCTTATGCTGCGAACGGTCATTCTGACACTGAACCACAGTGTTAGTCGGAACGTGAGTAATACGTACTGCTGATTCCGTGGTGTTTACGTGCTGACCACCAGCGCCAGAGGCACGGTATACGTCAATACGTAGGTCAGAAGGATTAATGTCGATCGTAATGTTGTCATCAATCTCAGGATAGATAAACGCAGATGCAAATGAAGTATGACGACGACCACTTGAATCAAATGGTGATTTACGAACTAGACGGTGAACACCAGTCTCTGTGCGTAACCAACCATAAGCATACTCACCAGAAATACGTACCGTTGCGCCTTTAAGGCCAGCAACATCGCCATCCGACACTTCGATAACTTCAGTCTTGAAGCCTTTCGAATCTGCCCAACGTAAGTACATACGCAACATCATTGAAGTCCAGTCTTGAGCTTCTGTACCGCCCGAACCTGACTGTAAATCGATGTAGCAATCTGATGCATCGTGATCACCAGAGAACATACGACGGAATTCCAGCTTCTCTAGCTTAGCTTCAAGCTCGGCCAGTTCTGGTTCAATTTCATCGAACGTTTCTTGATCTTCTTCTTCAACCGCAAGCTCTAATAGGCCATCAACATCCTCAACACCTTGGTCAAGTTGGTCGATCGTTTCTACTACCGCTTCCAATGCAGAACGTTCTTTACCTAGCGCTTGAGCACGCTCAGGTTCGTTCCATACATCCGGTTGTTCTAATTCTGCGTTTACTTCTTCTAGACGCTCTTTCTTAGCGTCATAGTCAAAGATACCCCCTCAGGATATTTGTGCGCTCAGACACATCCTGCAGACGGTTTTTTATAGGATTGATTTCAAACATTTTAGCTCATCATTTATGAGTAGAATTTAACCGAAGAATTGTACTCAAAAGTGTGACGGAGATACAGAATTTTTTAGAGTGGTGAACCAAGATTCAACAACTTAATGGGATATAAAATTGACAGGCAGAAAAAACACGTAAAATTTGTAAGGGCAGAAAGGAAAACAAGCCCTGTTTTTGAACAGAGCTTGTTGAATTTAGCGCTATATGATGAGCATTTTTGAGCCCAAAATAACTATTTGGCTTCGATATGGTCAATCATCAGCTGCAACGATTGGTTGCCGCGAAATTCGTTGATATCGAGCTTAAATGCAAGATGAACGGTTTTCACCGAGGCATCTGGCCAGCGACGTAGGTCGACGTTAAAGGCAATACCGTCAATCATCACATTGGTAGGATGACCTTTGTAGAGCGGCTCGAGCATCAGCTTAAGGTGTTTTTCACCCACCAACTTTTGGTGCAGCACTTTAAACTCACCATCGAAGATTGGCTCAGGGAAAGCTTGTCCCCACGGGCCACCTGAACGCAGCGTTTCAGCGGTGTGCATAGAGAACTCTTCTGGTAACAGCTCACCATCAGACAAGATAATGCCCTTCAGTGCTGTTTCTCCAAGTTCATTCTTCACAACATCATTGAACAACTTGCTGAAGCGTTCAAAGTCCTTTTCCATGATGGTTAAGCCAGCCGCCATTGCGTGGCCACCAAACTTAAGAATCAAGCCTGGGTTTTGAGTGTCGATACGGTCTAAAGCATCACGCATGTGCAGACCCGGAATCGAACGACAAGATCCTTTGATACTGCCTTCGCCGCCATCTGCAAACGCAATCACTGGGCGGTGGTATTTGTCTTTAATACGCGAAGCCAAGATACCAATCACACCTTGGTGCCAATCACGTTGGAACAAGGCTAAACCAGAAGGCAGATCGTCTTTACCAAACTCAAGGCGCTCACAAAAAGCCATCGCTTCTTGCTTCATGCCCTCTTCGATCTCTTTACGTGTTTGGTTCAAACCATCTAACTCACTCGCCATTCGACGAGCCGCATGGATATTGTTGCTCATGAGCAGCTCAACACCAAAAGACATGTCGTCCAGTCGGCCGGCTGCATTGATACGAGGGCCAAGAGCAAAGCCAAAGTCAGACGCCACCAAACGCTTAGCGTCTCGCTTAGCAATTTCGATCAAGGCTTGAATACCCGGACGAGCTTTACCCGCACGAATACGTTGCAAACCTTGATGGACCAAGATTCGATTGTTTTCATCGAGTGGAACCACGTCGGCAACCGTACCCAGCGCCACAAGGTCAATCAGTTCCATCAACTTAGGTTCTGTCATGCCGCGTTCTGCAAACCAATTCAGTTTACGCATGTGAACACACAGTGCCATCATCAGATAGAAAGCCACACCTACACCCGCTAAGGCTTTCGAAGGAAAAGCGCAACTCTCAAGGTTTGGGTTAACCATCGCATCGACCATTGGCAGTTCATTGCCCGGCAAGTGATGATCGGTAACCAGAACCTCTAGCCCCTTCTCTTTAGCAAAGCGAACACCTTCAATTGAAGAGACACCGTTGTCAACCGTCATGATCACTTCAGCACCAAGCTCGATTGCCTGTTCGACAACCTCAGGGCTCAAGCCATAGCCATCTTCAAAACGGTTTGGTACCAGATAGTCGACGTTAGAGCTGCCGAGCATACGTAACGCTAAAACAGACAGCGCCGAACTGGTCGCACCATCGGCATCAAAATCACCAACAATGATGATGCGTTTTTGCTGTTGAATCGCTTTGAACAACAGCTCAACCGCAGCATCAATGCCGCCCAGTTTTTGATAAGAGTGCAAGCCTTTCGCTGCTGTCTCTAGTTGGTCGGCACTGTCGATTCCGCGACTCACATAAATGCGCTTTAACAAGTCAGGTAAGTGAGCAGGTAAGACTGAAATGTCGACCTCAGGACGGCGTTGGATCTCTATCATATAAAAATGGGCCCGATATCAATCAGGCCACTCCTTAAATCAAAAACATGGGGGATAAATTGGCAATACAGAAACGAAATTATTGCTCTAAACGTTGAAGAAGTTGTGCTGGCGGTAAGTAACCACTCACCAACTCACCACTTGCTAGCACGATAGCCGGTGTGCCATTGATGCCAAGCTCACGACCCAATTGGTACTGTTTAGCAATGATCTGCTTTTGCTCTGCTAGGTCTTTACCAGACGCTGGCATTTGACGGTTTACTTTAGCGTCATGCATCGCTGTTTTTGGATCATCTGAAGCCCAGATTGCCGCCATTTGATCGGCAACTTGCCCTGTCGCACCTTGGCGTGGGTAAGCCATGTAACGAACGGTGATACCCAGATCGTTGTAGCCTTGCATTTGGCTGTGCAGACGAACACAGTAGCCACACGTAATGTCAGTAAATACCGTCACAACATACTTTTCGTTATCGGCTTTGTATTCGATAACCGTATCCGACATCGCTGCGACTTTTTCAGCATTCAGCGGAGCTTGACGCTCAGCCAAAACGTCACTGAATTTGCCGTTATCATCCAGAGAGTAAAGAGTGCCGGCTAGAAAGTGATCGCCCTCTGGAGAAGAAAAGATAATGCCGCTGTTGGTTTGAACTTCTAACAGACCATCTATATCCGAAGGGACAATCTTATCAACCTTAATACCGATTTTTTCAAAACGCTTAGTTAACGCAGCTGTATCAATAGCTTGAGCTGGACCAGCTTCTACGGCTGTTGATGTTGTTTCTACTTTCGCTTCTGATGCATTACATGCAGTAATCATAAGAGGAAGCGCTAGTAGAGGAAGACGGCGTAATACGCTCATTAAGTTCACCTTAAAAATAAATGGATTTAAGCACGTGGGTGATGCTGCGCGTGAATTTGCTTCAGCCTTTCAGTCGCCACGTGAGTATAAATTTGGGTTGTCGATAAGTCACTATGCCCAAGTAACATCTGTACGACCCTGAGATCTGCGCCATAGTTCAGTAAATGCGTCGCAAAAGCGTGTCTCAATACGTGGGGTGACAACAATTCTGTGTCGATTCCAGCGACGACCGAGTAGTGCTTGATACGATACCAGAACGTCTGACGGGTCATTTGCTTGGCGCGTTTACTCGGAAAAACCACATCAGAACTGTTTTCGCCAAGTAGATGTGGACGACCTTGTTCAATAAAAGTCTCTATCCAATCCACCGCATTTTCGCCCATTGGGACCAAGCGCTCTTTGCCACCCTTACCAATAACACGCACCACACCTTGTCTTAGGCTGATGTTTTCCATCGTCAAGCTAACCAGCTCTGTCACACGCAAACCGGTTGCATAGAGTAACTCAAGCATCGCCTTATCGCGAAGCTCAATCGGATCGTTCGGATCTGGCGCATCAAGCAAAGCATCAACCTGCTCTTCGCTCAAATCTTTCGGCAAGCGTTGCGGCAGCTTAGGGCTGATCAACAAGGCACTTGGATCATCGCCTCTGATTTTTTCGCGGTGTAAGTATTGGAACAAGCGACGAATCGCCGACAACATACGGGCACGAGAAGTCTGCTTAAAATCGGCGTCGGCTAACCAGCCTTGATAATCCTGTAAACCTGAAAGGCTAATGAAGTCGAGGCGGTAATTGTTATTTTCCATCCACGCTAATAACTTGGACAAATCGGTACGGTACGAGACAAGCGTATTCTCCGATAATCCTCGCTCCATCCACATAGCATCTAAAAACTGCTCAACGAGACCGTGGTCTGCGCTCTGCCCTTGAGGCGACTGCATAGTGTTACTCACAATATTGGAAACTGTTTTGAGAGTATGCCAGAGCAAATATGAATGCCATAAAAATTACGACTTGAGCGGATAATCGCTGCAATCGAAGTCGATTTATGGTTAGAATTCGCCATCTGAAATTAAAATCGAACGTTTGCTATGAAAATTGGATTATTTTACGGCTCAACCACCTGCTACACAGAAATGGCAGCAGAGAAAATTCGCGGCATTATTGGTGAAGACCTAGTTGATATCCATAACGTGAAAGAAACCCCTCTTTCATTGATGGCGGACTACGACCTTTTATTGCTGGGCATCTCGACTTGGGACTTCGGTGAAATCCAAGAAGATTGGAATGAACTGTGGGAAGACATCGCAACCACGCCAATGAAAGGCAAGGTTGTGGCTCTGTTTGGTTTAGGTGACCAAGAAGGCTACGGCGAATGGTTCCTAGATGCGATGGGTCTATTGCATGATGAACTGAAAACCGCGGGTGCAGAGTTTGTTGGCTTCTGGCCAAACGATGACAGCTACGAGTTCGAAGCGTCTAAAGCGTTAACGGAAGACAAATCTCAATTCGTTGGTTTGGCGCTTGATGAAGATTCACAATACGAGCTTAGCGACGACCGTATCGCAAGTTGGGTTGAGCAGGTACTGGTTGAGTACAGCGAAAAGCTATAACCAAACAGAAGTGCTCCCGGCTAAGTAGCTAACCAAGTAACTAGCTGGATATAAAAAGACCACAGAATACAAAAAGGCCTCATTACTGCGAAGTAATGAGGCCTTTTCTATTTCATCTCGAAGGACAATCTAATCTCAACGGAAGATTAAACAGTCTCTTCAGCCATCTCTTGTTCTGTTGATTTACCAACAAAGAACATACAGATGATTGCAGCCGTTGTTGGAAGCAACCAACCCATACCGATCTCAAACAGTGGCAGCATCTTAAGTGCAGACACGTCTACACCCGCTACTTTAGCGCCATCAATAAGAGCAAACAGCAGTGACACTAATACCACTACGCGGTAAGCCGCTTTTGGATTAGGGAAACGGCTACGCAAGAATGTCAGAGCAACCAACGCGATAGCGACTGGGTACAGTGCAAACAGTACTGGAACAGACAGAGAAATCAGTTGAGAAAGGCCAACGTTTGCAACGGTTGCACAAGCTACACCGTTGATGATTACCCAAGTCTTGTAAGACAGAGGCGTTAGCGAGCTGAAGTAATCAGAACACGCTGACACAAGGCCAATCGCCGTTGTTAGACACGCTAATAGTACGATCACAGAAAGCACTAGCTGACCAGAAGGACCAAACAACGATTGAACGTATAGGCTTAAGATAGCGCCGCCATTGTCTGCACCAGCTGCGACTGTTGCACTTGTTGCGCCTAGGAAGAATAGAGAGATGTAAACAAACGCTAGACCCGCTGCGGCAATACAACCCGCGCTAATTAGGTACTTAGTCGTCGCTGCACGGTCAGTAATGCCCTTGCTACGAATCGCATCAACAATCAGCATACCAAACATCAAAGAAGCAAAAGTATCCATGGTGTTGTAGCCTTCAAGGAAACCTTTGGTCAGTGGTTGAGTGATGTACTCACCGTGAGCCGCAAGAATATCGCCTTGAGGGTTAACGAATACAGCAATCGCCAGTACAACCAAACCAACGAACAGTGCAGGTGTTAGTACCTTACCAATGACGTCAATAAGCTTACCTTGCGACCATGAGAAGAACATCGCTACGACAAAAAATGCAATTGAAAAGAGAGTTAGGTGAGCTTGAGAGGCATCGATGAAGAACGGTTTCACCGCCATCTCATAGGCAACAAGGCCAGTACGCGGTGCAGCAAATGCAGGACCGATAATGATAAAGATCAGTACAGCCATGATGGTTGCTGCTTTCTTAGGAAGATCTTTAGTTAAGTGACCCCAAGAGCCGCCAGCCACTGCAACCGCGACGATAGTGATTAACGGCAGACCAACGGCAGTCAGCAGAAAACCAGACATCGCTGGAAGGAAGTGATCACCGGCTAATTGGCCAGCTAGAGGTGGGAAGATGATGTTACCCGCACCCAAGAAAAACGCAAAAAGCATAAAGCCCAATGCCATTATATCTGTTAGTTTTAGACTCTGTTTCACAGATAATCCTTAATTATATTTATGAATTTATGTTGTGCTTACATGAATGTTACAGCTCAAAGCTGCCAATCAATCTATAAAATAGTCGCGCATAATGACGAAACAACTGGCTAGCTGCAAGCCACCACACAAAAACACCATATAAATTTGCATATGAGAACAAAAAGCAGTGGATTCCACTATATATAGAAAAATAGCCACAATTATAAACTAACCATAATTCACAACAATAGTTTCTCAAGCAGAACATTGATCCATACAAGCGGTTAACATTAGAGCTAATCACTTAAAATATCTCGATACTCAGAACATTAATGAAAGACAAAACCGTGCAAACTAAAAGCTTCAATTTTAAGCAATTCTCAATTTACGGCGGGAAAAGCGGTATGCCAGTCAGTACCGATGGCGTATTACTTGGCGCGTGGGTAAGCCTGCCACAAAGATCATGTGTACTCGATATTGGAACAGGAACAGGTCTGCTGGCCTTGATGGCTGCGCAGCGTTTTGAAGATGCTTCAATCTCTGCGATAGATATTGATCAACACGCCATTGATGCTGCCACAGTCAATATTGAGCAATCGCCTTGGCCAGATCGTATCTCCCTTGATCACGGCAGCGTGTTAACAGCCGACTTTCCACAAAGGTTTGATGCGATCATCTGTAACCCGCCCTACTTCAACTCTGGAGAACAGGCGCAGCAAAGCCAAAGAGCCACCGCCAGACACACCGACAGCTTGGATCACTTAGCGCTTACCCAGCGTTGTTTCGAGATAACAACCGACGCCGCGACGGCCAGCTTCATCCTACCGACGCCAGAGGGGGAAGGTTTTATCAAGCTTGCCGAGCAATGTGGTTGGTATCTAGCAAAACGCCTTGATGTGAAAACAACAGATAAAAAGCCAGCTAGCCGAATTTTATTCGAGTTATCTAAAGATCCTGCTTGCGAGCAAGATTTGCAGCGCGAATCGCTTACAATTCACCACCAAGGTGGTTATAGCGAAGCATTTATTGCGCTCACTAAAGATTTTTATCTCAAGATGTAGCAAATACCATGTGATCCTAATCACTAATGCTTCTATAATGTCCGACTACTCTTTTTTATCGTCTGCTTTTTGAGGCAGAAACATTTATTGCTTGTGGAGAAACAACAGTGATCAGAACCTTTGCAGAACTCGATCTAAACCAAGAGCTGCTAAAAGCAATTGACGAAATGGGCTACGAACGTCCAACACAGATACAAGCTGAAGCAATCCCACAAGCGTTAGATGGAAGAGACGTTTTGGCTTCTGCGCCAACAGGTACTGGTAAAACAGCATCATTTGTATTGCCAGCACTGCAATACCTACTGGATTTCCCACGTAAGAAATCTGGCCCTGCACGTATGCTTATCCTGACGCCAACGCGTGAGCTAGCAATGCAGATCACCGAACAAGCACGTGAGCTTGCTAAATACACCAGCCTAAACATCTTCACGATCACGGGCGGTGTGATGTACCAAGAGCACGCAGATATCTTAAGTACGACTCAAGATATCGTAGTAGCAACACCTGGCCGTTTGATGGAATACATCGAAGGCGAGCGTTTTGACTGTCGTGCAATTGAATGGCTGGTTCTAGATGAAGCCGACCGCATGCTAGACATGGGTTTTGGTCCTGTTGTTGACCGTCTGTCTGCAGAGTGTCGCTGGCGTAAACAAACTTTACTGTTCTCAGCAACGCTAGAAGGTAAAGGTATTGAAGGTTTCACTGAAGATCTACTGAAAAACCCAGCGGAGATCGATGCGAAATCATCACTTCGTGAGCGTAAGAAGATCACTCAGTGGTACCACCGTGCAGATACAGCAGAGCACAAGCTGAACATCCTAAAGCACGTTATCACAGAGCAAGCTGAGCGCAGCATCGTGTTCTTGAAGACGCGTGATCGTCTAGGAGATCTACGAGCTCAACTTGAAAGCGCGCAAATCCCATGTGCATGGATCCAAGGTGAAATGCCTCAAGATCGTCGTAACAACGCGATTGCTCGTTTCCGTGACGGTTCTGTAAACGTACTGCTAGCGACTGATGTTGCTGCTCGTGGTATCGACCTTCCAGACGTAAGCCACGTAATCAACTACGACATGCCACGTACGGCTGACGTATACCTACACCGCATTGGCCGTACGGCTCGTGCTGGCAAAAAAGGTAACGCGGTTTCTATCATTGAAGCGCACGATCAACTGATGATTGAGCGTGTGGCTCGTTACACTGAAGAACCAATCAAAGAACGCTTCATCGAAGGCATGCGCCCTACGCATAAGAAAGCGGCCGTGACTAAGAAGAAGAAGCCGAAGAAAGAAGATAAGAAAGCGGTAGAGAAACAAAAAATCGCCAAGAAGAAAAAAATCGCCAAGAAAAAGAAAGCAGCAAAGAAGAAGTAATCTACCAGCTTTAACGATTCAATAAAAAAGCCCCATGCAGTTCGCTGCATGGGGCTTTTCTCTATCTGGTCTGTTATCAGGCTAAAACCGAGAGCTCCTCGTTAGCCAAGGACTACTAGTTTTGCTCTTCGCGCTTAAAGACAAGCTCTTTCGCGTTCGACTCTTCTTCAACGAAGTAGTAGCCCGCCGTATCAAACTGGGTCAGCGCCTCAACCGAGTCGATCTTGTTCTCGATGATGTAGCGAGCCATCATGCCACGCGCTTTCTTCGCGTAGAAACTGATCACCTTGTACTGACCGTTCTTGCAGTCTTTGAAGACAGGGGTAATCACTTGGCCATCCAAGTTCTTCGGCTTCACGGCTTTAAAGTATTCGTTTGATGCTAGGTTAATCAACACATTGTCGCCTTGAGCATTCAGCGCTTCATTCAGCTTGTCTGTGATGATGTTGCCCCAGAACTGGTACAAGTTAGTACCACGAGCATTGGCTAAGCGTGTACCCATCTCTAGGCGGTATGGCTGCATCAAATCTAACGGCTTAAGCAAGCCATATAACCCAGAAAGCATGCGCAGGTGGTTTTGTGCGTAATCAAAATCTTCATCCGATAGCGTTTCAGCGTCTAGGCCAGTGTATACATCGCCCTTAAAGGCTAGGATTGCTTGGCGTGCGTTGTCTTGGGTAAAGGTCTCGCTCCACTGCTCAAAGCGCGCTACGTTCAACCCTGCGATTTTATCGCTGACTTTCATCAGTGCAGAAATATCTACTGGCGTCAGCTTGCGGCACTCTTCAATCAGCTCAGCGGAGTGTTCAACAAACTCAGGCTGACTAAAGCGTTCCGTCGCTAATGGTGATTCGTAATCAAGTGTTTTGGCTGGAGAAACGACAACTAACATAACTTTACCCTAATCGGTTATCTAACTGGATGCTGCTAGAGTATAGAAAAAACATCAACTTGTCTTTATGACTCTTCCTATTACTTCGATAGGGAGAATGAGCTTCGATAGACAGAATGAGACAAATGACAGGCAAAGAAAAAGGCTAAGGTCGAAACCTTAGCCTTTCTAATCACTTTAGGATGAGCCGTTTATCGCTCCAACAAGATTACTTCTTGTTGTTGTCCCAAATACCGTCTTCCAGCTGAGACTTAAGCTCTGGGAAGTCATTCGAATCGAATGTTGGTACTTTACCCGCGTCTAGTTGGCGGTTGTAGTCTTTCGCTAGCTTAATCACGATGCCTGATAGCAGGATAATCGCCACCAAGTTAACAATCGCCATTAGGCCCATCGATACGTCAGCCAGTGCCCATACCGTTGGCAATGTCGCTAGAGAACCGAACATAACCATACCCAGAACAACGATACGGAACAGCACTAGGCCTTTCTTGTTGTTGTGCTCAAGGAAGATAAGGTTCGTTTCAGCGTACGAGTAGTTTGCAATGATTGAAGTGAAAGCGAAGAAGAAAATCGCTACCGCTACAAAGATGCCGCCCCATTCGCCCACTTGTGCTGTTAGTGCACGTTGCGTTAGTTCGATACCCGTTACTTCACCGTGTGGTACATACTCACCAGACATCAGGATGATTGCTACTGTTGCTGAACAGATAACAATGGTATCCATGAACACGCCTAGCATTTGCACGTAACCTTGTGATGCTGGGTGCGGTGGGTAAGGCGTAGCAGAAGCTGCTGCGTTTGGCGCAGAACCCATACCCGCTTCGTTCGAGAACAAACCACGTTTGATACCGTTAATCATCGCTTGTGCGATTGCGTAACCTAGACCACCCGCTGCTGCTTCTTGCAGACCGAATGCACTCTTGAAGATAAGAGCCAGTACTTCAGGCACTTTCTCGATGTTCGCGAACATCACGTACATAGCGATCGCTAGGTAAGCCAATGCCATGATTGGAACGATGATTTCTGCTGTACGTGCAATCTTACGGATACCACCGAAGATAACGAATGCAGAGATGATTACGATACCAACACCAACGTAGCTACGCTCAAGGTCGAATGCTGTGTTCATTGCGCTTGCAATCGCGTTCGCTTGAACCGCGTTAAATACAAGACCAAATGCAATGATTAGGAAGATAGAGAATAGAACCCCCATCCAACGCATGCCTAGGCCTTTCTCCATGTAGTATGCAGGGCCGCCGCGGTAGTTACCGTCGTTATCACGCGTTTTGTATAGCTGTGCCAGTGTGCTTTCTGCAAACGATGTTGCCATACCTAGCATTGCGATTAGCCACATCCAGAAGATAGCACCAGGGCCACCAGCGGTTAGTGCTACTGCAACACCTGCCATGTTACCCGTACCAACACGAGCAGCGAGACTAGTACAAAGAGCTTGGAAAGAAGAGATACCAGCACTGTCTGCTTTACGGCTGTTTCTAAGAACAGAGAACATGTGGCCGAAATGGCGGAATTGAATGAAGCCTAGTCGTACAGTGAAGTAGATACCCACACCAACCAGTAAGTAAACTAAGATAGATCCCCAAAGGAGATCGTTCATCAAATTGATTAAGTCTGTCACGTGAACCTCGTAATTGAGTTTAAGCACCGATCATGCTTCCTAGCCTTCCTCTTAATCGCCTATGCCTCTGTCAATGTTGTGTCGGCACTCTTGTTATATTCTTGCGGCGATTGAGACTGTAAATGTCGCTTCATGCATCCATTTTACGTATCAGTGTATTTTTTGACGGGCGGATAATGCAGCGAGACGGCCTAAAAATCAATATGCAAATGCACTTATATTAAAATGACATTTCACTAATAACACACCTTTTGTTAACACAACTTTCAACAATGCAGCCCAATAAAAGTCACATTATCGGGACATAATATCAACAACAGCCACGGCACAACCCTAACAAGAACATCATCCTATAAAAATGACGTCAGCCTAGGTTTTACAAGGTATAGTGAAGATCTTCGTTTTTTTCTAGGCCAATGAGATCGCTATACCGCACGGCACCATGTGCACTTCAATGCATTGTAGTCAAAACGCTATTCCATTCGCACAATGAATTAACATTCAATAACCCCCAATTTAATCGTTTACTTAGGTTTGTTTGCCTGTTTTTTGTACATAAAAATTCTCATAATGTGTGAGCATGCATAAGAAAATAGAACAAAAGCTTCATGGATTTGAAACAAATGAGAAACAAATCAAAGTTATTGTGAACCTAAATATGATATTTATTGGTTCGTAAGAACTAGTCCCACGGAAGGAGATATGGCTTATGGATAGCTTTCAATTCGATGAAGTATCAGAACTAGAAATGCCTCGTGTAACTCAAAAATCACGCTCGAAACCACTCAAGCGTAAGTGGCGTGAAATCGAAGCCATCAACGATCGTAGGCAGCTTGAGAAAGAGCTGAGAGAGATGAACCTAGGTCTTGATTTTAGCCTTGACGATATAAAGCTTTAATCAGCACGATAAGAAATCAGATAGCAAAAGGCACCTATATAGGTGCCTTTTTTATTTTTTGAGGTAGTTAATCCGCTCAAAGCGCCATTTGGAAACCAACCCTCTAATATAGAGGACACCTAAAAATAGGTGCGTTTCAACATTAAAACAGGCTAAACGCACTCTTGTTCATTTTGTCGAACCCGAGCCGCGAGTTGGCGATATTGATCGGCGATGGTCTCTCCAAAGACAGGGTCATCTTCCGGTTGAAGCCATTGAGACTCCACTTCTTGCCAATCTTTGATCGTGAACGCCTCAACAATCATGGGTAACACATGCTTTTCTTCATATTCCATGTGTTTTCGCTGAGCCTTAACAAACGCTTCAAGTTGCTCAATAAAAACTTGTTGAGGAACCACCGCATCTTGGAGAATCATATCAAGCAAACCTAAAAAGTCTGCCGTTTTCTCAGAAAGTAATTGATGCTCTAGTTCCAAGTCTTCAATCGCTTGCTC
Organism: Vibrio sp. 10N.247.311.51; assembly: GCF_041467855.1. Classification (NCBI taxonomy): domain Bacteria; kingdom Pseudomonadati; phylum Pseudomonadota; class Gammaproteobacteria; order Vibrionales; family Vibrionaceae; genus Vibrio; species Vibrio sp. 10N.247.311.51. The sequence continues at coordinate 114,917 of NZ_JBFSVK010000010.1, read as the reverse complement.
GCTGCCATATTGCTTAAGATAGTAGCGATAAATGACGTCTTCTTTAGGGTGATGCACTTTGTCTGAATGGTTCATCAAGTAATGAACCACCTCTGCGATCAGGCTATAGTTTATTTCTCGCTCCTGTTTCAGAAACTCTAACTTACTGTTGAGTATCGCGAGTAAACGAGCCATATAGCCATGCTCTCGTCTTATCCTTTCAATCATCATAGTATTGCACTCCATTACACCTACTATTTATAAGTGTATACGAATATGCTGATTTATGATTTGACCCTGCTCAGAAAACCACCAACCTACACTTCTGTTGGTAAACGCCAGTCAATAGGTTGTTGATCCATAGAAGAAAGCAGCTTGTTAGTTGTAGAGAAGTGCTGACAACCGAAGAATCCACGGCGTGCCGATAATGGCGATGGGTGAGGTGCAACCAACACATGATGCTTGCCTTCATCAATCGCTTGGCCTTTCTTCTGGGCGTGTGCGCCCCACAACAAAAAGATGATCGGTTCAGAGCGCTGATTGAGCTCAGCAATAATGGCATCGGTAAAGGTTTCCCAGCCACACTTAGCATGTGAGTGTGCTTTTGCCTCTTCTACGGTAAGGACTGTGTTCAACATCAACACCCCTTGCGATGCCCAAGAATCGAGATAACCGTGACTAGGAATCTCAAAGCCCTCTATATCTTGTGCAAGCTCTTTGTACATATTGCGTAGAGAAGGTGGGATTTTCACACCAGGAAGCACTGAGAATGCTAAGCCGTGAGCTTGGTTAGCACCGTGATAAGGATCTTGCCCTAAGATAACCACTCGCACGGACTCGAAAGGCGTCATATCAAAGGCACTGAACACCTGCTCTTGTGGCGGGTAGACGGTTTTGCCACTATCACGTTGCTGTTCAACAAACGCGAGGACACTCTGAAAGTACTCTTTATCACGTTCATCATTAATAATGGATTCCCAAGTCTTTGGTACGCTCATCGTTTTACTTCCCAATCATCAAGGTTTCTAGCGGCTTTCGCCAGACAAAAAAATAGCTGTATCGGCTAACTGTCCTAAATAAGGCTCTAGTTATACCTCATACAGCTATCAATAAACATGATGTGTAGGGTTCACTTGTTGATGAATCATAATAATCAGTTCAAGTTGTGTTTATCTCGATTAACCACTTTTCTGCTGTGTACGATGGTGGCCGTGGTTATGCACGTGACGGTTTGGTGTAGGTAAACGGCGTGCGACTGCAATAGTTGAAGTTTGGGTGATTGAATACATAAAGGCACCTCCTCTAAGACATCGTGAACTACATATTCACTTTAATACTATGAAAGAAAGGTGCCAATTTTTAGAAATAGACGGAAATAAATTTTCCCCTCTATTATTACGCTTCTTCGTTCGCTAGCGTTGCTGAGCGATGAAACATTCTAAGTTGTTGAATTTCCTCTTTCCAGATGGTCGAATCAATGGTTTCCAAGATAAGAGGGATACCATTAAAGCGAGAATCAGAGGCAATATACTCAAAACAATCCCAGCCAATTTCGCCTTTTCCTAAAGAATGGTGTCGATCGACTCGGCTCGCGAACTCAGCTTTTGAATCATTGATGTGCATTGCTCTTAGATAGTGCATACCCACGATGCGGTCGAACTCAGCAAAAGTATACTCACACGCCTCTTTTGTACGTAAGTCATAGCCAGCAGTAAACGTATGGCAGGTGTCTAAGCACACACCAACACGTGACTTATCTTCTACCTGATCGATAATCTCTGCTAGATGTTCAAACTTCCAACCAAGGTTAGTGCCCTGCCCAGACGTATTCTCGATCACTGCGATTACGTCAGGTACCGCTTGATGAGCTAGGTTGATCGATTCAGCGATCTTCGCCAAACATTCGCTTTCTGAGATTTTCTTCAAATGACTGCCAGGGTGAAAATTCAAAAGCGTTAATCCAAGTTGATTACAACGCTCCATTTCATCAATAAAAGCCGCGCGTGATTTCTCTAGCTTCTCTTCTTCTGGTGCTCCTAGGTTAATCAGGTAGGAGTCATGAGGAAGAATGTGCTCAGCACCGAAGCCCAACATTTTGCAATTGGCTTTAAAGGCACTAATGGTTTTCGCTTCTAGCGGTTTTGCCGCCCACTGTCTCTGGTTCTTGGTAAACAGTGCAAACGCATTGGCGCCAATTTCACGTGCACGCATAGGCGCCTGATCAACACCACCAGCAGCCGACACATGAGCGCCAATAAACTTAATATTTGTTTCCGGTTTTGAGGATGAATTATTGTTTGTCATTAAATCACTTTACACTTTCAGAATGCTTAATAAATAAAGGGTCGTATCGGTTGTAGTTCAATAAAAACACAACAAATGTAGTAAACTTACAACAAATATGACTGTTAAATATTTTTTATACTTTAAAATATTTTGTAATTACTTTATTTTCAAAGGTTTTATTGATTTACCTCAATATAATCACCTTTGTAAAAATATGGTTTTTGGTTGTTTTTTGACTTAAATCAATGTTAACCTTACTAATATTAGGTATATATTACCCAGCTCAATAAAAATCGAAAGTTAACACCATAATCAAACCACATTCAGTGGACTAGGAGATAGTTATGATCCAAGGTATTCAAATTACTAAAGCAGCAAACGATGACCTACTAAACTCAATCTGGCTACTAGATAGCGAGAAGAATGAAGCTCGTTGTGTTGTTGCTACTGCAGGTTTCGAAGCTGACCAAGTTATCTCAGCTGCAGACCTAGGCGAGTACGAAAGCCGTGAAGTTGCAATCGAAGCAGCACCACGCATCGAAGGTGGCCAACACCTAAACGTTAACGTTCTTAAGCGTGAAACGCTAGAAGACGCAGTTGCTCACCCAGAGAACTACCCACAGCTAACGATCCGTGTATCGGGTTACGCTGTACGTTTCAACTCTCTAACAACTGAACAGCAACGTGACGTTATCGCACGTACGTTCACTGAGTCTCTATAATCTCAGTAAACTAGAGTGTTAAAGATTTAAAAAGCTTGGTCAGAAATGGCCAAGCTTTTTTAGTTTTTGTCCTACCAACTTCTTATCGCTTATTGTTCCAACTCGAACCCGTTCCCTTAAAACCAAACAGCACTGTCACCAATCAAATTTGGTTATGGCGCGTTTCGTTGAGAAGGATCTTTAGTAAAGGCTTTCGCCAGAGCCGTAGGATCAACATTGTCTCTTTGCAACGCAGCACCTTGTGCCCACCACATCAACTGATGGAATGTTCGATTCATGTATTCATCCCATTGTGCTTGCTCAGACTCTTGAACAACGCCGCCCTCTTCATCAAACACTTCTTGCGCTCTCGGCAAGTGAATCATCGCAGAAACAGGCAAGCAACCGAGCTCTGACAAGAAGGTTCTCATTGAAACGGATGCTCTTGCCCCGCCCCACTGACCAGCAGAATAAGTCACAATCGCACTCGGTTTATATGAAAATAGCGAGCTACCAAAGTGATTGAGAATATTAGCTAGCGCTGGGCTCATCGAATGATTGTATTCCGGGCTAACCATCACATAGCCATCAGCTTTAGCGATCTTGTCGGCTAACTCCGCTAAATGTGCAGGTACTTTTGAACGATGATACGAAAACTCAGGCTTAAACACATCGCCATAGTCATAATTCAATGGGTCGATAATCTCAACCGTATGCTCTGAGTGCTGATTCGCAAGCAGTTTTTCACAAGCCTTGCTGACTCTCATCCCTAATCGAGCAGGTCTTGGTGGTGTGCTCTCACGTACAGAGCCAAGAAAAATCAAAAAATTCATACTATCCCTTTCCGTTTTGATCGGGTTAAAGCAATACACTTACTTAAAGCCATTTAAGCGTAAGAAAACCCTTAAATAAAGCTTACTTTAAAAACACTCAGACAATAAAAAAGGTGAATGATTGCTCATTCACCTTTTCTTATCGCTCTAAGTTCTACACTTTACGTTTTGAAAAATTACGCAGGTTGAACTCGACGAAGCACTGCTTTTAGCGCTTCAAAATCGTTATCAAGATCTTCAGACAACAACTCCATCGCCGCGTGTTTTGCCAGCGGGCCAGGCAGTTCGATATCAGAACCTAGGATGTCATCAACCACTTCTTTGAATTTCGCTGGGTGTGCTGTACACAGGAACAAGCCAGTTTCGTTCTCTTGCAGTTGCTCTTCTAGTAGACGGTAAGCAATCGCACCATGTGGTTCACATAGGTAACCTTGTTCTTTAAGGTCGCGAACTGACTCAGCGCTCTGCTCGTCAGACACTTTACCTTTGCCTAGTGTATCTAAGCCCCAACCTTTCAGTTGGCAAAGCTCTTCGATACGAGGCCAGTTGTTTGGTTGGCTTACGTCCATCGCGTTCGATGTTGTCGCAACGGTCGGTTTTGGATCCCATTGGCCTGTTTCTAGGTAACGAGGAACCGTGTCATTTTCATTGGTTGCTGCGATGAAACGCTTAACAGGTAGACCTAGCGCTTTAGCCAATAGACCAGCCGTTAGGTTACCAAAGTTACCACTTGGTACAGAGATAACGAGGTTTTCACGTTGCTCTTTAGTCAGCTGAGAAGCTGCCTCAAAGTAGTAACAGATCTGAGCCATTAAACGGCTGATGTTGATAGAGTTTGCTGAGTTCAAGCCAATCTCTTTACGCAGTTCAGCGTCATCAAATGAGTCTTTAACTAGAGCCTGACACGCGTCAAAGTCGCCATCAATCGCCACAGTGTGGATGTTCTTACCAAGCGTACAGAACAGCTTCTCTTGCAGTGGGCTGATCTTGCCTTTCGGGTAAAGAATCACAACATTGATGTCTTCCATGCCGTAGAAAGCATGCGCAACCGCCGCACCGGTATCACCTGATGTTGCCGTTAAGATAGTGATTTGGCCACCATCAGAAACAGCAGCTAAAGATTGAGCCATAAAGCGGCCACCGAAATCTTTAAATGCCAGTGTTGGACCGTGGAAAAGCTCAAGCGCGTAAACGCCGTCTTTTACTTGGTTGATTGGTGCAGGGAATTGGAACGCTGCATCCACCATTTGGTCGATCTGTTCTTTTGGTAATTCATCACCAATCAATGCTGACAGAATCTTTGAGCTACGAGGGACAAAGTCCTCTGCTAGCAGCGCATCGATATCATCAAACTTTGGCAGTTCAGATGGGAAAAATAGACCTTGATTACGGCCTAAGCCTTGACGAACGGCTTGGCCAAAAGAGACTTGTTCATCATTTTCTTTGATGTTGTACAGTTTCATAACTCACTTCCTGTAACGATCGAACCCTGCTTATCTAGGCGACAAACGTGAACGAATCCTTCTTCATTTTGTACGTAATTTTGTTCTAACCAGCGTGCAACACGCTCGGCGACATCTTGTTCTTTGCAAATGCTAAATAGAGTTGGACCACTACCAGAAATACCAGTAGCCAGTGCCCCAGCTGACAGCGCGTATTTACGAGCATCAGCAAACCCTGGAAGCAGTTTCTCACGATATGGTTCAGCGATCACGTCTTTGATCATCTTCGCAGCCAGTTCAGGTTGACCTGAATGACACGCGTGGATAAAGCCCGCTAAGTGACGACCATGAGCAATGATATCCTGACGACGATATTGAGATGGTAGGATCTCTCTCGCTTCCGCCGTTGAAACCTTAATACCCGGATAAGCCATCACCCAGTACCAGTCGTCAAAACACGGCACTTCTTGGCTAATGATGCCTAGCTCTTCAAGCATGAGCTGCACACCACCAAGGTAACATGGCGCAACGTTATCGTAGTGGATACCGCCTGAAATCTTGCCTTCCATTTCACCCATCAGAGCAAGCAGTTCAGTTTCATTCAGCGGCTGACCGTGAAAACGGTTTAGCGCATCTAGTGCCGCGACGATTGAACATGCACTAGAGCCCAAACCTGAACCGATAGGCATGTTCTTTTCTAGCGTCATTTCCAAAGGCTTTAGCGTAACGCCTTTTTTATCAAGCTCTCTAGAGAACACCACCCAACAGTCGTAAACGATGTTTTCTTTTGCTTCAGTTGGCAGCTTAGAAACAAAGCTGCCTGCAGTTTTAAGTGAGAATGGTTCATCACCGGCTTTAACCATAACTCGGTCACCCAGCAGTGTGCCATCCACTGGAGACACAGCGGCCCCCAGCACATCAAACCCTACACTGACATTACCGATTGATGCAGGAGCATAAACGACAACATCCATATCACTTGAACTCATTCCTAAACTCCTAATTTCCAACCAAGAGTACGCATCACATCAGAGAATACGCCAGCTGCTGTTACTTCAGTACCCGCGCCGTAGCCACGCAGTACTAGAGGGATTGGTTGGTAGTAACGGCTGTAGAATGCTAATGCGTTCTCGCCATCTTTAATCTTGAACATTGGGTCGTCGCCATCAACAGCAGCGATACGAACCTTACACTTACCTTCAGCAATTTCACCCACATAACGAAGTACTTTGCCTTCTTCTGCTGCGATAGCTGACTGCTCTTTGAAGTAAGCATCTGCTTCTGGTAGGCGAGCCATGAACTCTTCAACCGTACCTGAATCATCAAAACCCGGTGGCAGAGCTTGGTCTACTTCAACATCTTCAAGTTCAAGCGCCATACCTGCTTCACGAGCAAGAATAAGCAGCTTACGCGCCACATCCATACCAGATAGATCATCACGAGGATCCGGTTCAGTGAAACCGTTATCTTTTGCAATATTGGTTGCTTGGCTTAGTGTCATACCTTCATCAAGCTTGCCGAAGATGTAAGACAGTGAACCTGAAAGAATGCCGTTGAACTTCTCAAGTTCATCACCTGCAGAGATGAGGTTCTGTAGGTTTTCGATTACCGGTAGGCCAGCACCTACGGTTGTTTCGTACATCAGCTTACGACGTGAGTTACGTGCAACTTCACGAAGCTGATGGTAGTAAGCCATGCTTGCTGTGTTTGCTTTCTTGTTTGGTGTTACCACGTGGAAACCAGCCGCTAGGAAATCAGCGTACTGCGCCGCAATACCTTCGCTAGACGTACAGTCAACCAATACTGGGTTGATGATGTGGTTACGTTGAACCAAAGCCGCTAAGCGAGCTAGGCTGAACTCTTCAGTCGCACTCGACATACGGTCACGCCACTGCTCTAGCGGTAAACCATCGCTGTCTAGCAACAAACCTTTACTGTTTGCTAAACCACATACGCGAATCACGATGCCTTTTTCAGCCAGTTTGCCTTGCTGACGTTGGATCTGGTCAACAAGCTCGCCACCAACACCGCCGACACCAACAACGAATACATCTAGGAAGTGCTTAGAGTTGAATAGGTTCTCGTGACACGCTTTGATGGCTTCAGAAATTTTATCTTCAGGGATAACCGCTGAGATAGCGCGCTCTGAAGAACCTTGCGCGATAGCAACAATGTTGACGTTCACTTCAGCTAAAGAAGAGAAGAACTGAGATGCCACGCCACGTGAAGTGCGCATACCGTCACCCACCAGCGTTACAATCGCAACGTCATCCATGAACTCAACCGGCTCTAATAAGCCATCTTTAAGTTCAAGTTCAAACGCGTCTGACAACACTTGTTTCGCTTTCACCTTATCAGCCGATTCAATACAGAAGCTGATGCTGTACTCAGAAGAAGATTGAGTAATAAGGACAATAGAAACGCCAGCAGAAGACATCGCGCCGAATACACGACTCGCCATACCTACCATGCCCTTCATACCTGGGCCTGATACGTTAACCATGGTTAGGTCGCTTAGCGTCGTAATACCTTTGATTGCTAGGTTATCTTCGCCAGTGTCTTGGCCAATCAAAGTACCTGCACCCTGTGGGTTAAAGCTGTTTTTGATCAGACAAGGAATATGGAATTGTGCGATAGGCGCGATAGTTTTCGGGTGTAGAACCGAAGCGCCAAAGTAAGAAAGCTCCATCGCTTCTTGGTAGCTTAATGACTTAAGAAGACGAGCATCATCGACTAAACGCGGGTCACAGTTGTAAACGCCGTCTACATCTGTCCAGATCTCACAGCAATCAGCACGTAGACACGCCGCTAGAACTGCAGCTGAATAATCAGAGCCGTTACGACCAAGTGTGACTAACTCGCCTTTATCGTTACCAGCTGTAAAGCCCGGCATGATATTTACGTGACCTTTAGGCAGTGGCGATTGACGGAAGTTCTGAGTTGAAACGTCCACATCGACCATAGCTTCAAGGTGATCACCTTTAGCGTATAGGTATTGAACTGGGTCAATCAGGCTTGCTGGTTGGCCTTTCGCTTCAAGTACCGCTTTCATCAACTGGATTGAGATTCGCTCACCTTTACTGATGATGCGAGCATTAACATGATTCGGGCACATACCCAGTAGGTTAATGCCGTTTACGAACTGTTTTAGCTGAGCAAGAGAAGTATCAACCTGCTCTTGGAACGCAGAACCATCAATAGAAGGAACAACGGCTTGAATATCTGCAAACAGTGCAGCGAATGAGGATTCGATCTCTGTAATCTGTGCGTCTGCTTCACCATTTTTAAGTGCAGCTTCAATTACAGCGACCAACTTATTGGTTGTTTTTCCTGGAGCCGATAGTACAACGGCTAGCTCTTCTTGCTGGGCATTATTAGCGATGATATCAGCCGCTCGTAAAAAACGATCTGCATCAGCTAATGATGAACCTCCAAACTTTAAAACGCGCATCCCTTTCTCCATAAGTCATAAAAATGGTACAAAAAAAGGCCTGTATCTTGTTGGATACAGGCCTTTTTTTTAAAATCCGTTACTTAGCAGCCTGCCCCAACAATGTTAATGTCGGTAATAATAATGGTTGTGGTCATTACTAGGTGGCTTACGTGCTGCATATCAAATTCTCTGCTTGTGCTTTACTCTACGTGTATCAATTTTTACCACTGGACGTCAATGAAAAGTTGCGTTTTTTTTACATTCGCACCGTTTTTCAGAGCAAACCGTCATTTAAGGGATAAAACACCCTGTATAAACCTTCACTTAAGATACTGGATTTACTCATTGAACAGGCAAGAGTGATCAATTGCATATATAGTCATAACAAAATGCTATATCGATTGTGCAGCGAACGTACAAGTTCTGTGCTTTAATTGAACGATAACGTTCGAAGAACAATAATAATGACATCAGGAGTGGGAAATGAAGAGATTACTTATTCTTTTGGCTTTTGCTATGCCTGTTGTTTGTTCAGCGAATAGCTTGCCTCTACTACCCAGCCAGATCGATAGTTCTTCTCATAAATTTTTTATCTCCACACAAAACGCGTCGAGTGAAAGCTTCGATACTTGGAAGATAGACAGTGGCTACTCTTATAGCTTGTTTTCAGATGTGGATCTTTACGTCGGTACACGTATCAATAGTGCGGCATTGAAACAGGAAAGTGGATTCTTAAGCGGTGTCAGTTATCAGTTTTCAGAAAGAGTCTCTTTCAACAGTTCTCTGCACACCTATAAAGACGAGACCGAAGACAATGAGAAATCGGTAGCCGCAGAGGTTTCAAGCCGAGTGCAACTAACAGATAACCTAGATTTGCATGCCACCCTTGATTATGAAGAGTGGCAGCAAGGTGTTGAAGTGGGATTAGGGTTTCGCTTTTAGTCTCTTTAGCTTGTTCTTTATTAACTGATTAGTGCGGATTGAGATCCAAGCTTTCAGTACATCACAAACCATTCCCCGTTCTAATCTATCAACGGCATTAAATTGGAGTCAGTTACGATTCAATTAACAACTCAGATGAAATTAACACACCATTCCAATCGGCATAAATATAGTCACCAGGCTGAATCAGTTGATTATGTATAGAGAGTGTCACATTCACTTGGCCGACACCGCGTTTCTCTGTTTTGAATGGCGATGCACCTAACGCCTGAACGCCAAGGTCCATTTGCGACATCATGCCAACATCACGCACCGCACCGTTTACAATCACGCCTTCCCAACCGTTTTCTATCGCGAGAATAGCGAGTTGATCGCCAAGCAGCGCCTTCTGGCATGAGCCATTTCCGTCAACGACAAGCACTTTGCCACAGCCGTCGGTCTCTAAAACCTCACGAACCTTGGAATTATCGTGATAACAACGAACTGTTACAATTTTTCCAAAGAACGCACCACGTTGGCCGAAGTTCTGCAATGGCATGTTCAGTAGGGTGACTTCGCTTTCAAACTCATCACACAAGTCGGGTGTTATATCGTGCATATATCCTCCGTGAGTAAGGCGTTACCGGTTATGTCAGGCTAGCCTCTATGCTTTTATATGTTATTAAAATTAATCCTTTGTTTTCATTGTTCTATGCTCAATTTATTACTCAATAAAAGTTGATTGAGCATATTTATCTACTAGACTCTTAAGACAGCTTTCAGCTTCCTTGGTTCATAATCCGCTCTTTAGCAGGCAAGATGTGCGAAGCATCTCGAATAATCATTCTTGTTTTGGTGCTAAATAGTCACCATAACATTGGTTAAGTTGTAGCCATACTATTAAAGTTTGTTGCGATACGGCAATTGATGTAAATCAACAAAGTGAATGGAATTAACATTCTCGCGTTGTTAGCATGCTGTTAACATTATAGAATCCACTCCAATCACTAAAAGAATGATTGAAAGGCGTACTGGATCTACGTTATTGGGCAATACTTCAAGGAAGGCAGATAGCTGGAAGTAAGTGTTTTTTTGAAAACTTTAAGTTATCATCAAAAATACATTACCTGTATGTTATGTTTTTGCCTAGAATTTATTCTATTAGCACAGTTTCGTCACAAATTTAGGTACCGCCAAATGCAAACCCCGCAGATTCTTATCGTTGAAGATGAGCAAGTAACTCGTAACACTCTAAAGAGTATTTTTGAAGCAGAGGGATATGCTGTTTTTGAGGCTAGCGACGGTGAAGAGATGCACCAAGTGCTATCTGACAACCAAGTTAACCTTGTAATTATGGACATCAACCTTCCAGGTAAGAATGGCCTACTACTTGCGCGTGAATTACGTGAGCAAGCAAACGTAGCGCTTATGTTCTTAACTGGTCGTGATAATGAAGTTGATAAGATCCTTGGCCTAGAGATCGGCGCTGATGACTACATCACTAAGCCTTTCAACCCTCGTGAACTGACTATCCGTGCACGCAACCTTCTGAACCGTTCCATGAGCACAAGCTCTGTTCAAGAAGAAAAGCGTAGCGTTGAGAAGTACGAGTTCAACGGTTGGGTACTAGATATCAACAGTCGTTCTCTGGTTAGCCCAGATGGCGAAGGCTACAAGCTACCTCGCTCAGAGTTCCGTGCTCTACTTCACTTCTGTGAGAACCCAGGTAAGATCCAAACACGTGCTGACCTTCTTAAGAAGATGACTGGCCGTGAGCTTAAGCCACACGATCGTACTGTAGACGTAACAATCCGTCGTATTCGTAAGCACTTTGAATCTGTTTCTGGTACGCCAGAAATCATCGCAACGATTCACGGTGAAGGCTACCGCTTTTGTGGTGACCTAGAAGACTAATTCGATTCGCGCTTCTGACCATTTAGCACTGCTCACCAGTAAGTGTTTTGAATATTAGAAGCGTCATCAATAGTTATTAAAAAGGGAGAATGCCAGCGCATTCTCCCTTTTTTATTGTTCTTAATTAAATAAGGTTTTAGTAAACCGTATCCACCTTAACGTCTTTCTCTACTAGCCACTTCACGGTTTCGCCATCTTTAAGTTCAACCGCTACATCAACAGGCTTGTCGCTGTCGATCTCTAGCTGCCATACAAACGCGACTTCCCATTGAGTTTCACTGTGTGTTCTTAAATCAAGATCGTCAGCCGTTACCAACAAGGTGTCTGCACCCTGTTTAACCGTAACACTTTCAACCGCAAGCGTTGCTGGCAGTTGTGAGTCTGACTCTAGGTAGATAGCACCATGTAGGGTCTTATCTTGAGTCTCGCCAATCGTTGGCATCTTGTTGTGCCAAAGGTTACTTTTCATTGTGACTGTTGCTGCAGATACTTCGACTTGATTATCTTGCTGCCATTCTACTTGTGGCGCAGAACAACCTGCTAATGCCACTACACATGCGGCGAATGCTAATTTTTTCATTATTCTTCTACCTTTGGTTTAACCAACTCTTTAAGACTTCAATGTCATTCTGGTATTCGTTATTTATCTCATCAACCCAATCTGAAATGTTCTCCCACCACGCAGGCAAATCTGGAGATTGAGCTTTCTGAGCAACTTGTTGGATGCGTTTCAGGCCAATAGAACCTGCTGCACCTTTAATCTTATGTGCTTCAGAAACGATACTGGCTTTATCTTTCGCGACCATGTTGGAGTTCAATATTTCCATATACTCCGGCATCATATCTTCGAACATCGCGATGCTATCCAAAACCGGTTTCGGTCCAACAATATCAACATAAGACTCTAGCATATCAATATCAAGCAAAGTGGTATCAATTGCTGAAAGAACAGACTTACTCGCATCGACTTTATCAATGCTCTCAACCTTATCCGTGCCCGCTACCTTCTCAATTACCTCTGGTGCATCTTCGATAAGTTCACTGATGACATCTTGGATAGCTCGAACCGACAAAGGTTTACTGATCGCTTCGTCCATGCCTTTCTGGAAGTACTCTTGCTTGTTGTTTAGCACGTTCGCAGTTAATGCCACCAAAGGCGGTAGCTGGCTGTATTTCTCGCGGTAGTATTGAGCAATATCGAAACCCGTCATGTCTGGCAGTTGGATATCCAGTAGCACTAAATCATAGTCTTCAGGGTTGAAAGCAATTTGCGCCTCTTTACCCGTCATCACGACTGTCACTTCATGGCCAAGGCTTTCAAGTAGAGAGCGAGCTACTGTGATATTGAGTTCAATGTCTTCGACCATAAAGATCTTAAGATTCGACTGCTTTCTTGGCGTTTTGATCAGTGCCTGAGTATCGTGATTCACTGGAACTCGAATCGAAACTGTAAAGGTACTACCAAAGCCCTCTTCACTGGTGACTTCAATGTGGCCATCCATCATATTGATCAGCTGTTGAGAGACAGCAAGACCAATTCCGGTGCCGACAGCGTGCAAGTTGTCCGTGCCCGATTTCACCTGATAGTACATCGCGAAGATCTTCTCGATTTCACTTTCAGGGATACCAATGCCGGTATCTTCCACTTCCATCGTAATGTTGGCAAAGTCACCATCAATGTCAGCGCTGACTGTCATCACCACTCCACCATCTTTGGTGAACTTCATCGCGTTACTGACAAGGTTCCACAGTACCTGTCTAAGACGAGTACCATCCACTTCAACAGCAGCAGGAAGATCAGACAATCTTTCTAGATCGAACCTTAACCCTTTCTGCTCGGCCATCAATGCTGAGATACTTTCGATCTCGACAACGAAATCTTCAAAGTTGATAGGCGTTGGGAATAGCTCAAGCTTACGACGGTCGAACTTATCCATGTCGATAATATCGTTAAAGATATTACCCAGTGTCACCGCGCTCACCTTGATGGTTTGCATCTGTTTACGCTGCTCGGTGGTCAGTTGGCTATCAAGCAGCATGCGGCTCAAGCCAATGATACCGTTGAGCGGCGTTCTTAACTCGTGGCTAATGGTAGAGATAAAGGTGGTCTTATCACGGCTGGCTTTTTCTAGTGACTCTTGATGCTCTTTGCGCTCAGTGATATCGCGGCCAAAACCAACCAAACCCAAGTGACGGCCATCTTTGCTGTAGAAAGGGACTTTACGCAGTTCGAAGTAACTCTTACGTCCGTCAGGGTATTCAAGCCATTGGTCATAAGTTAGAGCTTGGTTGTCAGCAAATACTTTCTTATCGGTTTCAACAACTTGCTGAGCGACCTCTTTGCTGTAGACATCCCAAGGCGTTAAACCAACTAGCTCTTTTTCTGTTTTGCCAGTGAGCTCTTCAACCGCACGGTTACAACCAGAGAACACACCATCTTCATTACGGTAGTAAATAAGGTCAGGCGAGGCATCGATAAACGAGCGTAACAGTGCGGTACGTTCTGCGAGTTCAAGCTGAGTACGCTCGCGCTGGAACACCTCGTTTTCGAGATCTTGCATTGCTTCTGCGCGCGCTTCTTCCGCTTTTTCACGCTCTTCAATTTCTTGATTAAGCTTCTCGATATTGAGCTGCATTTTATTGTTGAGTTCTTGGTCTCGCTCACGCATGTCGCCAAGTTTAGAGACCAATTTCGCTAACCTTTGACGTGATTCTTCCAACTGGTCCACGACCACTGACAGAAAATAAACCGCCCAAGGCGTAATCACTAAACCAAAGAAAACTGAACGGACAATGTCGATGTCATCAACATTCCCTTTGAGTGCGAGGGTGATACCGACTTGCACAACAACAGCGAGGGCAACAAGCGCTAGGGCGAGTAAGATAGAAAAGCGGACAATCCCCAGTTTTACGAGTAGATCCACGTAATACTGGGCAAGATTTTTCATGGGTTTCATTTAGCGCTCCATGCGATAAGACTAGCAACATTCTACCCTGTTTGAAGATAGGAGGTAAGCTAGCTACATCACACGCAGCAAGTGTTCAGCGGTAATTTCGAAGGTTAATTAACCAATACAAATACTAACCAAGCAAAAATAGCCGGGGATAATCAAATTGCCAATTTTATAGCGTTAGCGAATTGAGTATGGATGCACCATTGAACGGTTGCGACCGTCTGATTTCGCTTGATACAGCGCACTATCAGCCAAGGCAACAGCCGATTCCATTTCATCATCAGGTGTAGGAATGTAAGAGATAATACCAATACTCACCGTGATGAATTCAGAGACCGTCGACTTCTCATGATCCAACTCTAATTTAAGGACTTCATCATGGATACGCTGTGCCACCAGCTGAGCACCTTCGGTTGTCGTATTTGGCAGAATAAAGCCGAACTCTTCACCACCATAACGAGCCACACAATCAGATGAACGATTCAACACCTGCTTAAATGCCTGTGAAACCTGAATCAAAGCATCATCGCCTTGTTGGTGTCCGTAAAAGTCGTTGTAGCCTTTAAAGAAGTCGATATCACACAGCATGATCGTCAGTGGCAACTTCTCACGCACATGATAATGCCACAGTGTAGAGAGCTGTTCGTCGAAACGACGTCGGTTAGAAACCTGGGTCAGGCTGTCCATAAAGCTGAGACGTTCAAGCTCAAGGTTGGCTTCTTCAAGCTTCTGCTCTGCAAGGTAACGCTCGGTGATATCACGCGCCATGATCAACACACCATTAGTACTGGATGCTGGATCTCTAAACGGTGATTTCACAACATCATACCAAGTGTATTCGCCATCACTGGAAACGACCTTATCGATATAGCGTAACGATTTACCATGATGAAGCACTTGATGATCAGTGTCTGAGATACGCATATACATACTATTAGGCACGACATCTTGCAGGCGCTTACCTACTAGGTCACTGACCTCAGAGATACCAAGCGCCGCCACAAACGGCTTATTACACGCTTGATAAACCATGTTTTCGTTAAAGATACCAATCGAGTCTGGGCTCGCTTCCAAGATGTTTTGCAAGATAGTGTCACGTTGCGCAAGTGCCACTTCGGTATCTTTACGCTTCTCCATTTCGCCACGCAGTTTCTGCTGCATGTCATGCCAATCGGTCACATCATGACTAATAGAGAGCGTGCCTATGGTTTCTCCATCTTGGGAAAGCAGCACACTTTGATAGGTTTCAAGCAAACACCCTTTGCCGTCCTGATCGGTTGTCCACGAACGCTCACTAACACGGCCTTTCAATGCGCCACCAGAAACACTCAAGGTGCCCTCTTCTGGGCGACCGTGCCAAAACTTTTTAAACGAACGATTGCTCGCGACCAACTCACCCTTTTGATCTTTCACGTAGATCAGCTCAGACAAAGAATCCAACGCGGTACGAGCAACATTCAGTTCTCGAACTTCTTGGGACAGTTCTTCGTTGGTGTTTTTATAAGGTGAGGCGTGAATCATCCAAGCCTGCTTATTTCTAAAATGGATCTTACGACCGACTAGGTTGATCTTGAACGACTCAAATTCAGAAAGCGCCCACAGGGAGACCTGCTCGAAGGCTCGAGAGTTAATGTGATTGGTTAAGTAGTGACGAAAGCTGTTCTCACTTTCCACAGTAGGAAAGCGAAAATTAACACCGATTTGGCGGATACCAAGCAACTGCATGGCTTGGCGATTGGCATAGAGTATTTCGCCACTTCGAACATCAACAAAGTAGAGGGGCGACGGGGTAGCAAGTAGAAGCGTTTCGATATGCGACTGATAACGAGAATAGAGATGCCAGCAGATGAGAGCAATCAGCAATACAACAACGATATAAATACCGTAGCCATACGCCCTGTCCCACAACCAAGTCATTACCAGTTCCATTTACTCTCAATCTATACCATAAAATCTGTGAGGGAAATGTTACCACTATTTGTTGGTTTTATCTGCTGTTACCTACAGTCACCCATTTCTATTAATTGGCTGCGTTTAAAACAGGCAACGTGTACTCGAATGCGGAGTCAGTTTTGATGCCTTGAGCACCGGTTTTATCGAGCGAACGACCTATTTCAGTCATCGCTAACCAGCGGTTCTCACACCATAAAGGAGAGAGTAATGTTGGGCGTCTCGCCGCTGAAGAAACACGGTGATAAACCACGTCCGCAGGCGTGCGTTGAATGATCTCACTCGCGATATCAATGTACTCTTCAAGGCTTGGTGCTTCTAGCTTTCCTGCCTTCCACGCCTTAGCCATGGTACTGCCCTCTACTATATGAAGGCCGTGCAGCTTAATACCATCGGTGCCAACGGCTAATACCTTGTCTAAGGTTTCAAGGTTATCCGCTTTGGTTTCTTTTGGTAGGCCAACAATCAGATGAGTACACACCTTGATACCTAAAGCGCGTGCGCGTTGGGTGATCGTTTCATACACTGCAAAATCGTGGCCGCGGTTAATTCGCTTGAGGGTTTTATCATTGGCGGTTTGCAGGCCAAGCTCGAGCCAAATCTCATAGCCTTGTTTAACGTAGTCCGCTAACAGATCCAACACCGCATCAGGCACACAGTCTGGTCGCGTGCCAACACAAAGGCCGACGATCTCTGCACCGGGTGCTTTTAGCGCCTCTTCATACATATTCTTGAGCACTTGCACCTCAGCATAAGTGCTGGTGTACGCCTGAAAGTAAGCCAGATACTTCTTGGCACGAGCAATCTCACCCGCACGATCTTTTAGCTGATCAGCAATACTTTGAATTTGAGTTTGTTCATCAGCAAAGGAAGCCACGTTACAAAACGTGCAACCTCCACGGCCAATTGTCCCGTCTCGGTTTGGGCAGCTGAAACCACCATGAAGCGTCAGCTTGTGAACCTTCTCGCCATAACGGCGTTGAAGGTCTTGGCCGATAGTATTGACCAACTCGTGTAATTGCATATTTTCAAAGCACTCAAGTAAATAAGAATGAATATCAGTCTTTTTTTGAAAAAAAATTACATCCCTGCAAAATTCGACCAATTAGTTTACTCAAGGCTTTTTGCAAGCAACCTAACAAATATCAATAAACATGCAAAAAATCGGCTCTATTTGCCTAATGTTGCACATTTGTTAGGCATTAAATTCAAAATAAAACGAAAAAAATGGTCTACATGGGTCAACTTTCATTGCAATTCGCCTAGACAAAATTGTAGGATACTTACACATATTGGCTATTTTTGAGTATTTACTTACAACGAAAACTTGCTAATAAGTCGGTGATATCTAACTCCCACCTATATAAACCACTAGTTTGTGGTTAAAAACAAACAGGTATCACTAAGGATTGTTTTTCTCGCAATACTTTTCCTGCGAGATACGGAAAGGATTCAAACCGCCAGCATAGGCAGGTTTAGACCCATAAATATAAAAGGACAAGGCTGACTTTATACAAATAAGTTGCGCCTAGATTTAACTGGAAGGATGTATCTATGGTAGATCAAGAGCAGAACTCACAGGGTCTGTATACTCCTGAATTGGAGCATGACGCTTGTGGTATCGGTTTTGTTGCGCATCTAAAGAATCGCAAATCTCATGATGTAGTAACTCAAGCACTCGATATGCTTGCACGTATGGAACACCGTGGCGGCCAAGGCTGCGATCCGTGTTCTGGTGATGGTGCAGGTATCCTGCTACAGAAGCCGCACGAATTCTTACTAGAAGAAGCCGTAAAGCTTGGAATTAAGCTGCCATCTTTTGAAAAATATGGTGTTGGTGTTGTACTTTTCCCTAAAGATGAACACAAACGTGCACAGTGTCGTGACATTCTAGAACGCAATGCACAACGCCTTGAGTTAGAAGTTATCGGTTACCGTGAACTTCCAACTGATAATTCAATGATTGGTGCTGACCCACTAAGCACTGAACCTCAATTTGAACACGTATTTATTTCTGGCGGCCCTGGTATCACACCAGAAGAGCTTGAGCGTAAACTGTATGTTCTTCGTAACTACACGGTTCGTGTATGCCTAGAAAGCGTTTCAAATATCGGTGATGACTTCTACATCAACTCTATGTCTTACAAGACATTGGTGTACAAAGGTCAGCTAACAACTGAACAAGTTCCTCAGTACTTCCTAGATCTGCAAAACCCAACCATGGTGACAGCTCTAGCACTTGTACACTCTCGCTTCTCTACCAATACATTCCCACGCTGGCGTCTAGCTCAGCCTTTCCGTTACATCGCACACAATGGCGAAATCAATACGGTCCGCGGCAACCTGAACTGGATGAAAGCACGTGAAGCAATCCTAGAATCGGATCTGTTTACACAAGCTGAAATCGACATGCTGCTTCCTATCTGTCAGGAAGGTAGTTCGGATTCATCAAACTTCGATATGGCGCTTGAGCTACTTGTTCTTTCAGGTCGTACTCTGCCACACGCGTTGATGATGATGATCCCGGAAGCATGGCAAGAAAACAAAAACATGGATCCAACTCGTCGTGCGTTCTACCAGTACCACGCGAACGTAATGGAACCATGGGATGGCCCAGCATCAGTATGTTTCACCGATGGTGTTCAAGTAGGTGCAACACTTGACCGTAACGGTCTGCGTCCTTCTCGCTACACAGTAACTAAAGACGACTTCCTAGTAATGGCGTCTGAATCTGGCGTAGTTGAGATTGCACCTGAAAACGTTGAGTACCGTGGTCGTCTACAACCAGGTCGTATCTTTGTTGCTGACCTTGAGCAAGGCCGCATCATTTCTGATGAAGAAGTGAAAGATAGCATTGCTAAAGCACAACCTTACGAAAAGTGGGTTGAAGAGAACCTTCTGAGCTTGAAAAAGCTACCAGATGCGAGCAACGAATTTAGCCAACCTTCTCCAGAGAAACTCCTACACAAACAACAATCGTTTGGCGTGAGCTCTGAAGAAGTAAACGAAATTATTCTACCTCTTGCGAAAACAGGCTACGAGCCACTTTCTGCAATGGGTGCTGACTGGCCGCTAGCGATTCTTTCTCACCAATCGCAGCACCTTTCAAACTACTTCAAACAGTTGTTTGCACAAGTAACTAACCCGCCGATCGACCCGATTCGTGAGCGTATGGTTATGTCTCTGAACACTTACCTAGGTAAGGATCAGAACCTACTTGCTGAAACACCTGAGCACTGTCAAAAAGTAGAACTTGAGTCACCAGTACTGTCTAACTCAGAGTTAGAAAAACTGCGTGCAATCGATAACGAGCACCTTCAAGCGAAGACGCTGGATATCGTATTCCAAGCAAATGGCGACCAAGGTAAGTTAGAGCGCGCACTTAAGCGTATCTGCCAATACGCAGAAGACGCTGTGATTGATGGCTACTCTATCATCCTACTGACAGACCGTGCGGTTAACTCTAACCATGCCGCTATTCCAGCAATGCTGGCTGTTGGCGCAGTTCACCACCACCTAATCCGTAAAGGTCTACGTGCTAAGTGTGACATCGTTGTTGAAACGGGCGACGCTCGTGAGACACACCACTTTGCAACGCTTATCGGTTACGGTGCGAACGCAGTTAACCCATACCTAGTTATTGAAACGATTGTTGAACTGCAACGTACGAAGAAGCTAGATCCAAACGTACACCCACGTGAGTTATTCGATAACTACCGTAAAGGTGTTAACGGCGGTCTACTTAAGATCTTCTCTAAGATGGGTATCTCTACGCTGCAGTCTTACCACGGTGCACAAATCTTTGAAGCACTTGGTGTTAGCAAATCAGTGGTTGAAAAATACTTCACAGGTACTGTTTCTCGTATTCAAGGTCTAACGATCGACGATATCGCGCGAGAAGTATTGGTTCGTCACCGTGTTGGTTATCCAGCTCGTGAAATCCCAGCTCAGATCCTTGATGTTGGTGGTGTTTACCAGTGGAAACAACGTGGTGAGAAACACCTATTCAACCCAGAAACGATTTCTCTACTTCAAGAATCGACGCGTAACAAAGATTACGGTCAGTTCAAGAAGTACGCAAAAGCAGTTGATGACCAAGGTGACAACGCAGCAACGCTACGTAGCCAACTGGACTTCATCAAGAACCCTGCAGGCTCTATTCCTCTAGCAGAAGTAGAACCAATCGAGAACATCCTTAAGCGTTTCGCAACCGGCGCAATGAGCTTTGGTTCAATCTCGCATGAGGCTCACTCAACACTGGCTGTTGCGATGAACCGCATTGGTGCGAAATCAAACTCAGGTGAAGGTGGTGAAGATCCAGCACGGTTCGAACGTAAAGAAAACGGCGACTGGGAACGTTCAGCAATCAAACAGGTGGCTTCAGGTCGCTTTGGTGTAACGTCTTACTACCTATCTAATGCTGATGAGCTACAAATCAAGATGGCTCAAGGTGCGAAACCGGGCGAAGGTGGTCAACTACCTGGTGATAAGGTTGATGATTGGATCGGTGCAACGCGTCACTCGACTCCGGGCGTAGGTCTTATCTCTCCACCGCCACACCACGATATCTACTCAATCGAAGATTTGGCTCAGCTGATCTACGATCTGAAAAACGCGAACCGTAACGGCCGTGTCAACGTGAAGCTAGTATCGGAAGCTGGCGTAGGTACGATTGCATCTGGTGTAGCGAAAGCGAAAGCTGACGTAGTACTTATCGCAGGTTTTGATGGTGGTACGGGTGCATCTCCGATGTCTTCTATCCGTCACACAGGTCTGCCTTGGGAGCTGGGTCTAGCGGAAACACACCAGACACTGCTGAAAAACGGCCTACGTAACCGTATCGTTGTTCAGTCTGATGGTCAGATGAAAACACCACGTGACCTTGCAGTCGCAACGTTACTTGGCGCTGAAGAATGGGGCGTAGCAACAGCAGCTCTAGTGGTTGAAGGCTGTATCATGATGCGTAAGTGTCACAAGAATACATGTCCTGTTGGTATCGCTACACAGAACAAGACTCTGCGTGAACGTTTCGACGGCCGCGTAGAAGACGTAGTGACTTTCTTCCAATACATGGCTGAAGGTCTACGTGAAGTAATGGCTGAACTTGGCTTCCGCTCTATCGATGAGATGGTAGGTCAATCGCACAAACTTAAAGTTCGTGACGACATCGGCCACTGGAAGTACAAGAACCTAGATCTAACACCTGTACTGCACATTGAGCAGGCTCGTGAAGAAGATGGTATCTACAACCAGACACAACAAAACCACAACCTAGAAGACGTTCTAGACCGCAAGTTGATTCAAGCGGCAATTCCTGCACTTGAGAAAGGTGAAGCTGTAAATGCGACCTTCCCTATCATCAACACGGACCGCTCAGCGGGTACCATGCTGTCGAACGAAATCTCGAAGGTTTACAAAGACCAAGGTTTACCACAACCAATGAACGTTAAGTTCCACGGTAGTGCTGGCCAATCTTTCGGTGCGTTCCTTGCGAAAGGCGTTAAGTTCGAAGTAGAAGGCGACGCGAACGATTACTGGGGTAAAGGTCTGTCTGGCGGTACTTTGGTTCTGTACCCAGATGCGAAATCAACTATCGTTGCTGAAGACAACATCGTGGTTGGTAACGTATGTTTCTACGGTGCGACTTCAGGTGAATCTTTCATTCGCGGTATGGCTGGTGAACGTTTCTGTGTTCGTAACTCTGGTGCGAAGGTTGTTGTTGAAGGCGTTGGTGACCACGGTTGTGAATACATGACTGGCGGTGTCGCAATTATCCTTGGCTCAACAGGTCGTAACTTTGCTGCTGGTATGAGTGGCGGTGTGGCTTATGTTTGGGATAAAGCGGGTGACTTCGAAACCAAGCTTAACTCTGAACTTGTAGACCTAGATCCAATTGAACAAGAAGATAAAGTTCTTCTACTAGATATGCTAACTAAGCATGTTGAATTCACAGGAAGTGAAGTTGCTCAGTCTTTCTTAGACAACTTTGAAGCAAGTGTTGCATCGCTAGTTAAAGTAATGCCACGCGACTACAAAGCGGTTCTTGAAAAGCGTAAAGCTGAAGCACAACAGGCACAAACGGAAGAAGTGGAGGCAGTATAATGGGTAAGCCTACTGGATTTTTAGAACACGGTCGTGAGCTTCCAAAGAAGCTTGACCCGTCAGTTCGAATTGAAGACAACAAAGAGTTCGTACTCAACGAAGAGTTTGGTGAAAAGATCAATACTCAAGCCTCTCGTTGTATGGACTGTGGCGTACCTTTCTGTCACAACGGCTGTCCGATTGGTAACATCATCCCAGAATTCAATGATGCGGTTTACCGTGACAGCTGGGAAGAGGCTTGGAACATTCTAAGCTCTACCAACAACTTCCCTGAGTTTACAGGTCGTGTTTGTCCTGCTCCTTGTGAAAGTGCCTGTGTTCTTGGTATCAACCAAGACCCAATCACTATCTGTAATATCGAGAAAACGATTGTAGAAACTGCGTACCGTGAAGGGTACGCAAAACCTAAAACACCACGCTCTCGCACAGGTAAAACTGTCGCAGTTATCGGTTCAGGTCCTGCTGGCCTAGCCGCAGCTGAGCAGCTAAACAGCGCTGGTCACTCGGTAACGGTATTTGAACGTGACGAGAAAGTCGGTGGTCTACTTCGCTTCGGTATCCCAGATTTCAAACTGGGTATGGACGTGATAGATCGTAAGATCAACCTAATGGCTGAAGCTGGCGTTGTGTTTAAAGTTAACCAACACATCGGTGTTGATGTTAATGCTCAACAGCTACGCCAAGAGTTTGATGTGGTATTGCTAACGGGTGGTTCTACGGTTCCACGCGACTTACCAATCCCAGGTCGTGAGCTGGAAGGCGTTCACTTTGCCATGGAATTCCTTGGTCAAAACAACCGCCGTGCCAACGACTTAGATCTTAAGACAGAAGAGATTCACGCTAAAGATAAACACATTGTGGTTATCGGTGGTGGTGATACTGGTTCTGACTGCGTGGGCACATCAAACCGCCATAAGGCAGCAAGCATTACTCAGGTTGAGATCATGCCGATCCCACCAGAGAAGCGCCCTGCAAATATGCCTTGGCCTCAATACCCAATGATCATGAAAACTACCACTTCTCACGAAGAAGGTTGTGAACGTCACTGGAACATCTTAACCAAAGAGTTCATCGGCAACGAGCAAGGTCAAGTGACGGGTCTACGTATTGCTGACATCGTTTGGCAAGATGCGAAACCAGGTGAGCGTCCAGGTTTTGATGAAGTCGCGAACTCTGAACGTGTTATTCCTTGTGACATGGCATTCCTAGCAATGGGCTTCTTACACCCAGAGCCAACCGGTGTGCTTGCTCAACTAGACATTAAACTGGACGAGCGCGGTAATGTTGCTTCTGAAGGTTTTGCAACGAACCAGAAAGGTGTTTTCGCTGCTGGCGATATGCGTACTGGTCAATCTCTAGTTGTACGTTGTATTAATGAAGGTCGTGAATGTGCAATTGCCATTGATGACTTCTTAATGGGTAACTCAAACTTAGAAGCGAAAGCTGATTCACTCATGCTTTCCGCATAATATTTCTCAGGCTAGCGTCGATGACGTTAGCCTAGAGGAAAAGCAACACCCTTCCTAACTTTTATATTTGGCTAGCACTCGATGCTAGCCTTTTTTCTATCTGGCATTTGTCGTTTTCAAAATCACCCTGTTGTATATGTTAAATCCCGTTAACATCCACCTTGTATATCTCATTGATATCCATCGACTATTTTAGATTATTAAGTGGCTAATCGCGTTTATGCATGATAATTAACCATGAACTTGACCTTAAACACAATTAGCTATACGTTGTAAAGCTGATGAAAATAAAATCAATCGGTTTTGTTAACACAACCAATAACGTTTTAACTGGCTAAAGCGAACTATCAGTTTATAAAAAACAACAAGTATATGAATAGTTAGTCATTTACTGTCTGGATGACAGAGAAGCAAAAGGGAGAATTGCAATGGCTCTATATGATCCTAGTCTTGAAAAAGACAACTGTGGATTTGGTTTAATAGCGCAAATGGAAGGCCAACCGAGTCATAAGTTGGTACGAACTGCTATTTCAGCCCTCGATCGTATGACACACCGTGGCGGTATTGCTGCGGATGGTAAAACAGGAGATGGCTGTGGCTTATTGCTACAGAAGCCAGACTCTTATCTCAGAATTATTGCAGAAGAGAATAACTTCAAGCTCGGCAAGCAATACGCTGTTGGCATGATTTTCTTCAGCCAAGATCCAACCAAAGCGCAAACCGCGCAAGACATCGTCAATAAAGAGCTCGCTCAAGAGACCTTAACGGTTGCAGGTTGGCGTGTCGTGCCGACCAACACCGACGTATTAGGTCCGATTGCCAAAGATTCCGTTCCCAATATTCAGCAAGTCTTTATCTCAGCCCCTGCTGGTTGGCGTGAACGCGATATTGAACGACGCCTTTATATCGCTCGTCGTAGAATTGAAAAGCAGATCAGCGAAGACAAAGATTTCTATATTTGTAGCCTTTCGACACAAGTCATGGTTTACAAAGGTCTGTGTATGCCGGCCGATCTTCCGCGATTTTACCTCGATCTTGCTGACTTACGTATGGAATCGGCGATATGTCTGTTCCACCAGCGCTTTTCAACCAATACTCAGCCACGCTGGCCACTGGCTCAACCATTCCGATATTTAGCGCACAATGGTGAGATCAATACTATTGAAGGTAACCGTCAGTGGGCTAAGGCTCGTGCCTATAAATTCTCTTCGCCGTTGCTGCCAGACTTACAAACCGCAGCACCCTTTGTGAATGAGACAGGCTCAGATTCATCAAGCCTAGATAACATGCTCGACCTGTTCCTTGCCGGTGGTATGGATGTGTTCCGAGCGATGCGCATGCTTGTGCCGCCCGCTTGGCAAAATCACCCAGATATGGACCCCGATCTGCGTGCCTTTTACGACTTCAACTCCAAGCACATGGAACCGTGGGATGGCCCAGCTGGTATCGTACTTTCAGATGGTCGTTACGCCGCGTGTAACCTCGATAGAAATGGCCTGCGTCCAGCACGTTATGTCATCACCAAAGACAACCTAATCACGCTAGCATCTGAGGTCGGTATCTGGAATTACGCACCGGATGAAGTTGCAGAAAAAGGTCGTGTTGGTCCAGGTGAGTTACTGGTGATAGATACTCGCCGCGGCAAACTGTGGCAATCTAATGAAATCGATAATGACCTCAAAAGCCGCCACCCATATAAAGAGTGGATGGAAAAGAATGTTCACAAATTAACGCCATTTTCTGCGTTGCAAGATGACCAAGTCGGTAAGCGTAGCTTTGACGATGACACGCTCAAGACCTACCAAAAACAGTTTGCGATGAGCAACGAGGAGTCCGACCAAGTACTGCGTGTACTTGGTGATATGGGGCAAGAAGCAGTAGGCTCAATGGGCGATGATACGCCGATGGCTGTTCTCTCTTCAAAAGAGCGCCTGGTTACTGATTACTTCCGTCAGAAGTTTGCACAGGTCACCAATCCTCCGATTGATCCATTGCGTGAAAAACACGTGATGTCTTTGGCGACCAGTATCGGTAAAGAGATGAACGTGTTCTGTGAAACAGACGGTCACGCCTATCGTGTGACGTTTGATTCACCAGTACTGCTTTACTCAGACATGCAACAGCTTCTGCAGTTAAGTCAGAAACATTACCGTCATGTCATTCTCAGCATGCACTACGACCCGAATCATCAAGATCTCGAACAAGCGATCAAAGCGGTATGTGATAGCGCGGAACAAGAAGTCCGTGAGGGTGCGGTTTTAGTTGTGCTATCGGACAAAGGTTTAGAAAAAGGCAAACTACCGATCCCTGCAGCCATGGTGGTTGGCGCGGTTCAAACAAGGCTTGCTGATACTAACCTGCGTTGTGATGCCAACATCGTGGTTGAGACAGCCACTGCTCGTGACCCACATCAGTTCGCAGTTCTACTTGGCTTCGGTGCGACCGCGGTTTATCCATACCTTGCTTATGAAGCGTTAGGTAAAATGTTGGATGATGGTTCTTTAGATAAAGACTATCGTACCGCGATGCAGAACTACCAAAACGGCATCAACAAAGGTCTGTATAAGATCATGTCGAAGATGGGTATTTCTACGATTGCTTCATATCGTTGTTCGCAACTTTTCGAAGCCGTTGGCCTACATTCCGATGTTGTTAAGCTCTGTTTCCGCGGAGTTACCACACGAATCCAAGGCGCAAGCTTTAGCGATTTCCAACAAGATATCTATAACTTATCTCGTAAAGCGTGGACTAAGCGCAAACCGATCGAACACGGCGGTTTACTGAAATACGTCCATGGCGGTGAATATCACGCCTACAACCCAGATGTAGTTGGCACACTGCAAACCGCAGTTAAAACTGGCGAAACTTCGGATTACCTCTCTTTTGCTAAACAGGTAAATGCTCGCCCTGCGGCAATGTTACGTGACTTAATGAGCCTCAGAAAAGCCGATAAACCACTAACACTTGAGCAAGTAGAGCCAAGTAGCGATCTGTTTAAGCGCTTTGACTCGGCTGCGATGTCGATTGGAGCTTTGAGCCCAGAAGCTCATGAAGCACTGGCTATGGCGATGAACCGATTAGGAGGCTACTCCAACTCTGGTGAAGGTGGTGAAGACCCACGACGCTTTGGGACTGACCGCAACTCGCGCATCAAACAGATTGCGTCTGGTCGATTTGGCGTAACGCCGCATTACTTAACCAATGCAGATGTTCTGCAAATCAAGGTCGCGCAAGGTGCGAAACCCGGTGAAGGTGGTCAGCTGCCAGGTCATAAAGTCACGGCAGAAATCGCCAAACTGAGATACTCAGTTCAAGGGGTCACGCTGATCTCCCCTCCTCCACATCACGATATTTATTCTATCGAGGATCTGGCGCAGCTTATTTTCGACCTTAAGCAAGTGAACCCTAAAGCCTTAGTTTCAGTGAAGTTAGTATCGGAACCGGGTGTAGGCACGATTGCAACAGGTGTAGCAAAAGCCTATGCCGACCTTATCACCATTTCTGGCTACGATGGTGGTACCGCGGCAAGTCCATTGACCTCGGTAAAATACGCAGGTTGCCCTTGGGAGCTTGGCTTAGCGGAAACTCAACAAGCACTGGTGGCCAATGGCCTACGCCATAAAATCCGCTTGCAAGTCGATGGTGGTTTAAAAACCGGACTCGATGTTATTAAGGGCGCGATTCTCGGTGCTGAAAGCTTTGGTTTTGGTACTGCGCCAATGGTCGCGATGGGTTGTAAGTTCTTACGAATTTGTCACCTAAACAACTGTGCAACGGGCGTTGCGACTCAAGATGAAACACTACGCCGTGAATACTTCAAAGGCCTGCCAGACATGGTAGTGAACTACTTTACCGGCCTAGCCGACGAAGTTCGCCAGTACCTTGCAGAACTTGGCGTAGAAAAGCTCACAGACCTGATAGGTCGCACGGATTTACTTGAAGCCGTTCAAGGCCTCACGGCGAAACAGAGCAAGCTCGATCTATCTTCAATACTCGAAGCTCCGGTATCTCCAGAAGGTCACCCGCTGTTTTGGACCGAGCCAAATGCACCATTTGATAAGGCTCAACTCAACCAACAGATCCTTGATGACGCAATTGATGCGATTGAGAAACGTCAATCCACCAGCCTTTACTACAACGTAATCAACACCGATCGCTCGATTGGTGCTCGTATCTCAGGTGAAATTGCCAAACGTTACGGTAACCAAGGCATGGCAGGCTCACCAATTAAGTTGTATCTCGATGGTACCGCAGGCCAATCCTTTGCGGTTTGGAACGCCGGTGGCGTCGAGTTGTACCTAACGGGCGATGCCAATGACTATGTTGGCAAAGGCATGGCGGGCGGCAAAGTGGTTATCAAGCCTCACCAAGGCACTGCATTTGTTTGTAACGAAGCGACCATCATAGGTAACACCTGTTTGTATGGTGCGACAGGAGGCAAGCTATTTGCAGCAGGAACTGCCGGCGAGCGATTTGGCGTACGTAACTCAGGTACCGTCGCTGTGATTGAAGGCGCAGGTGATAACGCTTGTGAGTATATGACGGGCGGTATTGTTGCCATTCTTGGCGCAACCGGCGTCAACTTCGGCGCTGGTATGACGGGTGGTTTTGCTTATGTGATGGATAAGAATGAAGACTTCCAAGGCCGTGTGAACAACGAATCGGTTGAGGCACTTTCTCTGTCTGACCTATACATCCACCAAGAACATCTGCGTGGTTTGATTGCAGAGCACTTAGAAGAGACAGGTTCAGTACACGCTGAAGCGATTCTGGCGAACTTTGATGAATGGATTCCGAAGTTCTACCTAGTGAAGCCAAAGACGGCGGATCTTAACACCTTGCTCGGCCACCAAAGCCGCAGTTCTGCTGAACTTCGTGTTCAAGCGCAATAATTGGAAGGAGCCAATAATGAGCCAGAATGTATACCAATTTATTGATGTGAATCGCGTAGATCCAGCGAAGAAACCAATCAAAATACGTAAGATTGAGTTTGTAGAGATCTACGAACCTTTCACGAAGCAACAAGCTAAGGCGCAAGCTGACCGCTGCTTAGATTGCGGTAACCCTTACTGTGAATGGAAGTGCCCAGTCCACAACTACATCCCTCAATGGCTCAAGCTTGCCAATGAGGGGCGCATTATCGAAGCGGCTGAACTGTCCCATCAAACCAACAGCTTGCCTGAGGTTTGCGGACGAGTTTGTCCTCAAGACCGTTTGTGTGAAGGCTCTTGTACCCTCAACGACGATTTCGGCGCAGTAACCATCGGCAACATTGAAAAATACATCAATGACAAAGCGTTTGAGATGGGTTGGAAGCCAGACATGTCGCATGTCGAATGGACCGATAAAAAGGTCGCAATCATCGGTGCAGGCCCCGCAGGTCTTGCTGCTGCTGATATCTTAGTTCGAAACGGTGTGAAGGCCGTAGTATTTGACCGCTATCCGGAGATCGGTGGCCTGCTCACGTTTGGTATCCCATCGTTCAAACTAGAGAAAGGCATCATGGAAAACCGTCGCCGTATCTTTAGTGGTATGGGTGTCGAATTTAAGATGAATACCGAAGTCGGTAAAGACGTTCAACTACAACAACTGGTCGATGACTACGATGCTGTCTTCTTAGGTGTCGGTACCTATAAAAACATGCGTGCAGGTTTAGACAACGAAGATGCACCGGGCGTTTATGATGCCCTACCATTCCTTGTTTCCAATACCTACAAGGTCATGGAACTGGATAACCCAACACCATTCATCGACATGAAAGGCAAAAAAGTGGTTGTGCTCGGTGGTGGTGATACCGCGATGGACTGTGTCCGAACTTCGATTCGTCAGCATGCAGCTAATGTTGTTTGTGCTTATCGCCGAGATGAAGCCAATATGCCGGGCTCTCGTCGTGAGGTGAAGAATGCGCGTGAAGAGGGCGTGAAGTTCAAGTTCAACCTACAACCTATTGGCTTAGAGCTTAACAGCGCTGGTCATGTGGTTGGCGTTAAATTCGTGAAAACCGCTTTAGGTGAGCCTGATGAAGCAGGTCGCCGTCGCCCGGAACCTGTCGAAGGCAGTGAGCATGTTCTTGAGGCAGATGCCGTTATCATGGCATTTGGTTTCCAACCTCATGCGATGGAATGGCTAGAACCTTTCGGTGTGGAGCTCGATCAGTGGGGTCGCATCAAGGCTCCTGGCAAACAAGAGTTTCAATACCAAACCACCAACAGCAAGATCTTTGCAGGTGGTGATGCGGTTCGAGGATCTGACTTAGTGGTGACCGCTATCGATGAAGGCCGTAAAGCCGCAGAAGGGATCTTGGATTACCTAGAAGTGTGACTAATCTAAAGTTTCCGCTATTAATCAAGCCGTTACTATAAAAAGAGGATCCGTATATGGATCCTTTTTTAAGTTCGATACGTTTTACCAACGGCATAACAAAGAATACGTAAAACAATCGCAAATTAACGAATACCGAGAACTACAATTAAAATTAAAACAACGCCATAGGAAACACTATGAAAAAAGCCGCTCTCCTCTCTCTATCTCTTTTGACTTTAACCGCTTGCAGCCAAGGAATCACGGACATGAAAGACAGAACTTCATCACCTTGTGGAGACAAACCAAACTGCGTATCAACTCAAGATGACCGTGAGCAACATGCATTGGCTGCGTTTGAGTTGTCAGATTCAGCGAACTTAGATGCGATTGAGCAGGTTGCACTAACCTTACCGGGATCGAAAACCGCAAGTAAAACAGAAGATTATCTGCGTGTTGAATGTACCTCTCGCATCATGCGCTTTGTCGATGACTTAGAGCTTAAGATCACGGATGGCAAACTGATCGTGCGTTCAGAGTCTCGTACTGGCCATTCTGATTTTGGCGTAAACCGAAAACGAGCTGAACAACTTCGTGCTAGCTTGAAAAGCGAAGGCCTAATCAAATAGATAGAAGAATACGCAGATAAATCGCTGCTATTCGGATGAGAAGTGCCTCAGGGCAGTCGCTCGACACTTCTTATCCATGCTACAATTTCGCTCTACTGTTTAAATATTTTTTATAAGAGACTACACATGAAAATCGGCATCATTGGCGCAATGGAGCAAGAAGTTGCGATCCTAAAAGCAGCAATTTCAGACATTACTGAAGTTAATAAAGGCGGTTGTACCTTTTTCTCTGGTCAGCTAAATGGTGTTGACGTTGTTTTGCTTCAATCTGGCATTGGTAAAGTAGCAGCGGCTGTTGGTACTTCAATCCTACTAAGCGAATACCAACCAGATGTCGTTCTTAACACGGGCTCTGCTGGCGGTTTTGATTCAACACTGAACCTTGGCGATGTGGTTATCTCAACTGAAGTTCGACACCACGATGCAGACGTTACAGCTTTCGGTTACGAAATCGGCCAAATGGCAGGTCAACCGGCAGCGTTCAAAGCTGACGACAAACTGATGGCTGTTGCTGAGCAAGCACTAGCACAAATGGAAGACAAGCATGCCGTTCGCGGTCTTATCTGTACTGGCGACGCATTTGTTTGCACGGCAGAACGCCAAGAGTTCATCCGCAAGCACTTCCCATCTGTTGTTGCTGTAGAGATGGAAGCATCGGCTATCGCTCAAGCTTGTCACCAATTCCAAGTACCATTCGTGGTTGTTCGTGCAATCTCTGATGTTGCAGACAAAGAATCACCAATGAGCTTCGAAGAGTTCCTGCCACTAGCAGCACAAAGCTCTTCTGAAATGGTTATTAAGATGGTTGCCCTACTAAAGTAAGCGACTAGACATGCAAACACTGTTTGATCAGGTATTTGCAAATGGCGTGCTCCTTGTGATGTGGGGAGCACTGCTTTTTCATTTAATTTTACCTATCCCCCATGCCGCACACCCCACGACCTTATGGCATAAGTTTGCTGAGCTTTTAGCAAGCAAGGTTAATAACAACCACAACTATTCCCAAAGTTTAATCTCAGGCACATTAGCCTGGGGGTTAATGGTACTGCCAACTCTGGTTATTATCTTGGCACTGCAACCATTGGTTTGGCAATCTCAACTGTTTGAATTGGCACTGTTATTACTCGCGATTGATTGGCGCAATAATGAAAAGCTGGCTAACCAACTGATCAAAGCACTTGGCCGAGAAGATAAAGCGGCAGCTCGTCAGTTACTGGCTCCGATTGTCAATCGTCAAACCGAATCACTTTCGTCACTTGGCCTAGGCAAAGCCGCCACAGAAACCATCATCATGGGTTACGCTCGTAACGTAGTTTGTGTGTTGTTCTGGTACGCGATTGGTGGTGGAATGGCCGCGTTAATGTATCGCCTTTTGGTTGAGTTAGCTCGAGCTTGGTCGCCAAGTCGCAAGCAATTTTCTCCATTCGGCTCAACGGCGATCAAGATAGTCGCTATTCTCGAATTTATACCGATACGTTTTTTTGCTTTGATGATCGTATGTGGTGATAAAGCAACGCACACATTTAAGATGATGTTAGTCCAAAGTCGCTCTTGGCCACTGCCCGGCCCTGCCTGGTTGATCACGGCCGTTGGCAACAAGCTGGAACTATCATTGGGTGGCCCTGCGATTTACGACAACACCAAAGCCATTCGCGCAAAATTAGGCGGAAGAATCGCACCGTCAGCTCTGCATCTATCTCAGGTTCAGAAACTACTCTTTGGTCGCATCGCTATCTGGATTTTTTTACAAAGCCTAGCCTTACTATTTATTCACCAAGGGATTTAGAGTGAAATCTTCAACACTTGTTACAAGCCTTACTATTTTGTCTTCCAGCTTATGGCTGCCTTTATCATTTGCAGAAGAAGCACCACTGACTCCAGAAAAAGTTCAGCCGGCTCAACGCGTGGTCAG
Source organism: Vibrio sp. 10N.247.311.51 (assembly GCF_041467855.1). NCBI lineage: Bacteria > Pseudomonadati > Pseudomonadota > Gammaproteobacteria > Vibrionales > Vibrionaceae > Vibrio > Vibrio sp. 10N.247.311.51. Next base: position 82,092 of record NZ_JBFSVK010000010.1, on the reverse strand, counting down.
CCTTGCTCCTCATGCCACTGAGATCGCGTACAGCGCAGGTTTAGGTAACAACCTTGTAGCCGTAAGTGAACGAAGTGATTACCCACCGCAAGCCGACAAGCTTGAAAAAGTGGCAAACTATCAAGGCATCAAGGTTGAGAAGATCATCGCACTTCAGCCTGATTTGATTCTTGCGTGGCCAGCCGGAAACCCGCCCAGAGAGCTCGCGAAGCTAGAACAATTTGGTTTTAATATTTACTACTCCAAAACCAAAAGCCTAGACAGTATCGCAACCAATATTGAACAACTCAGCCAATACGCTAGCGATCCAAGTATTGGCGAAAATAACGCTCAGCAATACAGAGAGCAGCTCAACGCGTTGAGACTAAAATACAAAGATGCCGAGCCAGTAAACTACTTCTACCAACTCAGTGAAAAGCCGATCATCACTGTTGCTCAAGGACACTGGCCAAGTGAGGTGTTTGAGTTTTGTGGTGGTCACAATATTTTTGAAGACAGCGCCTCCCCATATCCGCAAGTTGGTATTGAACAAGTTGTATTAAGAAAACCGCAAGTGATCTTCACTTCTCAGCACGCGATTGAGAATGGAACCATGTGGCAAACATGGGAAGATGAGATCCCAGCTGTCGCTCAAAATCAGATTTGGTCCCTCAATTCTGACTGGATTAATCGCCCGACAACGAGAACTTTGAAAGCGATCCAACAAGTGTGCGATTTCTTCGATAGAGCTAGGCAAAATCACTAACTATTTGCTGCGTTTTTTCGTACAATTCGCCACCGACCTGTCCCTACAATTTTAACTATAAGAGCACCAGTATCATGGACTCCATGCTGCTTTATATTATCGATTTATTTGGCACTGCCATCTTTGCCGTCTCAGGCGTATTTGTCGCTGGCCGTCTTAAGATGGATCCCTTTGGCGTCGCCGTTCTAGGCAGTGTTACCGCAATTGGTGGCGGTACAATTCGTGACATGGCATTGGGCGCGACTCCCGTATTTTGGATAACCGATACCACCTACCTTTGGGTCATCATCATCACCTGTTTGCTGACCATGATTATTGTAAGACGCCCGAAACGTCTGGCTTGGTGGATATTGCCGGTATGTGATGCGATTGGCTTAGCGGTGTTTGTTGGCATTGGTGTAGAAAAGGCGCTTATCTATCAAGATTCAGCATTAGTGGCCATCATCATGGGTGTCATCACCGGTTGCGGTGGCGGTATTATCCGTGACGTACTTGCCCGTGAAGTGCCAATGATTCTAAGAAGTGAAGTCTACGCGACCGCTTGTATCATTGGAGGCGCTTTCCATACCATGGCGATCAGCATGGGGCACGACTCAGAAACTGCATTTCTGGCCGGCGTGTTCTCAACACTATTGATCAGACTTGGCGCTATTCGTTGGCATTTATCATTGCCGACCTTCGCCATCAAATAAGCTATCTTTACAAAGAGAAAGGCTCCGCAAAGGGGCCTTTTTTAATCCGGTTTCAAATCACTGATACCCTCGATTTCCACTCTTCAAAGATCCCTTCTTTTCCTAACACTCAATTTAGTTAGTCCATTAGCTCATTAGGTTAGTAATGTTTTTTGTTTACTTATCTAATTCACAGGCTATATTAATAAACAAATAGCTTTATAAATGAATATATTTACTAACATTGTCAAAGGGAGTTCAAGATGAGTATTGGTAAAGTTGGCATTGTTTTCTTCTCTAAGAATGGAGCAACTAAGCAAGTCGCTGAAACAATCGCTGAAGGCATTAACACTCAACAACCTAACTCAGTACTCCTTGTCGAAGTGCTATCTTCTGAAGTGGTCGAAGGAAGGTATGACAACGATGATAAGCTCAAGTCATTAGATAACTGTGACGCCATTATCTTTGGCTCTCCGACTTACATGGGTTCACCAGCCGCTCAGTTTAAGAGTTTTATGGATGCAAGCAGTGATAGCTACTGTAAGAAAGCATGGCGAAATAAACTCGCAGCGGGTTTTACCACAGGTGGCAGCCTTAACGGCGAGCAGCAACAAACCTTGTTGAGCTTTTTCACTCTGGCTTGTCAGCATGGCATGATTTGGGCAGGGCTTGATATCTCGAAGCACATTGATGACTTAGGTTTGAATCGCACAGGATCAAGCATAGGTTTGGTCGCCAGTGAAGATGAGACGGCAGATAACACCAGTAGTCACATCAACAGTAACGATCTTCAGACTGCTTTCTATTTTGGTCAGCGCATCGCAAGTCTAGTAAAAAGAACCTAACTAATTAACTGACGGGCTAGCTTCAAAACTCCTAGCTTGTTTGATATCTATGAGCCCAAGACTAGAGAATGAACGTTGTTTAAGGTAAGTTGAAACAATCATTCCCAACTTTCATGAATATAACCCAATGCTACTCGAAGGAATCGAAACTCTACTGGTATTGAGTAAAGCAAAGACCATGAGCCGCACAGGCAGTTTGCTTTATATCAGCCAATCAGCGGTCAGCAAACGGATTGCGAATTTAGAAAAGAAGCTAGGTAAAAAGCTCATTGAACCGAGTGGCCGACAGATAAAACTCACGCCAGATGCGATAGCATTAATAGAGAGTATTGGCCCTACATTCAATGAACTTCGCGGGCTTATTTATGAACAGCAAGAGTTGGAAGATACCACTCTCATCACCCTAGACAGCTCTAAATCTCTGATAGCCGGTTATTTAGGTGAGATGATGGGCCAATTTATCCAGCAAGATAAGTACATCACCATTACCACCAACCACACGCCGAGAATCATAGAGCGAGTGCAATCTGGCAAGGCGACCTTGGGGTTGTGTGCTGGCTTACTGCCACCACATCATGGGTTGATGACCTTCCATCTATTTGATGAGCCGTTTTACATAGTGAGTAAGTCACCGCTAACGGAGCTTCCTCCAATGGTCATCACTAACGACATGACCAACCCTGCCAATTCTTATCAACTTTCTGTATTAGAGAAGTTTGGTATCAAACCCTTGATGGAGATGGATGCCTACACCGCAGCGGCTCAACTTGCATTGGGCGGGACTGGGCCAGCGTTAATACCGCTCTCTATCGTAAAAACACTCAATATTGAGCTTCAATATCTGTATAGCTTCACCGAATTAGCAGGCTTGATTCGGCCGATTCATATCTGTGTCAGACCAAATAGTTACCAGTCTCCACGAGTTAAAACACTGATAGAATCCATTGTTGATGCTGTTCCCAAAGCAGTTTAGACGCCATTAGCATCGACATCACGATCACAAGGGGGCGAATCCATTTCTGCCCTTTTGTCACCACTACTTTAGCGCCAAGCTGAGCGCCCATAAATCCACCGACCGCCATCACTAATCCCAACTCCCAAATAGGCAAACCAGCCAAAATAAAGAAAATTAAGGCAGCGATATTCGAGGTAAAGTTAAGTACTTTAGTACGCGCCGTAGCATCGACTAACGAGAAGTGACCAATAGCAACAAAGCAGACGGTGAAGATAGAACCTGTTCCTGGGCCAAAAAAGCCATCATAGAAACCCACGCCGCCACCAATACACAGAGCAAACATGGCCTCAGAGATCTTCTGTTTTCCTTCAGACGCTCTAGTTTGGGGTGCCAACAGGAAATAGAGAGAGATAGCGATAAGCAGCAGTGGGATAACACTGGTCAGTAGGCTCGCATCAATGTGCTGGACTAACTCAGCGCCAATTGCAGAGCCAATAAAGGTACAAAAGATAGCAAGGCGCATCTCTTTGATGCTGACGATACCGTTGCGCACGAAATACCAACTTGCGGAGAAGCTGCCAAATGAGCTTTGGAGTTTGTTAGTTGCCAATGCCTGCGTCGGTGGAACTCCAGCCGCTAGCAATGCAGGTAGAGTCAGTAACCCACCGCCGCCAGCCATTGCATCAATAAAGCCTGCTGCCGTTGCAACAACAAACAAGATAGCCAATATTTCTAGAGTGATTTCCATATACCCAACGCCTTAATGTCCTGTGTAGCGACAAGTTACCACTCACGGCAGACGAGCAATAACGAAACACAAGATTCTAACCTATTCCAAATATTCATCATTAAGTTACCGCGGAATAACAGACATAAAAAAGCCCACTCCGAAGAGTGGGCTTTGAGCATTTATATCCGCTTATCAGCGATACACTTTAGGCGATTAAGCTTGAGAAGCTTTAACCTGAGCGTGTAGCTCTTGAACTGAAGTTACTGACGTTTTCGCGTCTGCAGTGTGCGCCATACAAGTCGCGAATGCAGCGTTTAGCGTAGTCGTGTAGTTAACTTTCTCAGCAAGTGCACCACGACGAAGAACTTTAGAATCTTCAATCGCTTGACGGCCAGCTGCAGTGTTCACGATGTACGTGTACTCGTTGTTCTTGATACGGTCAAGAATGTGAGGACGACCTTCATGTACCTTGTTTACTAGACGTGGGTTGATGCCCGCTTCGCCAAGGATAACCGCAGTACCGTGCGTTGCGTCTAGCTGGTAACCAAGCTTAGATAGCTTAGATGCTAGGTCAACAACACGCTCTTTGTCGCCTTCGCGAACAGAAAGAAGTGCACGACCGCCTTCTGGGTAGATGTTGCCACAACCCAATTCAGCTTTAGAGTATGCTTCAGCAAACGTCGCACCAACACCCATAACTTCACCAGTAGAGCGCATTTCAGGGCCTAACAGTGGGTCAACACCAGGGAACTTGTTGAATGGAAGTACAACTTCTTTCACTGAGTAGTAAGGAGGGATGATTTCTTTCGTAAAGCCTTGAGACTCTAGAGATTGACCCGCCATTACACGAGCAGCAATCTTAGCGATTGGCGCGCCAGTTGCTTTAGATACAAATGGAACCGTACGTGCTGCACGAGGGTTAACCTCGATTAGGTACACTTCATTGTTCTTAACAGCAAACTGCGTGTTCATCAGACCACGAACACCCAACTCGAACGCTAGCTTTTCAACTTGCTCGCGCATTACGTCTTGGATTTCTTGGCTTAGCGTGTATGCAGGAAGAGAACATGCTGAGTCACCTGAGTGAACACCCGCTTGCTCGATGTGCTCCATGATACCGCCGATTACAACGCGCTCACCGTCACAAATCGCATCTACGTCAACTTCAACAGCGTCATCTAAGAAGCTATCAAGTAGTACTGGAGATTCGTTTGATACGCTTACTGCTTCGTTGAAGTAGCGACGTAGGTCTTGTTCGTCGTATACGATTTCCATCGCACGACCACCAAGTACGTAAGAAGGACGTACAACCAGTGGGAAGCCAATTTCACGAGATTTCTCTACCGCTTGCTCCATTGTTGTTACTGTCGCATTTTCTGGCTGAAGTAGGCCTAGACGGTCTACAGCAACTTGGAAACGCTCACGGTCTTCTGCACGGTCGATTGCGTCAGGGCTAGTACCGATGATTGGTACGCCAGCTGCTTCAAGAGCACGAGCCAGTTTAAGTGGCGTTTGACCACCGTACTGAACGATAACGCCTTTTGGCTTCTCAACGCGAGCGATTGCCAGTACGTCTTCCAGAGTTACTGGTTCGAAGTACAGACGGTCAGACGTATCGTAGTCTGTAGAAACTGTCTCAGGGTTACAGTTAACCATGATAGTTTCGTAGCCATCTTCACGTAGCGCTAGTGATGCGTGTACACAACAGTAGTCAAATTCAATACCTTGGCCGATACGGTTTGGACCGCCACCTAGAATCATGATTTTTTCTTTGTCTGTTGGGTTTGCTTCACACTCGTCATCGTAAGATGAGTACATGTAAGCCGTATCTGAAGAGAACTCAGCCGCACACGTATCTACACGCTTGTATACCGGGTGGATATCGTATTGGTCACGTAGACGACGGATTTCACTTTCTGCTACACCTAGAATCTTAGATAGGCGCGCATCAGCAAAACCTTTACGCTTAAGCTTGTTTAGCTCGTCTTTATTTAGACCAGCAAAGCCTTTCGCTTTAAGTTCTTGCTCTAGCTTAACGATGTCTTCGATTTGAACTAGGAACCAACGGTCGATTTGCGTTAGGTTGAATACACCATCTACCGACATACCAGCACGGAATGCGTCAGCGATGTACCAAATACGCTCTGCGCCAGCTTCTTTAAGTTCGTGACGGATAGTCGTTAGAGCATCTGGTGCGTCTAGGTCTACCATTTCGTCAAAACCAGTCGCGCCAACTTCTAGGCCGCGAAGTGCTTTTTGTAGAGATTCTTGTTGGTTACGGCCGATAGCCATAACTTCACCAACCGACTTCATTTGCGTCGTTAGACGGTCGTTAGCACCTGCAAATTTCTCGAAGTTAAAACGAGGAATCTTAGTTACTACGTAGTCGATTGTTGGTTCGAATGATGCTGGCGTTGCGCCGCCAGTGATGTCATTCATTAGCTCGTCTAGCGTGAAACCAACAGCCAGTTTCGCTGCAATCTTAGCGATTGGGAAACCTGTTGCTTTAGATGCTAGTGCAGAAGAGCGAGATACACGTGGGTTCATCTCGATGATAACCATACGGCCATCTTTCGGGTTGATACCAAACTGTACGTTTGAACCACCTGTTTCAACACCAATCTCGCGCAGTACTGCTAGAGATGCGTTACGCATTAGTTGGTATTCTTTGTCTGTCAGCGTTTGAGCTGGAGCCACGGTGATTGAGTCACCCGTGTGAATACCCATTGGGTCGAAGTTTTCAATCGCACATACGATGATGCAGTTGTCGTTTTTGTCACGAACCACTTCCATCTCGTACTCTTTCCAACCGATAAGTGATTCATCGATAAGAAGTTCGTTTGTTGGAGATAAGTCCAAACCACGACGACAGATTTCTTCAAATTCTTCTTTGTTGTAAGCGATACCGCCACCAGTACCACCCATCGTGAACGATGGACGAATGATACAAGGGAAGCCAACCATGTCTAAAACTTTGTAAGCTTCTTCCATCGTTTTCGCTGTATCAGCAGTTGGACACTCAAGGCCAATTGCTTTCATTGCTTTATCGAAGCGTGAACGGTCTTCTGCTTTATCGATAGCGTCAGCCGTTGCACCAATCATTTCAACACCGAACTCTTCAAGAACGCCGTGCTTTTCTAGGTCTAGCGCACAGTTCAATGCAGTTTGGCCACCCATAGTAGGTAGAACTGCATCAGGCTTCTCTTTAGCGATGATGTTACGCACAACTTCCCATTGGATAGGTTCGATGTAAGTTGCATCTGCCATGTCTGGGTCAGTCATGATTGTCGCTGGGTTCGAGTTTACAAGAATAACTCGGTAACCTTCTTCGCGAAGCGCTTTACAAGCTTGAGCACCAGAGTAATCGAACTCACATGCTTGGCCGATAACGATCGGGCCAGCACCTAGAATAAGAATACTTTTAATGTCAGTACGTTTTGGCATTGTCTACTACTCCGAATTACGCTGTGTGCTGTTTGATTAGTTCAATAAAGTGGTCGAATAACGGCGCTGCGTCTTCTGGACCTGGGCTCGCTTCAGGGTGACCTTGGAAGCTGAATGCTGGTTTGTCTGTACGGTGAATACCTTGTAGAGAACCATCAAATAGTGATTTGTGCGTTGCACGTAGTGTCTCTGGAAGGGTTTCTTCGTCAGCAGCAAAGCCGTGGTTTTGCGAAGTAATCATCACAACATCACGATCTAAATCTTTAACCGGGTGGTTTGCACCGTGGTGACCAAACTTCATCTTCACTGTCTTAGCGCCTGACGCAAGAGCAAGAATCTGGTGACCTAGACAGATACCGAAGATTGGTAAGCCTTTTTCTAGGAACACTTTTGTCGCTTCAATTGCGTAAGTACATGGTTCTGGGTCACCAGGGCCATTTGAAAGGAAAACACCGTCTGGGTTCAGAGCAAGTACTTCTTCAGCTGAAGTCTCAGCAGGAACAACCGTTAGGCGGCAGCCGCGGTCAACAAGCATTCGTAGGATGTTTCGTTTTGCACCGAAGTCATAAGCAACAACGTGGTATGGCAATTCTGAGTCTGCTTTCGCTTCAGGAAGTCCACCCGTAAGCGTCCACGAACCTTGTTTCCATTGATACGCTTCTTTTGTTGTAACTTCTTTCGCAAGGTCCATACCTTTCAGGCCAGGGAATTCTTTTGCTTTAGCTAGAGCCAAAGCTTCGTCTAGGTTGTTACCCGCTACGATACAACCGTTCTGTGCGCCTTTTTCACGAAGAATACGCGTCAGCTTACGAGTATCGATATCAGCGATACCAACAACGTTTTGCGACTTAAGGTAATCAGAAAGGGATTGTTCATTACGGAAGTTAGAAGCGATTAGAGGGAGATCGCGAATCACAAGGCCTTGAGCGTGGATTGAAGAAGATTCTTCGTCTTCGGAATTGGTTCCGGTATTGCCAATGTGAGGGTAAGTAAGGGTAACGATTTGTTGAGAATAGGAAGGATCAGTGAGGATTTCTTGGTACCCCGTCATCGAGGTATTAAAAACGACTTCACCAACTGCAGAACCTACAGCGCCAATGGCTTCACCGTGAAATACTGTCCCATCTTCTAGGACAAGTAGTGCTGACTTCTTCAAGACAACCTCCAGAAATAAAAATGCATTAAAATTGATTTAATTTGCAAATCTACCTTCCTGCAACACCAAAAACTGCGTGTTTATGGAAATTAGACAAATTGGCGGTATTTTAGTGATCTGCGTGATACGTGTCAACATTTAACTCAAAAGAAATTAAACATTTGTAAGGACTAATTCAATTTACCCCCTCAAAGCCCCAAAAGTTCAACTTTCATACGCATTTAGCTCGAACATTACGATTTTCTAATTTTCACCCCTCATTTTAACCAACCATAGAGTGACAAAAATATCAGCAACAAAACGCAATCGATAAATACCAAGAGAAAACATGACAATTTAAAGATCTAAAACAAAAAACACACCAAAGACCACATAAACAACATAGAAATAGAGGAAAAATGACGATAATAAGAAAGTAGAAGGAAGATAGTAGAAGAGAGATTACTAAGAAAAAGGCACCAAATAAAGAAAGCGCCGGCAATTGCCAGCGCATAAATATGTATTTACAGGTCGTTCAAACCAAGGACATCCGTCATGGTATAAAAGCCTGCTGGTTTATCATTTAACCAAACCGCGGCCTTGATTGCGCCATTAGCAAAGGTCATTCGATCAGTGGCTTTATGGGTAATTTCCACTCGTTCACCGATATCAGCAAACATAGCGGTGTGTTCACCAATAATGTCACCGGCACGAATCGTCGCGAAACCAATCTCATCTTTAGTACGCTCACCAGTAATACCTTCGCGCGACCATACTGCGACATCGTTCAGCTCGTTGCCCATCGCACCCGCAATAGCTTCGCCCATACCAATCGCAGTGCCTGACGGTGCATCGACTTTATGACGGTGATGAGCCTCAACGATCTCGACATCACAATAATCGCCCATCACTTTAGCTGCCTTCTCTAGCAGCTTAAAGACCAGGTTTACACCAACGCTGTAGTTAGGTGCCATTACGATAGCCATCTCTTTTGAAGCAGCATCAATCACCTGCTTCTCTTCTTCAGAGAAACCCGTCGTACCGATAATCAGTTTTTTACCGTGACGTTTACAAAGTTCAATATTCGCTAATGTGCTAACAGGGGCAGTAAAATCGACAATCACATCAAACTCTTCAATGGCTTTCGACAAATCATCGACTAAAGCAACATCAAAACGACCTTCACCGCATAACTCGCCGACATCTACGCCGACCAAAGATGACTCTGGACGCTCTGAACCAGCTCCAACACTTGCTTCTGAATTATGATGAGCGGCTTTCACCAAGTTGCGACCCATGCGGCCCGCTGCTCCTGCAATTGCAATTCTTACCACTGCGAATATCTCCATTGTTTTGGTTACCGTTGCCACTTATCTCTTGCAGCAACGTTCAATCGATTAATCTCTTTAAACTAACAACAATCTCAAACTCAGGCTAGCAATTACGAAAACTCTTTTATTACTCGCTCTAAAATTGGCACATTTGCCTCTGGGAAGGCGTATTGATTCAATGATTCTAGGCTTACCCATTCACCTTGTTGACCTTCTTTGCCATAAGGCTGCTCTTCAAAGTCGGTCACAAGGATGAAGTCGAACTTAAGCGACTTATCGGTGTAATCAAATTCAAGGTGCTCAAACAGAGACTGTTCTGTCACCTTGATGCCAATCTCTTCATCAAGCTCACGAGTCATCGCTTGCTCAATGGTTTCACCCTCTTCAACCTTGCCACCAGGAAATTCCCAGAAACCGCCTTTGTGTTTGTCGTCCGGACGTTTAGTAATAAATACCTGTGACTTGTCTTGGTTGAAGATAATGCCCGCTACAATGTGGATCCTTTTCATGTGTTGGTGTTCCTTAATAAAGCGCTTAACTCACACAGTCCCTGAATACGTCATCCTCAAGAAGGAGGAACGACTGAGCTGGGGAGCTAAAACAACGTGAGCCTAACTAAACGAGATTCCCTACTACGCTCGTTCTCGCTATAGGGAATGACGACTTCCTTGCGTAACAAAGTAAGCCATGAAATTTACATACAAAAAGAGCCGCCTAAGCGACTCTTTTTATCAAAATTATATTAAGGCAAAGCTGTATTGGTTGAGAACGAGGAGGCGACGCGGAGTTTACAAGTGTAAATGAGCATCGCCTACGAAGTTATCAGCCACTACAGCAAAGCATTAGTCAATTTTACCGTGACACTGTTTGTACTTCTTGCCGCTTCCACATGGACATGGCTCATTACGACCCACTTTACGCTCATCACGTACTACCGTTTGTGGAGATGCCGCTTCAGCTTCATCGTCAGCTAGCTGGTTTTCAGCTGTTGCATGTTGTGCTTGTGCACGACGCGCCGCTTCTTCAGCTTGAGCTTGACGTTGAGCTTCCATCTTTTCTACTTCTTCTTGTTGCTGAACGCGAACTTTAGAAAGGATGGTAACAACATCTGTTTTTAGTACATCTAGTAGGCCTTCAAACAGTTCAAACGACTCGCGCTTGTACTCTTGTTTCGGGTTCTTCTGAGCATAACCACGTAAGTGGATACCTTGACGAAGGTGATCCATCGCTGCCAAGTGCTCTTTCCAAAGACCGTCTAGCGTTTGTAGCATCACAGATTTCTCGAAGTTACGCAGTACTTGAGCACCAACCACTTCTTCTTTCTGTTTGTACGAATCAACCGCCATAGCAAGAATACGCTCACGCAATGCTTCTTCATAAAGCTTGTCGTCTTCGTCTAACCAACCTTGAATATCAAAGTCTAGATCGAAGTCATTCTTCAGACGATCTTGCAGACCCGCGATATCCCACATATCTTCAAGAGACTGAGGTGCGATGTATTCATCAATCACTGATGCCAGTACATCTTCACGGTTGTGTTCGATCATTTCGCTGATGTCATCTGAGCTCATCAGTTCGTCACGAAGCTCATAAACCACTTTACGTTGGTCATTGGCTACATCATCGTACTCAAGAAGCTGCTTACGAATATCGAAGTTACGACCTTCCACTTTACGTTGTGCTTTTTCAATTGAGCGAGAAAGCATCTTAGATTCGATCGCTTCGCCTTCGTCCATACCACTTTGGATAAGACCTGCCATACGATCCGATGTAAAGATACGTAGCAGAGAGTCTTCCATTGATAAGTAGAAACGAGAAGAACCCGCATCACCTTGACGACCAGAACGACCACGTAGCTGGTTATCGATACGGCGAGATTCATGACGCTCAGTACCAATGATGTGCAGGCCACCTGACTCAAGCACTTTATCGTGGATTACTCTCCAGTCAGCTTTGATCTTATCAATCTGCTCTTTGGTTGGATTATCTAGCTTCTCAACTTGTGCCTGCCAGCTACCACCTAACACGATATCGGTACCACGACCAGCCATGTTAGTTGCGATCGTTACCGCACTCGGCATACCAGCTTGTGCAACGATCTCTGCTTCCATTTCGTGGAATTTAGCATTTAGAACGCTGTGCTTAATTTTTGCTTTTTTCAGTGCGTTAGACAGTAGTTCAGACTTCTCGATAGAAACCGTACCAACCAATGATGGCTGACCAGCTGCTACACGGTCTTTGATGTCTTCAATGATCGCATTGAACTTGTCTTCTTCAGTACGATAAACCACATCTGGCATATCGTTACGAACCATAGGCTTGTTGGTTGGGATAACTACCGTTTCTAGGCCGTAGATAGACTGGAATTCGAAAGCTTCTGTATCGGCTGTACCTGTCATACCTGACAGTTTTTCGTATAGACGGAAGAAATTCTGGAATGTAATCGATGCTAGCGTCTGGTTTTCATTCTGAATCTTCACACCTTCTTTAGCTTCAACAGCTTGGTGTAAACCTTCAGACCAACGACGACCTGGCATAGTACGACCAGTATGTTCATCAACGATAACCACTTCGCCTTCTTCAGTAACGATGTAGTCGACGTCTTTCTCAAACAGTACGTGTGCACGCAGCGCTGCATTAACATGGTGCAACAGGCTGATGTTTGTCGGAGAGTAAAGCGTGTCACCCTCTTCCATCAGGCCGTTTTTGACCATTAGCTCTTCTACAAATTCTTGACCGTTTTCAGTCAGGTGAACCTGTTTCGATTTCTCGTCCATGGTGTAGTGACCTTCACCACGGTACTCTTCAGAATCTTCTTTATCTTGGCGCTCAAGGTTAGGGATCAACGTGTTAATACGCGTGTAAAGATCTGAACTATCTTCAGCTGGGCCAGAGATAATAAGTGGAGTACGAGCTTCATCGATTAAGATTGAGTCAACCTCATCGACAACAGCAAAGAAGCGCTCACGTTGAACACGATCTTCAGCACGGAAAGCCATGTTGTCACGTAGGTAATCGAAGCCAAACTCGTTGTTTGTTCCGTATAGGATATCCGCTTGGTACGCTTCTTTCTTCTCTGGTGGAGCCATGTTTGGCACGTTCACGCCAACAGTCATACCAAGGAATTCAAATAATGGGCGGTTTGTTTCCGCATCACGCTTCGCTAGGTAGTCGTTCACCGTTACTACGTGAACACCTTTGCTAGGTAGGGCATTAAGATAAGCAGGTAGGGTTGCTGTAAGAGTCTTACCTTCACCAGTACGCATTTCTGCAATTTGGCCAGCATTTAGAACCATGCCACCAATCATTTGCACGTCAAAGTGACGCATGCCGTAAACACGCTTAGACGCTTCACGTACCGTAGCAAATGCTTCAGGTAGAAGTTGGTCTAGCGATTCACCTTTATCTAAGCGCTCACGAAACTCAACCGTTTTTGCTTTTAGCTCTTCGTCTGAAAGTGCTTCAAACGATGGTTCGAAGTTATTAATTTCTTTTACAATTTTTCTAAGGCGGCGCAGTGTTCTGTCATTGCGACTGCCAATTACCTTTGTCAGCAGCTTAGTAATCATGTGCTTGGAATCTCTTCGTTCTCAGATCGTCCGCGATCTATTTTAAATGCCGTCAGTGTCTCTACTAGCTATGAACTAGTCTTCAGTTACTAACCAAGGATACTGAGATAAATCTAGTATCTTTGATATTGTACTTGAGAGTAGAGTTTTCAAGGCTTGAGTTAAAATTAATGCCCTTTAGTGTAAGTAATTTTCACACCAACAACCATTTATAACCCCATTTGTTTGATGTGCTTGGAACTTTTCTTTCTAATTGCTGATGGATTAGCCAGACTGCAACTCATTGGGAGACAACTTTCGGATGTTGACGACACTGTATCTGGAAAATAGATACAAAAAAACCAGGTCAATGACCTGGTTTTCGAAATCTTATATTGTTGTAAACAACAATTACGCTAGAACCATTCCTGGCTCAGCAAATGCAACAGGAGAGCCTACTTCTTCTTCGAATGTTGCCCATTCCCAAGCTTCTGCGTCAGCAAGTACTGCACGTAGTAGTTGGTTGTTTAGGCCGTGACCTGATTTGTATGCACGGAACTCGCCAATAATAGCGTGTCCACACATGTACAAGTCACCAATCGCATCTAGTACTTTATGAGTTACGAACTCATTGTCAAAACGTAGACCTTCTTCATTAAGAATTCGGTACTCGTCAAGTACGATAGCATTATCAAAGCTACCACCAAGTACTAGGTTTTGAGATTGTAGATACTCAATGTCGCGCATGAAGCCGAAAGTACGAGCGCGAGAAATTTCTTTCACAAAACCTTGTGAAGAGAAATCAAACAACAAACGTTGCTCATCAGATTCAATTGCTGGGTGGTTAAAGTCGATCTCAAAGTCCATACGGAAGCCGTTAAATGGAACAAACTCTGCCCACTTATCGCCATCTTCAAAACGGATAGGCTTTTTGATACGAATAAAACGCTTCGCTGCATTCAGTGTTTCTACACCCGCTTGCTGTAGCAAGTATACGAATGGGCTTGCGCTACCATCCATAATTGGGATCTCAGGAGCATCTACTTCAACAATAATGTTGTCGATGCCCATACCCGCTAAAGCTGCGTTAAGGTGTTCCACTGTAGAGATACGTACGCCTTCGTCATTAACAAGAGCTGTACATAGCATAGTGTCACGAACTGACGCTGGATCAGCTGGGAAATCTACAGGTGGATTTACATCTGTACGACGATAAACAATACCTGTATTTGCAGCTGCCGGGCGAAGAGTAAGTGTGACTTTACGACCAGAGTGGAGACCCACACCAGTTGTTTTCACAATTTCTTTCAGAGTACGTTGTCTGATCATCTGCTTGCCTCGTTATCAGTGCTACAAATCACGGTCAGTATTTACCGACCGCGAATTTTACCATTAATTCGACGATAGTCAAATTTTGGGTATTTGTTAATCAGCCTGACGTCGTAAGAATGCTGGAATATCTAAGTATCCACTCTCTTTCTCAGCCTTAGGTGCTGCACTTTGGCTAGCGCCTGTACCTGAAGAAACAGGTGACGTTGTTGGCTGCGGCTTAACTTGAGGTTTAACCTCAGTTTTTTCTTGCAATGGTTGTGCCACTTTCTCTTCCACTTTTGGTGCAGTTTGAGCCGCTACCTGTGGTTGAGGAGTTGGTGCAACCTTAGCTTTACCACCAGCAACTAATGTAATGTCTGGTTTTTTCTCTGTGCCGATACCTGTTGCTACAACAGTTACACGGATTTCATCCGTCATATCAGGGTCTAGAGAAGTACCAATCACAACTGTTGCGTTATCAGATGCGAATGCCTTAACTGTATTACCTACTGTTTCGAACTCATCTAGACGCATATCTAGGCCTGCTGTGATGTTCACAAGAACGCCACGTGCGCCAGCTAGGTCGATGTCTTCTAGTAGTGGGCTAGAAATTGCCGTTTCAGCAGCTTCTTCAGCACGGTCTTCACCTTTTGCGATACCGCTACCCATCATTGCATGACCCATCTCAGACATTACGGTGCGAACATCCGCGAAATCGACGTTAATCATACCAGGGCGAGTAATTAGCTCAGCGATACCTTGTACAGCGTTTTTAAGTACATCATTAGCACTTGCGAAAGCTTCTAGCAGAGTTACGCCGCGGCCAAGTACTTTAAGTAGCTTCTCATTTGGAATCGTAATTAATGAATCCACATGTTTAGAAAGCTCTTCAATACCTTGCTCAGCAAACGCTAAACGCTTTTTGCCTTCAAAGCTAAATGGCTTAGTTACAACAGCAACCGTCAGCACACCCAACTCTTTCGCAACTTCAGCAATAACTGGAGCAGCACCTGTACCAGTACCACCGCCCATACCAGCTGCGATAAATACCATATCGGCGCCAGTTAGAACTTCTTTAATTCTTTCTCGATCTTCGAGAGCTGCATCACGGCCTACTTGTGGGTTTGCACCAGCGCCCAAACCTTTAGTGATATCACCACCAATTTGGATCACGCTGCTCACGCTTGTTTTACGAAGTGCTTGCGCATCAGTGTTAACACTGATGAATTCTACGCCTTCGATTGATTCACGTACCATGTGCTCAACAGCGTTACCGCCACCGCCACCAACTCCAACGACTTTAATTACTGCATCGTCAGACATTTCCATCATCGGTTCAAACATGTGTTATCTCCGTTTTTTCCTGCAACTCAGGTTAAAACTCTTTTTGTATCCAATTACGCAATTTGCCAAATAAACCAGACATAGAAGGTGCTGAACGCTTAGGTTCGCTGTAATCACCTTCATCACTGATCTGACAATCTCTTGCGTAATGAAGTAAACCAACCGCCGTAGAATGATACGGCTCTTTAACATAGTCAGTTAAGCCACTAACTTCTAACGGCTTACCAACTCGAACTTGATTGCGGAAAACGCGTTCCGCACACTCTACCAATCCGTCAATTTGTGCCGCTCCACCAGTGAGAACGACGCCAGCTGCAAGGTGGTGTTTAATACCTTCATCTCGTAGCTGTAATTGAACCGTATCAATAGTTTGGTTAACGAGACCCATAAGTTCAGTGTAACGTGGTTCAATCACTTCCGACAAAGTTTGTCGTTGCAAACTTCTCGATGGGCGACCACCAACACTTGGGACGTTAACAGAATCATCCTTGCTTACGAGTTCACTCAGAGCGCAACCATGGTTTACTTTTATCTCTTCAGCATCGCTCACTGGCGTGCCGAAAGCGAAGGCAATATCACTGGTTACTGCATTTCCTGCGTAGGAAAAGACTTCTGTATGTCGAAGTGCGCCGCCAGTCCAAATGGAAATATCCATTGTACCCGCACCGATATCTACCACACACACTCCAAGCTCTCTCTCGTCTTCAGTAATTACCGCATTGCTTGAGGCAAGTCCTGAAAACACGATTTGTTCTACAGTGAGACCACATCGTTCAACAGCTTTAATAATGTTTCTCGCCATGTCGCTATGGCAAGAAATTAGGTGAACACTGACTTCCATTCGAACACCAGATAAGCCAAGCGGGTTCTTAATCCCTTCTTGATAATCAATGGTAAATTCTTGTGGGATCACGTGCAGAATTCTCTGCTCATCACCTATTTTAATTGATTTCGCGGTATGGATCGCTCGATCCATATCGTCTTGAGACACCTCTTCATCAGAGATAGTGCCCATGCCTTTTTCAATTCGGCTTGCGATATGTTTACCCGATAGCGAGATAAATACATTGCTGATTTGGCATTCCGCCATCAACTCTGCTTGATCAATAGCTCGCTGAACCGACTTCACTACCGACTCTAGGTCGTTTACACCACCTTTATCCATACCTCTGGATGGGCTTTGCCCAGATCCAATGATATTGATTTGACCATCAGGCAATATTTCACCAACCAGAGCTGATATGGTCGCAGTGCCTATATCAAGACCAACGATTATGTTGTCATCTGCGGTCTTAGTCATCTGTGCTCTCTTCTAACTCTTGCTCTGGAAACCAGCCTACAGCGGCTCCCGTATCATACCTGAGGTCGATGTAGCTCACTTGATTCGCTTTACTACCAAGTTCGTTGTAAAGCGAAATGAAGCGTTCAACACGCTCATCTAAAGAATCTTTACCTAGTTCTAAACGGATACCGTTATCTAGGATTATTTGCCAAGCGCGACGCTCATTGAGAACGAGAGAGGTAACGGTTAACCCTAGACTGTTAATCAAAGGGGTTATCTGTCGCCACTTTTCTATCACTTCTTGGCTGGTGCCGTCTGGGCCGTAAAGCTTAACTCTATCGCCCTTCAACAGGCCGATATCACCATTAAACACCTGACCATCGTCATTCAGCAGCATGTTACCGTTCCAGATTGCTGCTGCATGGTACTCAGTCAAAAATACTTTTATTGTGTCTGGCCACTGCTTACGAATGGAGACCACTGAAACCCAAGGTAACGCTTCTAAACTGTCTTGCAACACACCGATGTCTTGCGACATGAACGTTCCAATATGCTCTAGCTCGCTAAAGGCATGTTGAACATCACCAGCGGTCACGTAAGTTAAGTCGCCTTGAAGTACTATTTTGGAGAGAGGCAATCGCTGATCGTCCCACATCCAAGTCAGTGTGGTATAGAAAAGAAACCCAATGAATAGCAATACCATGACAAAAAAAGACCCGCCTAAGGCGTGTTTCTTGAGCGACGGTAAACTGAATAGGTGGCGGTTTTCGCTAAAAGTACTTTCTACCAAAGCCCGCATTCCCTGTCGTTGGTTCGCAATTCTATTCCCTATCTTCGTAATAGAGGTAAAAGCACTTACTTTAACCTATGAATTATACTGAGCAAAATCAAACTATCAAACGTTGATAATAAGATTTTTGGTCAATTTTAGGTCAATCGCAAGAAGTGAGCGATTGACCACAGTCTGTAGACAGTATTCTGTTACGCGTTCTGCATTTTATTAATGTCTAACTGTAACGATTCCAACTGCTTCGCTACTCGACCAACATCGCCTGCACCCTGCGTTAAAACAAGGTCACCACCTTGAATTACGTTGGCTAAAGCCGATGGCAGTGCGTTGATATCGGCAACAAAGATTGGATCTATCTTACCACGCCCGCGAATAGTTCGACTTAATGAACGCCCGTCCGCCCCTGCAATAGGTTTCTCACCTGCAGAATAAACATCTAACAGAATTAGGACATCAACCTGCTCAAGAACGTTCGCAAAATCATCATACAGATCGCGAGTACGGCTATAACGGTGCGGTTGGAAGATCATTACAAGACGTTTATCAGTCCAGCCACTTCGTGCTGCTTGAATCGTCACATCAACTTCGGTTGGGTGATGACCGTAATCATCGACCAACATTGCCACGCCTTTACCTGTTTCATACTCACCTAGGTGATCGAAACGACGACCCGTGCCTTCCGTTCCTGCCATCGCTTTGAGAATCGCTTCATCGCTGATGTCATCTTCTGTTGCAACAGCAATCGCCGCGGATGCATTCAATGCATTGTGACGGCCCGGAATGTTTAACGTAATATCAAGGTTAGCTTTACCTTCGCGTACTACCGTGAACTTACCTTGTTGACCTTGTTGTACGTAGTTCTCAATACGGATATCAGCATCTTCTGAGAAACCGTAAGTAATCACTTGGCGACTTACCTGAGGGATAAGCTCACGCACTACTGGATCATCAACACACATCACAGCCTGACCGTAGAATGGTAGGTTGTGTAAAAAATCAATAAACGTCTGCTTTAGCGTTTCAAAATCGCCGCCGTAGGTATCCATATGATCGGCTTCAATGTTAGTTACGATACTAACCATTGGTTGCAGATGTAAGAATGACGCATCACTTTCATCAGCTTCAGCGATAAGAATACGGCTTGAACCTAAACGTGCGTTAGTGCCGGCACTTTTCACCAAACCACCGTTTACGAAGGTTGGATCTAGGCCTGCTTCCGAGTAAATCTGTGTCACTAGCGCAGTCGTGGTTGTTTTACCGTGCGTACCTGCCACAGCAATGCCGTGACGAAAACGCATCAACTCAGCCAGCATTTCTGCACGACGAACGATCGGTGTGCGCGCTTCACGAGCTGCAATAATTTCTGGGTTTTCTTCATTGATAGCGGTTGAAACCACCACCACACTTGCGTCGGCAACGTTACTTGCTTGGTGACCGATATAAACGGTCGCACCCTTGCTAACTAAACGATCAGTCACTGGGTTTTGAGCAATATCAGAACCCGTGATCTGGTAGCCTTCATTTAGCAAGACTTCAGCAATCCCGCTCATTCCGGCACCACCGATACCAATGAAGTGGATAGATTTAACACGGCGCATCTCTGGCACCATTGCACGGATTTGCGCTAAGTCTTGGGTATGTTCAATCGTCATCAATTCAATCTCATTATTTTGCTAAAGCTTTAATCGCTTCAGCGACGGTCACATCAGCATCAAGCTTGGCGGCTTGACGAGCTTTTGTTGCCATCATTTTTAATTCATTTCTATCAAGCTGCACGATAGTGTTCGCTAGCTTATCAGCCGTTAGTTGAGGCTGTTCAATCATTAACGCTGCGCCACATTCAACTAAATGGTCGGCATTCAACGCTTGTTGTCTGTCTTTGTGCATAAACGGAACGAAGATAGATCCGACACCTGCCGCAGACACTTCTGATACGGTTAATGCACCTGAGCGACACACTAATAGATCTGCCCACTCATAAGCTTGCGCCACATCATCAATAAATTCAGTCACTTGAACATTATCTACAGAATGTGATTTGTATTGCTCAATGACTTGCTGTTGATTGTTCTTACCCGCTTGGTGCATCACAGTGAAGCCTTCACCAAGCTGCGCCATTGTTACTGGCAAGGTATCGTTCAGGATTCTGGCGCCCTGACTACCGCCCATAACCAAGATGCGGATATCACCATCTCGCTCAGCCATGCGTTGCTCGGGTTCAGCTAAGGCAACCACATCTTCGCGTACTGGGTTACCCACCACTTCTGCGGTAGGGAAAGCACCAGGGAAAGCTTGGAAAACCTTTTTAGCAATCTTAGACAGCCATTGGTTGGTTAAACCTGCCACTGCATTTTGTTCATGCAGAACCACTGGAATGCCAGACAACCATGCCGCGATACCACCCGGGCCACTCACGTAACCACCCATGCCAAGCACCACATCAGGTTGCCATGCTTTAATGTGTTGTCTTGCTTGAAGTATGGCATTAATAATCTGGAACGGCGCTTTAATTAACTTGCTAATGCCTTGACCACGCAGGCCTTTCACCTTGATGAAGTCGATCTCAATACCATGCTTTGGTACCAAATCCGCTTCCATTCTGTCTGCCGTTCCTAACCAGCGAATTTCCCAGCCTTGTTGCTGAAGCTTTTTAGCTACCGCTAACCCTGGGAAAACGTGACCGCCAGTACCACCAGCCATCACTAAAAGTTTTTTGTTTTGTTTCATCACGTTAGATTCTTATTCTACTAATTCGTTTTGATTATCGGCTTGTTCTTTTTGTTGCATTCGGCATTCGTGATCGATACGCAGCAGCATAGACACCGCCACCGACATCACGATAAGACTTGAACCACCATAACTGATCAGTGGCAAGGTTAGACCTTTGGTTGGGACGATACCTGAAGCTGCACCCACGTTAACAAGCGTCTGAAATGCAAACCAAATACCGATGCCAAATGCCAGGTAACCACTGAATACTTGGTCATTTTCAAAGGCCTTTTTGCCAATAAAAATGGCTTTAAAAACCAAGCTAAAGATAAGTATCAACACCAAGGTCACGCCAACAAAACCCAATTCTTCTGCCAACACAGCAAATACAAAATCGGTGTGCGCTTCGGGTAGGTATTCTAGTTTCTGAATTGAGTTACCGAGCCCTTGCCCCATCCAATCACCACGGCCAAACGCCATCAATGACTGAGTTAACTGGTAACCACTGCCGAACGGGTCGTTCCAAGGTTCCCAGAATGAGGTAACACGCCGAACACGATAAGGTTCTATAACAATCAAACCGACGACCGCGGCAATACCTGCTACCATCAAGGCGATAAACTGTGAAAGCTTGGCACCGGCAATGAATAGCATGCCGAACAGGGTCACTAGCATTACGACCACAGTACCTAAATCGGGCTGGCCCAGCAGCAGCACGGCAAAAGCGCCGAATACCATGATCGGTTTACCAAAACCACCGAAGAAGGTTTTTCTCACTTCATCTTGCTTCCGAACCAAGTAGCCCGCCATAAAGATAAACAGCGATAACTTGGCGACTTCAGCTGGTTGTAAGTTAAATAGCCCTAATGGGATCCAACGCGATGCGCCGTTAACCGACTTACCGACGGCTAGTACCACAATCAGCAAGAAGAAGGATAAGCCCAGTAGATACATACTGTATTGAAACCAGCGCTGCATCGGGATTTGCAATATGACGCTGGAGACACCTAACGCCAACACAAGGAAGATGGCATGACGGAACATAAAGTGAAATGGCTGATCGGTTAAACGAGCACTGATAGGAAACGAAGCCGACGTTACCATCACTAAGCCCGTCAGCATCAGTCCAAGAGCAATCCATACCAATTGACGATCGTAAAGCGCCTCTGGTGTGGCACGGTTAAGCCATTGCCAAATGGATTGATTAATCTCTTTCACTCTTTGCACTGAATGTTAGTCCTTCAACACGTTAGGCATACTCATGAGCAAGTTCAGTGAACGCATCACCCCTTGCCATGAAGTTATTGAATTGATCGAAGCTGGCACACGCCGGGGACAACATCACCATATCACCGGCAACTAACTGCTTCGAGATACTCTCGATAATGTCACCCATAGTTTCAAACGTCTTAGACGATGGGTGCAACGGCATAAATTGCGCGGCATCTTCACCAAAACAACACAGTTGAACGCGCTCTAGTTGTGACAACACAGGCTTAAGCTCACTGAAGTCGGCACCTTTACCAACCCCACCAACCAGAAGATACAAAGTACCTTGGCACTCTAAGCCCGACAGAGCCGCTAATGTACTGGCTACGTTGGTCGCTTTCGAGTCGTTAACCCATTTGATTTCGCGTTTGTCAGCCACCACTTGGCAGCGATGCGTCAAACCATTGTAGGCCTTCAAGGCTTCAAGGCTTTTGCTGTAATCCATACTGACTTGTTTAAGTAGTGCTAGCGAGACTAACGCATTTGCCACATTGTGACGTCCAACCAATGTTAAATCTTGGGTAGCAAGTACAGGTTTACCGTTATCCATTAGCCATTCGATGCCATCAACTGTCGCGACACCAAACTCTTGGTCATCGAGTCCGAATGTGACTAATGACATGCTGTGGTCTGGATACGTCTCTTTGTCGTCGCGGTTTACAATCGCATATTGAGCATTGTTGAAGATTCTTAGTTTGGCATCGCGGTAATCGGCCATACCTTGGTAGCGATCCATATGGTCTTCTGACAGATTCAGAAATGCTGCTGCTGCTAAGTTTAGGCTTGATGTTGTTTCTAACTGAAAACTTGAAAGCTCAAGAACATATAAATCGGCATCAAGCTCTAGAAGATCTAAGGCAGGAATACCGATGTTGCCACCGACACCAACGTTAAGACCAGCAGCCTTAGCAAGCACACCAGTAAGGTCAGTCACCGTGCTCTTGCCGTTAGAACCTGTGATAGCCACAACGGGTTTGTCTACCGCCCAGCCAAACAGTTCAATATCGCCAACAACCGGAGTACCCGTTCGAATAACATCTTGTATTTCAGGGGTCGCGAGTGCGATACCTGGGTTAGCAACCACCAAATCAGCTTCCGCTAACCATTGGCTATTCCAACTTCCAGAATGCAGCTCTACCGATTCAGGTAAAGATTCCTTTCCTGGTGGTAGCTCTCGCGTATCAATCACCTTCACATGCGTATGAGGCTGATATTTTACGAGATGTTTAACGACAGAGAGCCCGGTAATACCGAGCCCCACAACCACTACATTTTGAATATTTTGCCAACGTTCCATTTAAACAAGATGCTCTTAATAGTTTTAAAGAGCCCCTATTCAGAGGCTCACACAGGATTAACGAACTTTCAGTGTCGCTAGACCAACCAGTACTAATACCATAGAGATGATCCAAAAACGCACGATTACACGCGGCTCTGGCCAACCTTTAAGTTCATAGTGGTGATGGATTGGTGCCATGCGGAAAATACGCTGACCACGCAATTTGTAAGAGCCCACCTGCAGAATCACTGACAGAGTCTCCATTACAAACACACCGCCCATGATAACCAGTACCAACTCTTGGCGAACTAACACAGCAATCACACCCAATGCACCGCCCAGTGCTAGCGAGCCAACATCGCCCATGAATACTTGTGCTGGGTAGGTGTTGAACCATAGGAAACCTAGGCCTGCACCGACGATAGCAGTACATACAACCACAAGCTCAGAAGTGTATGGGATGTATGGAATATGTAGATATGCTGCGAAGTTAACGTTACCTGTCGCCCATGCAATCACAGCAAAACCAGCAGCAACCATCACTGTTGGCATAATCGCCAAACCATCTAGGCCGTCTGTTAGGTTCACCGCGTTACTGGTACCCACAATAACAAAATAAGTCAGTACGATGTACAATAAACCTAATTGTGGCATCACATCTTTAAAGAAAGGCACCACCAGTTGGGTTGCCGCAGTATCGTGCCCGTGAGCATACAGAGCAAACGCCACAACCAATGCAATAGCCGATTGCCAGAAGTACTTCCAACGAGCGATCAAGCCATCTGTGTTTTTACGAACCACTTTACGGTAGTCATCAACAAAGCCAACCGCACCGTAACCGCCAAGGACAACCAATACCGCCCAAACGTAAGGGTTAGAAAGATCAGCCCACATTAATACCGTAATAATAATGGCAGCTAGGATCATCACACCGCCCATGGTTGGTGTACCACGTTTGCTAAAGTGAGATTCAGGGCCGTCATTACGAACAACTTGGCCAATTTGTAGCATTTGCAGACGCTCAATTAAACGAGGTCCCATCCACAGCGACAGACATAAAGCCGTCAAAATACTCGCGATTGCACGAAATGATAGGTATTCGAACAAACGGAAAAAAGAAAGGTGTGGCTGTAGTAGCTCTGCAAGCCAAATTATCATGAAAAGTTCTCCTTTAAAGCAGCGGCTATTTTACTCATTCCTGCACTATTCGCGCCTTTTACCAACAAGGTATGTGACGCGTTTTCTGGCAAGCATAAGTGCTGCTCTATGTGCGCGATCATCGCTTGATGCGTTGCGAAGTGGGTACCATTACAGACCTCACTAATCACCTTGGTATCATCACCGTAAGTGAGTACATGCTCAAAAGCGAATGGGGCAGCATATTCACCGACTTGACGGTGAAGTGCAAGGCTTTCGTCGCCTAATTCAGCCATATTGCCTAAAATCAACCAACGTTGACCTTTGAAGCTCGACAGCAGTTTGGCTGCCGCCTTCATCGCAGGTACGCTGGCGTTATAACTGTCATCTATCAGCTTGATATTCTGACTTAATTGTTGAACCTCAACTCGCCCTTTGACAGAGATAAGATTCGCTAAACCATTTTTTACTTCTTCAAGCGTGGCACCAAACTGAATGCTCAACGCTGCCGCCGCCAACGCATTTGCTACGTTATGCTGACCAATAATGCCAAGCTCAACCGGCATAGCGCCTTGCGGTGTTTGCATCTCAAAGCAAGCTTCGCCCTGCTCATTAATGCGAATATTCTTAGCAAAGTAATCTGCCGTACTGTCGCTTTCTGAAAATGTCAGTACCGTTTTATCTGCGAGTACTTCATTCCAAAAGTCGCCACCGTTGCTTTCTAGATTAACAATAGCAGTATCACCGGCAGCAAGCCCCTGAAAGATTTCACCTTTCGCTTGTTTAACACCATCAATTGAGCCAAAGCCTTCTAGATGCGCGGCAGCAACGTTATTCACCAACGCCACCTGCGGTTTCACAAGCTGCGTGGTATAGGCGATTTCACCAATGTGGTTCGCGCCCAGTTCTATCACGGCGTAATCGTCATTGGGTTCACTGCGCAGCAAGGTTAGTGGTACTCCAATATCATTATTGAAGTTACCCGCCGTAAACAGCACCTTGCCACGTTGCTGTAGAATGCTCGCCACCATCTCTTTGACGGTCGTTTTACCACAACTTCCTGTAATCGCCATGGTTGGCACGTCACATTGTTTGTGGATCCAAGCACTTAACTGACCTAAAGCAAGTTTAGTGTCTTCAACAACAACTTGAGTAATATTTAGGTCAAGTTTTCGTTCGACTAACAACGCACTCGCATTTACCTCAACCGCTTGATGACAAAAGTCATGCGCATCGAAACGTTCTCCGACGATAGCAACAAACAATGCGCCTTCTTCAACGGTACGAGTGTCGGTAGAAACGGCATTAATTACGGCATTGTTTGAGTTACCAGCCTCAATCAACTCACCGCTGACCGCTGAACAAATCTGTTCGAGTGATACATCAATCATTATGAAATACCTAAAAGTTGAAGCGCAGACTCTCGATCTGAGTAATGGATCGTTTCGTCTTTTAATACTTGGTAATCCTCATGGCCTTTACCAGCCAAAAGAATAATGTCATTGCTGTCTGCCTGTTCAAGCGCGAACTTAACCGCTTGGTAGCGATCGTGTTCCACAAATGCAGATTCAGGTTTGTTTAAGCCTGCCAGCATGTCTTTGACAATCAAGGCAGGATCTTCGCTACGAGGGTTGTCATCTGAAATAATGATTTTATCGGCGAACTGCTCTGCGGTCGCTGCCATCATAGGACGCTTACCAGTGTCACGGTCACCGCCGCAACCAAAGATAGCCCATAGCTGTCCAGAACAATGAACTCGCAATGCTGCTAATGCTTTTTCTAAAGCGTCTGGCGTATGTGCGTAATCGACAACCACTTTTGCTTTGTTCGGCACTTGAAACAGTTCCATACGACCAATCACAGGTTGCAGCTGAGGTGCAGTATCGACCAAGATTTGCTTATCGATACCTAATGACAGCAAGGTCGCAAAGGCCATCAGTACGTTTGATGCGTTAAACTGACCAATCAATGAAACCGAAAGATCGCCTTGCCCCCAACTACCATCGAAAGAGAGCTTAATCCCAGTTTCTGCATAGGCAACATCAGATGCCCATACCGACTGTTGGTAGCCCGTTAATGGAAGTAATGAAACAGCAATCGCATTCGATAAATCTGTCACCCAAGCTTTGCCTACTTCGTCATCAACGTTTATGACAGCGTGCTTGCATTTGTGCTCAGTAAACAGGCTCTTCTTAGCTAAAGCGTACTCTTCCATCGTGCCATGGTAATCAAGATGATCACGGCTCAAATTAGTGAATACACCGACTTCGAAGTCCAAGGCTTTAACGCGACCTTGCACCAAACCATGAGAAGATATTTCCATAGCTGTGTAAGCCGCGTTTTCTTTCGCTAACTCACTCAGTGTGCGTTGTATTTCAATCGCACTGCCGGTGGTATTCGCCGCGGTTTTTAGACTGTCTAAAAAGCCATTACCTGTGGTGCCCATTACCGCAGAACGTTGACCAACGAGGTCTAGCCACTGAACAATCAATTGAGTGATGGTGGTTTTGCCATTGGTGCCGGTAACACCAATCAACTTAGTCGCTTGAGACGAGTAAACACGACCGGCCAACTCAGATAACACCAAGTTAAGCTCTTTAATGTAAATTACTGGAACAGCATCCAACCACTCAATCAGACCATGCGCCTTTTCAGCATCAGCTTGTGCGATAACGGCATTGGCTCCCAGTGCGACCGCTTTGTCGATGAAGCGACGGCCATCAACAGCATGCCCAACTACAGCAACAAAAATATCGCCGTCTTTGATGGCACGACTATCCAACTCCAACTGTTCAACAGCAATCGAATCCAGCTCAGGTGAACTAAAGTCACCCCAAGGAGAAAGTAAAGATGACAGCGTGAGGCTATTACTCATATTGAATCCTGATTGGCTCTATTCTTGAAACTTGTTTTCATCAGCAGGGACATTCAGTATTTGCAATGCACCCTTCATGATTTCAGAAAAAACGGGGGCAGCAACTGAACCGCCATAGTAAAGGTCACCTTGAGGCTCATTGACCACAACAACCAGCGCGACTCTTGGGTCACTAACAGGGGCAAAACCTGCGGTAATCGCAATGTATTCGTCGCTGTATCCGCCAGCTTCAGCCTTACGAGACGTACCCGTTTTTGCTGCAACTCGGTAACCAGGAACGGCCGCTCTTGTTGCTGTGCCGCCTTTTTGAGTCACCCCTTCGAGCATATTCAAAACCAGTTCAGCGTTCTCGCGCTTGATGATCTGCTTAGAAAAGTCTTGGTCGTTACTCTTAATAATATGAATCGGTTCATACATGCCTTTGTTGGCTAGCGTCGCATACGCATGGGCCAACTGCATCGGTGTAACAGACAAACCGTAACCGAATGATAGTGTTGCAATTTCAAACTTAGACCAGCGACGACGATTCGGGAAAATACCGCTCGTTTCACCGATTAAGTTCAGCCCAGACATTTCGCCCAGACCAACAGAACTGTACATCCCAAGCAGGGCTTCTAAAGGCATGTTAAGTGCCAACTTCGCCACACCGATGTTACTCGACTTCTTAAGGATCAGCGCTAAATCAGCCTTACCGACTTTAGAAGAGTCTCGCACACGACTGCCACCGATCTGCATGATGCCGTTGCCAGTATCAATAACGATATCTGGATCTGCCGTACCGTTCTCTAGCGCCGCCAAAACCACAAAAGGTTTCACGGTAGAGCCGGGCTCCATCGCATCGGTAAGTACGCGGTTACGCATCTTAAAACTTTGTAAGTCAGCACGATTGTTCGGGTTATAAGAAGGCGCATTAACCATCGCCAACACAGCGCCGGTTTTTACATCCAACAAAATAGCTGAGCCAGAAGTCGCCTTATGATCGGCCACCGCCTGTTTAATCGCTCGGTAGGCGATCGCTTGTAATCTTTGGTCGATCGTTAGCTCGAGTGGCTTGCCTTCTTCACGCTCTTCTAAAGCAATATTTTCAACAACACGTCCGTAGCGGTCTTTACGAATCGTTCGCTTACCCGCCTCGCCTGTGAGCCATTTGTCATAGCTGCGCTCAACGCCTTCTAGGCCGTGTCCATCAATGCCGGTAACACCGATAAGGTGCGCACTGACCTCGCCTGCAGGGTAGTAACGTCGAGATTCCGCTTTCAGACCAACCCCCACCAGCTTAAGCTCACGGATATACTTAGCCATTGCAGGGCTAACTTGTCTTTGCAGGTAAATAAATCGGCGGGATTTGTTGCTAGAGATCTTGTCGATCATCGATTGTCGCTCTAAGCCAAGTACATCGGCTAACGCGTACCAACGATCAATTTGGGCCATGCCGTTTTTATCGAAAATCGTTTTAGGATCGGCCCATACCGCTTCAACTGGAACACTCACAGCAAGCGGCTCGCCATTGCGGTCTGAAATAATACCGCGAGCAGAAGGAATGGCCTTAACACGTACCGAGCGAAGGTCGCCCTGACGAATTAAGTTATCTGGTTCAATGATTTGGATGTAAGCCACACGACCAACCAGCGCAGCAAAGGCAAGAAACACGAAAGCAATAACGACGTTGAAACGCCATTTAATAAGAATTGGATCCGAATCCTTTTCGCTCGTCACACGCTCTTTCGTTGATTTCTTAACGGTTTTTGCGGGTGCTTTTTCCTTTTTACCGGTCATTTCAGTGTGATCACAACTTCTTTTTCAGAGTCTGGACGTTTCATGTCTAGCTCTCTTTTTGCCGATGCTTGAACGCGACTATGTTCAGCCAGAGCCGTCTCTTCAAGCATTAAATTTCGCCACTCATCATCAAGCTGTTCTCGCTCCACCAACGCCGTGTCTTTTTGCGTTATCGCCTGACGTGACATATGTGTCGTAAGAACGACCCCCATCGCACTCGCAAAGATACAGATAAGAAGCATCAATGGGACCTTGCCCACTGAGATCAAATCAAAAAATATTATCTTGGCTAAGTTAGGTTTGGAGGTCTTCATTGACTATAACTTTTCTGCGATTCGTAATACTGAGCTACGTGAACGAGTATTCTCATCCACTTCGCCTTTCGATGGTTTGATCGCTTTACCAACCGGCTTAAGATCAGCACTGCCTAGCGCTTTGATCTGCTCTTCTGTCAGTGGCAGGCCATGTGGTACTTGCGGGCCTTGGCTCTCTTTACGGATAAAGCGCTTCACCATGCGGTCTTCAAGTGAGTGGAAGCTGATAACAGACAAACGGCCTTCAGGAGCAAGAATGCTTGCTGCGCCTTTTAGGGCTGTATCGATCTCTTCAAGTTCACTGTTGATGTAGATACGGAATGCTTGAAAGGCACGTGTTGCTGGGTGCTTTTTCTCTTTGAAGCTTTTTGGAGCCACATCCGAGATAAGCTTAGCCAACTGACCAGTACGCGTTAGTGGTTCGTTCTCTTCATTCTCTTGATAAGCGATGATGCCTTTCGCGATACGACGAGCGTGTTTGTCTTCACCGAACTCACGAATAACCCATGTGATGTCATCAAGATCGGCTTCAACCAACCACTGAGAGACAGGAATACCAGTTGTTGGATCCATACGCATATCAAGCGGGCCGTCTTTCATGAAGCTAAAGCCACGCTCAGCGTCATCTAGCTGAGGTGAAGAAACACCTAGATCCAGTAAAACACCATCCACTTGACCGACTAAGTCATAACGCTCTGCATATTCAGCCATACCTGAGAACGGGCCGTGAATAATCGTAAAACGAGGGTCATCAATCTTTTGCGCTTCTGCAATCGCTTGTGGATCGCGGTCGATACTAAAGAGTCGTCCATTCTCGCCCAGTTTAGACAGGATTGTACGGCTGTGACCACCACGGCCAAAAGTACCATCGATGTAGGTACCGTCAGGTTTGATCGCAAGTCCGTCAATAGATTCGTTAAGCAATACTGAAATATGTTTGAATGCTTCTGTCATAGTCTTCTCAGTGAGTGGATTGAGCCATTAGTTCGGCAATAATTTGTTCTATTAACGTTTTAGTGTACTGATTTCACGCCGTATCTCCACCATATTGTGTATAGGCTTTGGGAATTTTTGACCCAAGCTCATATCAGGGTGAAGGATTCTAAGGAAATCTAAATAATTTACGTCAATATAAAGCAAAAAACCCATCACTACCGTTAAGTAATGATGGGTTCTTTATATAGGTGGAGTTGACACATACGCCGGGTTCTGTTCCGCTTGCGCGGCGGTAACCATTCGTCTAGGCCTGCAATCGCTCACAGGCTCAAGCAATCTACCCGCCCCCATACGCGAGCAACGCAATGTGAGGGCCTATTTGATCTTGCTCCGGGTGGAGTTTACCTTGCTACGAACTGTTGCCAGTCGCACGGTGCGCTCTTACCGCACCCTTTCAGCCTTACCTGTGCCCCTTCCGAAGAAATGAGGCCATCGGCGGTCTTCTCTCTGCTGCACTTGTCGTGGGCTCGCGCCCCCCAGACGTTATCTGGCACCCTGCTCTATGGAGCCCGGACGTTCCTCCCCTCTACCAGTCTCCCGAAGGACTTCAACGTCAGTTTCCCGAAGGACCTCAACGTCAGTCTCCCGAAGGACATCAGCAAAGCAGCGATTACCCGTTCAACTCCGAGGGCGGATTGTATAGAGATTAGGGTGCAGTGTCTAGCGAGATCACAAATATGGTGCAAACCTCTAAGCAACTGCGTGAATTTTACACAATTCAGACAAAAAAAGAGGAATGACGGCAATACCATCATTCCTCACAAGCTTTTCAATACAGGTTAGCTACTCTATAAAGAGGTTTCTAGTTGTCTAGATGCTCTAGGCCCCATTTGTATAAAGCGTTCTTTTTCAGATTGTAGATTTCTGCCGTCATCGCCGCCGCTTTTTTAAGAGGCAGCCCTTTAGTTAGAATACCTAGTGTGCGAGTCGCTTCGTCTGGCAGTTCTGTGCTCGCTTCTTCACGGTGGCCGTGAATCAGT
Organism: Vibrio sp. 10N.247.311.51; assembly: GCF_041467855.1. Classification (NCBI taxonomy): domain Bacteria; kingdom Pseudomonadati; phylum Pseudomonadota; class Gammaproteobacteria; order Vibrionales; family Vibrionaceae; genus Vibrio; species Vibrio sp. 10N.247.311.51. The sequence continues at coordinate 50,626 of NZ_JBFSVK010000010.1, read as the reverse complement.
AACACCATCTCACCGCGTTTACGGTTCGCGTCTTCTTCAATCCACTCAATAAGCTCACCCAGTGGCAGCCCTTGGATGGTTTCGAAGGTTTTAGTTAGCTCACGCGCCAATACAACCTCACGGTCAGGGCCAAGAATCTCGAGCATATCTTGCAGAGAGTCTGAAATACGGTGTGGTGATTCATAGAAGATGCACGTGCGCTCTGCTTTTGCGATCTCTAAGAACTTGTCTTTACGACCTTTGCTCTTTGGCGGTAAGAAGCCTTCAAAGCTGAAACGATCTGACGGTAAACCAGAAGCACTTAACGCGGTAATCACAGCACAAGCACCAGGAAGTGGCACAACTCTCACACCCGCTTGACGACATTGTGAGACAAGATGGTAACCTGGGTCACTAATTAAAGGAGTACCCGCATCAGAGACTAATGCGATAGACTGACCTTCTAATAACCTTTCGACTAGAACTTGCGCTTTAGTTTGTTCATTATGATCATGTAAAGCGAACGTTCTGGTTGATATATTGAAGTGAGCAAGCAGCTTACCCGTGTGGCGTGTGTCTTCGGCTGCAATAACATCGACACTTGATAAAATTTCAATTGCTCTTTGAGTGATATCTCCCAAATTTCCGATTGGGGTTGGCACAATGTAGAGAGTTGGGCTCTCTGTGAGCAAGGTTTTGTTATCTGTCATTTGTTTACCATCACTTCAACGATTAATATAGATACAAATTTATACGGAATTTAAAGAACTCATGGCAACGATGAACCATAAGAGACTCAGTGTACCACGCTTACTAACTCCAATTGCATTAGCAATTACATTGGCGGCTTGTTCTTCAGGTCCTCAAGCACCAACGAGCGTTGATATTACACTAGATCCAGCGCAATCAACTGAAAGTTACATGATGCAGGCGGATAGTAGCAAAGGAAGTCTACAAAACGACTGGTTAATCATGGCGCTTAAGGCTTCTGTGCAAGCTGGAAAAACCGATCAAGCAACTCTGCTTATTAAACGCTTAGCAAAACAAGAGCTGAGCGAAACGCAACAAGCGGAATGGCAATTAGCGCGCGCTCAACTGCTGGTGAATAACTCGCAGCCTGAACAAGCTTATAGCCAACTGAACTTCCAGCCTTGGTGGAAACTTCCGAACGAGCAGTGGAAAGATTATCACGAGCTACGCGCGAACATTTCAGAAATGCAAAGCAAGTATTTTGAAGCAAGCCGTGAGTTAGTTCTTTATTCAGAATATCTAGACGCTGACGACGAGCTCCAACAACAAGCTGCTGACCGTATTTGGCAGAACCTAAATAGCTACTCTCAATATGAGATTCTAGAGCTTAAGACGTCGCCTACAGAAGACGTTCTTGCAGGTTGGTTACAGCTGGCGATTTACATGAAGACGCTGAATTCAAACCTTCCAAACCTGCAGGAAACCCTGTCTGATTGGCTAGCAGAGAATCCTCAGCACCCAGCAGCGACATACACACCTCAGGCGATCACTGAGATCTTGGCGCTAGAGATCAGCAAGCCAACTAGCACTGCACTATTACTGCCTCTAACCGGTAAATACGGTAAGCAAGCACAACTTGTACGTGACGGTTTCATCTTTGCGATGATGAATGACAAAGAGCGTGAAGAAGATGCAACGCTAACGGTAATGGATACCAACGTGCAAAGTGCCGCTGAGATTAAAGCGACACTGGAAGAGAACAACGTTGATTTCATCGTTGGTCCGCTGATTAAGAGCAACATCACTAAGCTTCAGCAAGCGCAGAAAAACCACGAAAACTCGATTCCAGCATTAGCTCTGAACATTCCAACGCAACTAGAACCAGATACCAACATTTGTTATCTCGCTCTATCGCCAGAACAAGAAGTTGCTCAGGCAGCGAAACACCTATTTGCTCAAGGCTACAAGTACCCGCTTATCCTTGCGCCAAGAGGACGTTTAGGTGAGCGTGTTGAGCAAGCATTTAAAGAAGAGTGGAAAAAATACAGCAGCAACGATGTGGCTATCAGCTTGTTCTCTGACAAACGCCAACTGCAACGTAATGTGAATCAGGTATTCGGCTTGCAAGAGAGCCAACAGCGTATCGCTCAGATGGACGGGTTACTGAACCTAGACCTAGAAACCGAGCCACGCAGCCGTCGTGATATCGATTCTGTCTACATTGTGGCTAAGAACTCAGAGCTAACGCTAATCAAACCCTTCATCGAAGTTGCAATTAACCCAGATGCGAGCCAACCCGCTCTTTTCTCAAACTCACGCAGCAACAGCGGTGATAAGCAGTATGAAGACCTAACCGGCGTGTTCTACAGCGACATCCCACTATTGGTTGAGAACAAAAACGAGCTTAATAAAGAGCTAAACGACCTATGGCCTGCACACTCAAACGGCCAAAAGCGTCTGCAAGCACTGGGAATGGATGCATACTACCTAATGGATGCACTGCCACAGATGAAAGCCGTACAGGGTTACAGCATTCCAGGTGAAACGGGTGTGCTAACCATCGATAACAACTGTGTCGTTCAACGTGAAATCAGCTGGGCAGAGCATGGGGCTTTTTAGCCGAAAGTTCCTATCCAAACCAAGTATCACCCACAAGCAAGTGGGTGATAAATACGAGACCGTGGCAAAATCTTATCTGATTAACCACGGTTTATCGTTAATAGAAGAAAACTTCATAGCAAAATGTGGCGAGATTGATCTTATAATGCGCCATAACAATACGGTTGTGTTTGCTGAGGTAAAATACCGCAAGCAAACCCGCTACGGACATGCCGCCGAAATGGTGACTGCCAAGAAGTCACAGAAACTGCTCAAAACAGCCAATGTTTGGCTTATGCAGCAAGGCTTGTCGGTGCACTCTACAGATTTCAGGTTTGATATTGTTGCCATTGAAGGGCCGAATGACACTATCGACTGGATTCAAAACGCGATTACCCAAGGATAAACATGCTAGACAGCATTAAAGAAAGTTTCACAGAAAGTATTCAAATCCAAATTGCGGCTGCAGAAGCTCTGCCTGACGCAATCACGCATGCCGCTCAAGCAATGGTTGCGACCTTGCTTAACGGAAACAAAATTCTTTGTTGTGGTAATGGTGGTTCGGCGTCGAATGCTCAGCAATTTGTATCGTGCCTACTCAACCGATTTGAAACAGAGCGCCCTAGCCTTCCAGCAATGGCACTCACAGCAGACAACACCACGCTAACGGCTGTGGCTAACGACTACCACTATGAAGAGATCTTCTCTAAGCAGGTGCGTGCGTTTGGTCAAACTGGCGATATCCTGTTGGCTATCTCGACTAGCGGTAACAGCAAGAACATCATCAAGGCAATGGAAGCAGCGGTAACTCGCGACATGACAATCATCGCCTTTACCGGTAAAGATGGTGGTGAGATGGCAGGTTTGCTTGGTGAACACGATGTAGAGATTCGTATCCCGTCACACCGTACAGCGCGCATTCATGAAGTACACATGGTGACACTACACTGCCTATGTGACCTAATCGATCAAGTACTCTTCCCTGCTCACGAAGAGTGATATACGGAGCATCACAATGAAATCATTAACCTCTATGAGGCTATTTAAGCTGATTAGTGTTTCGCTACTTACACTGTCTCTGTCTGGTTGTGCTGGCATTTTCATTGCTGGTGCTGCAACCACTGCAAACCTAGTCACGGATACGCGAACCACCAAAGAGATTTGGAACGACAACAACATCGAATTTGAAGTTGCAGCGATTACCAATAAACAACCATTCCGTGGCAATGTACGTGTCACTGCAAGCTCATACCGAGGTTCGGTGGTACTGATGGGCCAAGCAACCACAGATTCAGAACGTCGCGCTTTTGAAAACCAAGCCAAAGAAGTGGCTGGCGTTGAGAGCATCCACAATCAGGTTCGAGTGAAAGAACCTTTGTCTGTGAGCGCAATCAGTAAAGACAGTTGGATTACTACTAAGGTGAAATCAGCTCTGCTTGCGAATGCTGAGCTTAACGGCATCAAAGTAAAAGTGATTACTGAGGATTCTGAAGTATTCCTGCTTGGCCTCGTGACTCGAGAGCATGCCGATATCGCGACAGAAGTTGCGCGTAATATCTCTGGCGTAAAACAGGTCATTCGAGCATTTGAATATGGTGAAGAAGAGACGGCTGTTAACTAGCCGTAAGCCAGTCAATTAAATGCTATATAGCAGAAAAGAAAAAGCAGCGACGAGTCGCTGCTTTTTTATTTGGTTCGTTATTTGATAACACGAAGGCTTGGGCGACCTTTCGCTGGACGAGGTGGCTCAGGATCTGAGTCAGGCTCTTCAGCATCTACGTCTGCCGTTGCTACGCTCAAAGATGGGCCTTTTTCTGGTTCTTCAAAAGGACTTTCTTCAATCCCTTCTTCAAACGCTTCCATGTAAGCCTCTTCAGGTTCAAACATGGTACCAGCACCATTTTCACGAGCATAAATCGCTTGTACTGCGTAAAGCGGAACAATCACAGAGTGTGGACGACCACTAAAGCGAGCACTAAACGTCACAGCTTCGTTACCCAGTTCAAGTTGTCCAACCGCACGAGGTGCGATGTTCAGAATGATCTGACCATCTTGAACAAACTCTTCTGGAACTCGCACACCCGGCAATGTTGCTTCAACAACAAGGTGTGGAGTTAGTTCGTTATCAACCAGCCACTCATAAAATGCACGAAGCATGTATGGTCGGCGTGGAGTCATATTAGAAGTATCCATAAACGCTTAGCGAACGAGTCGCATCTCACGCTCAGCTTCAGTTAGAGAAGCTAGGAATGAATCACGTTCGAATACGCGGTTCATGTAAATCTTAAGCTCTTTAGAACCAGGACCAATCAGTTCGATACCAAGCTCAGGTAAACGCCATAGTAGCGGAGCTAGGTAACAATCAATTAGGCTAAACTCTTCGCTCATGAAGTATTCATACTCAGCGAAGATAGGAGCAAGAGTCAGTAGGTCGTTGCGCAGTTTAACGCGAGCTGCTTCAGATTCTTCAGCGTTGCCTTTAACGATCTTCTCTGCAACCGAATACCAGTTACGCTCAATGCGGTACATCATTAGACGGCTGTTACCACGAGCAACCGGGTATACAGGCATCAACGGTGGATGAGGGAAACGCTCATCTAGGTATTCCATGATGATCTTTGAGTCATATAGAGCAAGCTCACGATCAACAAGAGTAGGTACTGATTTGTACGGGTTCAGTTCAACAAGCTCTGCTGGTAGATTTTTTTCATCAACCAACTCAACTTCAACACTTACGCCTTTTTCAGCAAGAACGATGCGCACCTGATGGCTATACATATCAGAAGCACTTGAGAAAAGAGTCATTACAGAACGTTTATTGGCAGCTACAGCCATGGAGCCCTCCAGTACACTTTAAATAAAAACAATGGAGGCCTAAAGCCTCCATTGAACATTAACATAATTTGGGAATTAGCACGGTATTATAGCACAATTAGTGCACATCACGCCAATACTCTTTCTTCAGCAAAATCACGATGATAGTGAAGATTACTAAGAAGGCCATTACCCACCAACCCATAGCGTGACGCTCAAGTTGAACTGGGTCGCCCGAGTAAACCAAAAAGTTAACAAGGTCACGAACCGCTTCGTCGTATTCACCAGCACTTAATTCGCCAGAGCCATCAGTCTCAGTGCCAACAACAACCGTCACTTCCTCGCCATCTACCATATGAGTATCGTAGATTGGTGTTGGGATGCCTTGCAGTTCTTCAAGAACGTGCGGCATACCAACGCTTGGGAAAACAATGTTGTTCACGCCAAATGGACGAGACGGATCTTCATAGAAAGTACGAAGGTAAGTGTACAGCCAGTCTGCGCCACGAACACGAGCAACCAATGTTAGGTCTGGTGGCGGAGCACCAAACCAACTTGCCGCTTGATCAGAAGGCATAGCATTAACCATCAAGTCACCGATTTTCGCTTCAGGGTCGAAAATCAGATTTTCCTTCATAAGATCAACTGGGATCTCTAAATCATTCGCAACACGTTCATAGCGCTGGTACTGCGTTGAGTGACAAGCGAAACAGTAGTTCATGAACATCTTAGCGCCATTTTGCAATGAAGCTTTGTCTGTTAAATCATTGTTCGCTTTGTCTAATGGTACGTTTGCACCCGCTGCCATTGCCAGTGACGGCAACATAGCAAATAAAATTACAATCCACTTTTTCATTTGAATGTCACCCTTTCTGGTAATGGTTTCGTCGCTTCATTTTTACTGTAGAACCACAGTAAAACGAAGAACATGAAATAACCTAAGCTAAAGATTTGAGCAAGTAGCGTGTATGTTGGCGTTGCTGGAAGCGCACCAAGTACACCAAGCGCAATAAAGCTTATTGTGAATTGGATGATGTTAATCAAATGCAGTTTGCTACGGTAACGGTAAGAACGCACTTTACAACGGTCAAACCATGGTAGTAGGAATAGCACAACAATAGATGCGCCCATTGCTACAACACCTAGCAACTTATCAGGAACAGCACGCAGAATTGCGTAAAACGGCGTGAAGTACCATACCGGAGCGATGTGCTCTGGTGTTTTCAGTGGGTTAGCAGCTTCAAAGTTTGGCGGCTCAAGGAAGAACCCACCCATCTCTGGGTTAAAGAACAGCACATAACAGAAAAAGAATAGGAAACCAGCCACACCAACCATATCTTTCACGGTCCCGTATGGGTGGAAAGGAATAGAGTCAATGATGTCGTATTTCTTAGTGTAATCCTTGTGGAATGGGAACTGCGTTTTGTAGTCGTCGCCCATTGTGCCTTTAGGAAGTTTCGTCTCGATACCGTCTGGGTTGTTCGAACCCACTTCGTGCAGTGCTAGTACGTGAAGTACGATAAGCAGCAGAAGTACAATTGGTAGAGCGATAACGTGCAGTGCGAAGAAACGGTTCAGCGTTGCACCAGAGATGATGTAGTCACCACGGATCCAAAGCGTTAGGTCATCACCGATAACAGGGATCGCACCAAACAGAGAAATGATTACCTGAGCACCCCAGTAAGACATTTGACCCCATGGTAGTAGGTAACCCATGAAAGCCTCAGCCATAAGCACTAAGAAGATCAACATACCGAAGATCCAAAGTAGCTCACGAGGTTTTTGGTAAGAGCCGTAGATTAGGCCACGGAACATATGCAGGTAGATAACAACGAAGAATGCCGAAGCACCTGTTGAGTGCATGTAACGTAATAACCAACCGTATTCCACATCACGCATGATGTATTCAACAGAAGCAAATGCACCCTCACCTGACGGTACGTAGTTCATTGTTAGCCAAATACCCGTAAGGATTTGGTTAACCAGTACCAACATTGCCAAAGAACCGAAAAGGTACCAAAAGTTAAAGTTCTTAGGCATTGGGTATTCAGATAAATGCTTTTTATAAGCATTCATCGCGGGTAGACGTTTCTCTACCCAATCAAGCAATCCTTGCATTACGCGTCTCCCTCGTCCACACCGATCATGATCTTAGTGTCACTCAAATACATATGCTTTGGTACAACAAGATTCAATGGAGCTGGTACGCCTTGGAATACTCGACCTGCCATATCAAACTTTGAACCATGACAAGGACAGAAGAAACCAGACTTAACACCCTGAACTTGTTCTGCAAAAGAATCCGGCAGGTAAGTTGGAGAACAACCTAAGTGCGTACAGAAACCAACAGCAACGAAGAATTCCGGCTTAATTGAACGGAACTCGTTCTGTGCGTATTCTGGTTGTTGTTCAGCTTCAGATTGAGGGTCACGAAGTTGACCACCGATCGATTTTAGGTTTTCTAGTACCGACTCAGCACGGCGTACAACCCATACAGGTTTACCTTGCCACTCGACACGAACCATTTGTCCCGGTTCTAACTTACTGACTTCCACTTCCACCGGCGCGCCCGCAGCTTTCGCCTTGGCACTCGGATTCCATGATTTAATAAAAGGCACGGCTACAGCAGCTGCTCCTAAACCACCAACAACGGCTGTTGTTGCGGTTAAGAAACGCCTGCGACCGTTATTTAAAGGCGCGTTGCTCATCCAAACATTCTCCCATTTGCTCCTTGTGGATTGAAATAATTCCGATTAAAGAGCATGGCTAACAAAATATGTATTTAGTTCTATTTATTGACGGCAAATGATAAATAAAACCCTACTTTTTGACAAGATAAAGCTACCTTTTTGTAACAATCATGAGGCAAAGCGCACATTGGGTTACAAAAGCTTTCAAAATATAAGAATTTGGAAATAAAACGAGGAAGGGAAAGCGTTTAGAGGGGGTATAAAAACAAAAAGCCCGGCATATAGCCGAGCTTTGAACCACAATTCCAGTCGTAAAACTGGGAGCGTATACTTTTTCGTAAAGAAAAATTAACGCTTAGAGAATTGAGGTTTACGACGTGCTTTACGTAGACCAACTTTCTTACGTTCAACGCAACGAGCGTCACGAGTAACGTAGCCAGCTGCACGTAGAGCAGGACGTAGAGTTTCATCGTACTCCATAAGAGCGCGAGTGATACCGTGGCGGATTGCGCCAGCTTGACCAGAAATACCACCACCAGAAACAGTGATGTAAAGGTCAAGTTTCTCAGTTAGTTCAACTAGCTCAAGAGGTTGCTTAACAACCATACGAGAAGTTGGACGACCGAAGTAAACATCAAGGCTACGCTTGTTGATTACGATCTCACCAGAGCCTGGTTTGATGAAAACACGAGCTGCTGAGCTTTTGCGACGACCAGTGCCGTAGTATTGATTCTCTGCCATTTTCATAATCCCCTTAGATGTCTAGTACTTGTGGCTGTTGAGCAACATGGTTGTGCTCAGTACCAGCGTACACTTTAAGCTTACGGTACATCGCGCGGCCTAGAGGACCACGTGGAAGCATACCTTTAACTGCTAGTTCTAGAACCATTTCTGGTTTCTTAGCAATTAGCTTTTCAAAAGTGATAGTTTTAAGACCACCTGGGAACTCAGAGTGACGGTAGTAAACCTTACCCTTAGCTTTGTTACCAGTTACAGCAACTTTCTCAGCGTTAACAACGATGATGTAATCACCAGTGTCTACGTGAGGAGTGTATTCTGCTTTGTGCTTGCCGCGTAGGCGAGAAGCGATTTCACTTGCTAGACGGCCAAGAGTTTTGCCTTCAGCGTCTACAACATACCAGTCGCGTTTTACAGTTTCTGGTTTAGCAACGAAAGTTTTCATGCTAATAATTACCTATTTAAAAAATTTACACTTAAGGAATACTCGCGTATTCCCACTGTCTAAGAGTTACCATTCATCACCCCTTCGAGTGTTGGAAAACTCTTGGCATAACGTGATTTTACTCATCGCTAGAGGCCCGCAGTAACGGTAGGTCGCAGGATTATAGAGAAGAGCGAAGAAAAAATCACCTCTTTTTGAACAAAATCACGATTTTTTTAATTCTATTTCTTATTCGAGATAACCAAAGCTAACTTAAGTGTTCTTTTGCCAAATATTCATGGCTCTGCATTTCAATTAAACGTGACTGACAACGTTTAAATTCAAACTCTAGCTGACCATGGGTGTAGAGCTTTTCTAGCTCCACTTCCGCTGAAATAATCAGCTTCACATTACGCTCGTAGAACTCATCAACTAACGCAATGAAGCGCCTCGCAGCGTCATCTGAAGTCGCGCCCATTTGCAACACATCCGCCAATAGAACCGTGTGATAAACCCGAGACAACTCAATATAGTCGTTCTGGCTACGAGCAGACTGACAAAGCTGAGCAAAGGTACCATGCAGTACGCCATCACTCGCTTCGACTACATCTAATTGACGGTGATTAACCTCTATCTGCTTAAGCTTCTCTTTATCTTCGCCAACCAGCTGAGCGTAATACTTTTGGAGATTGATAGTCGCTTGGCTATCCAGCGGGTAATGGTAAATCTCAGCCTGTTCTAGGGTACGTAGACGATAATCAATGCCACTATCGACATTAAGGATATGACAGTTGTCTTGAATGAGCTTAATAGCCGGTAAGAAACGCGCTCGCTGTAACCCGTTGCGATACAGATCCGCAGGTGGAATATTAGAGGTCGCAACCAAGATAACGTTTCGAGCGAATAACTCTTGGAACAAGGTTCCTAGGATCATCGCGTCGGTGATGTCCGAAACAAAGAATTCATCGAAACAAATAATGTCCGCTTCTTCCTTCAACTTGTCTGCGACTAAAGGCAATGGATCACTCACATTACCTAGCGCCTTTAGCTCATCATGAACTCGATACATAAAGCGGTGAAAGTGAACACGCATTTTTTTAGTGGTCGGTAAGGCATCGTAGAACGTATCCATTAGGTACGTTTTTCCTCGCCCTACGCCACCCCAAAAATAGAGACCTTTCGGTGGCTGTGGCAGTTCTGGCTTTTTGCCCAGTAATTTCTGGAAGCGAGTCACTTGAGGAATGGGCGTATTCATGTAATCTTGAAATTGATGAAAGAGTTCATCTAAAGATTTTACGGCTTGCTCTTGTGCTGGATCTCTTTGAAATCCATGTTCTTTTATATCTTGTTCGTATTTTTTAATGGGATTCATGACGACATTTCCACAATGAAAGCAATATCAGGCAACAACTAAAAATGAGCCCAAACAGTACTAGGAATAACGTGATGTGGTGAATAATGCAGCATCAAACTGCTAGCTAGCGCACACGCATTTCTCTTTATACTGCGGCTTTCTCATAGTACCATGGAGCCGTATCACGTGTAACTAAGCAGTAACAAACATGTTAAAAAACAATAATAAGGAGCTGTTATGCCTTGGATGTATGCCGTTGCCGGTTTACTAGTCGGAGTTATTTTAGGGGTCGCTATTTCTCGTCTCATGACACCTGAATACAAAAAACAAAAGAACGTACAGAAAGAATTAGATAGCGCAAAGTTTGCCCTTGAGCAGCAGCGACAAGAGCTGGCTGATCACTTTGCGAAATCAGCAGAAATGTTGGACACATTAGGTAAAGACTACACAAAACTGTACCAACACATGGAAAAAACAAGCTCAGAGCTGATTCCTAACCTGCCAGAGCAAGATAACCCGTTTGTGAAAACAGCCGCTGCCCATTCGGACAAGCCACAAGAGAAGTCTTCAGCAAAAGAGGCGACACTTGAGGAACAACCGAAAGATTACGCTAATGGCGCAACCGGTTTATTTACCGAGCAGAAGAAAGAAATCATGGATGCTCCCGATGTTGTAACAGCAAAAGCATCGTAAACATTTAACACTTCTGTGAACTTTACAAAGGTTTTTGAGTCATAACTTTCACTCAGGTCATTTGAAACTTCTCATACTTATTCAACGTATAAGAGGGTTAAGACCTTAACTAGAGAGGAGTTTATGATGAAAAAACCTTTGCTTGCTTTATCAGTACTGACTTTAAGCTTAAGTTCAATCATCACCCCCATTCAAGCAACAGCCGCACTGCCATTAAGTGTGGGTAATGAACAATTACCGAGCCTTGCTCCTATGCTTGAACAAGTGACCCCCGCTGTGGTTAGTATTGCCGTAGAAGGCAAACAGGTACAACGTCAGCAAATCCCTGAACAATTTCAATTCTTTTTTGGTCCAGAACAAACACGAGAGCGTCCATTCCGCGGATTAGGCTCTGGTGTCATCATTGACGCCGAGAAAGGCCATATCGTGACCAATTACCATGTCATCAATGGCGCGGACGATATCAAAGTAAAACTGCATGATGGTCGAGAGTACGATGCTGAGCTTATCGGCGGCGACCAGATGTCTGATATCGCACTGCTAAAATTAGAAGAAGCCAAGAACCTTACCCAGATAAAAGTCGCAGACTCAGACAAACTACGAGTTGGTGATTTTAGTGTCGCGATCGGTAACCCATTCGGACTTGGGCAAACCGTAACATCCGGTATTGTTTCTGCACTTGGTCGTAGCGGCCTGAATCTAGAAAACTTTGAAAACTTCATTCAAACCGATGCAGCAATCAACAGCGGTAACTCTGGTGGCGCACTAGTGAACCTCAACGGCGAGCTAATTGGTATCAACACCGCCATTCTTGGCCCTAACGGAGGTAATGTCGGTATCGGCTTTGCAATCCCTTCTAATATGATGACAAACCTGACAGAACAAATTCTCGACTTCGGTGAAGTAAAACGCGGCATGCTTGGCGTTCAAGGCGGAGAAGTGACATCCGAATTGGCAGAAGCACTCGGTTATGAATCAAGCAAGGGTGCCTTTGTTAGCCAAATCGTCCCTGACAGCGCAGCCGATAAAGCAGGACTGAAAGCGGGCGATATTATTGTCTCTATTAATGGTAAACGCATTGATACCTTCAGCGAGTTAAGAGCTAAGGTCGCAACACTCGGCGCAGGTAAGCAGATTGAGCTGGGTGTGGTTCGTGACGGTAAGAGCAAAACCTTTGATGTGACGCTTGGTGAATCTACCAATAATAAAACACAGGCTGAGAAGCTCCATGAAGGACTAGCCGGTGCTGAGTTAACCAACACAACCGAGAGTGACTCGGCAACGGGTGTCAAGGTCTCGAGTGTTGCTCAAGGCTCACCAGCCGAAGCCTATCAACTCCTGAAAGATGACATCATCATCGGGGTAAACCGTCAAACGGTTAAGAACCTTGCTGAGTTTAGAGAGATTCTTGAAAAACAACCTGGTGTACTGGCGCTTAATATCCAGCGAGGCGACCGAACTATCTATCTTGTAATTCGATAGTCTTACGTCAGCGCAATTACAGGGAGGCCCAGTAAGTTTGCTTTAAACTTACTCAGTCTCCCTTTTCTTTAGATCAATCAAAATGCTATGCTTCACTTGTAATCAAGTTAGTCATCCATTGATGGAGGCTTCACACCTTACTTGTTGAAGAGGGAAACATGCTGTCCTTTCTATTTCGTTCTATTTCCCTTGGACTCGTTTCAGCGGCGCTTATTCTTCTCGCATTTCCGAGCTTAAGACCAGCGATTGTCGCTGACGTCACTAGCCCTAAAGTCGATAATATTGGCTCTCTTCAGATTTCATTTAACCAAGCAGTTCGCCGCGCGGCACCTGCAGTGGTTAACATTTATAGCCGTAAATACGCTGAAAGCGATCGCAACAAACTGCTCACACAAGGTTTGGGCTCTGGGGTGATTGTTAGCGAGAAAGGCTACATCATTACCAACTTCCATGTAGTGGCTCAAGCAGACCAAATAGTTGTGGCACTTCAAGATGGCCGAGTTGCAGCTGCGCAACTTGTCGGTTCAGACAAGCGCACCGATATCGCGATACTTAGAGTCAGCGGTGATAACCTACCAGTGATCCCACTCAACCCTAATTACAAAGCCAACGTCGGTGATGTTGTACTAGCTATCGGTAACCCATACAACCTAGGTCAAACAACAACCTTTGGTATCATATCTGCAACCGGCCGCTCTTCGATCAGTGCGGATGGCCATCAAGCCTTTATCCAGACTGATGCGGCAATCAATGAAGGTAACTCAGGTGGCGCACTGGTTAATTCACAAGGTGAGCTAGTCGGTATCAATACCGCTTCTTTCCAACAAGCTACCGACATGGAAACCTATGGGATCTCATTCGCTATCCCCTATCCGCTTGCTAATAAAATCATGGAAAAGATCATCGCCGATGGTCGTGTGATTCGTGGCTATATTGGTATCGATGGACAAGACATCAACTCAGTCACCTCACGTATGTTGGGTACTAAGAATATCGGCGGGATCGTTGTGTTGGGGATAGACCCTAATGGTCCGGCTGCCGATGCGGGTTTTGAAGCTCAAGACATTATTGTCAGTATCAACGATAACCAAGTAAATGGCCGCCAGAGTGTAATGGACATCGTTACCGACCTGCGACCGGGTACAGTTATCGATGTGGGTATATTGCGCCAAGGTGAAAGCAAAACCTTAAAGGTGACCATCGCCGAAGATACTCGCCTGTAGAGCAAACTCTGTAAGCAGTGATTCAAGCGGCTAATACACAAGTACAAAAAACCCAGCTCATAGGCTGGGTTTTCTTTTATCTAAAGATTGTTTCAAGTATCTCTACGATTCACTTTGCTCTTCGATATCGATGCGAGTCACTCGCTGTAGTCCTCTAGGCAGTAGACCACCACGACGACCACGTTCACCACGGAAGTTTTCAAGATCCGCAGGTTTCAAACCAAGCTTACGTTTACCGGCGTAGATAGTCAGCGTCGCATTCTCTGGGATAGCCATAAGATGTGAGACAAACTCTTCACGCTCTTTTGCTTTCGCAGAAGGGATGTTGATGATCTTGTTGCCTTTACCTTTGCTCAGCTGAGGTAGATCTTTAATCGGGAACAATAACATACGACCTTGGTTAGTAATCGCCAGAATCTGGTTACTGTCCAAGTCAGCAATAGGGCTTGGCATCATCACTTCAGAAGCTTGTGGCAAGTTAACCAAAGCTTTACCGCTCTTGTTCTTGGACAGCAGATCGCTACCCTTACAAACAAAACCATAACCTGCATCAGAACCGACTAACCATAATTGTTCATTCTCTCCCATCACCACTTGGCGAATAGAAGTACCTGGGCTGACGTTCAAGCGGCCTGTAATTGGCTCACCTTGGCTTCGCGCCGACGGTAATGAATGTGACTCAAGGGAGTAGCTTCGGCCATCACTGCCGAGGAACACCGCTTGCTGGTTACTCTTACCCTTAGCACTCGCTAAGAATTTGTCACCCGATTTGTAGTTCAAACCTTCAGCGTCAACTTCATGCCCCTTGGCATGACGAATCCAACCTTTCTCAGACAACACAACCGTGATTGGTTCGCTTGGTACTAAGTCGCGTTCAGTTAGCGCTTTCGCTTCAGCACGCTCAATCAGAGGTGAACGACGATCATCGCCGTATTTATCTGCATCTGCTTGGATTTCTTTCTTGATCAGCATATTCAAGCGACGCTCTGAACCAAGTAGCTTTTCAAGCTTTTCACGTTCAGCTTCAAGCTCTTCTTGCTCAGCTCGGATTTTAAACTCTTCTAACTTAGCTAAGTTACGAAGTTTAATATCAAGAATCGCATTGGCTTGAATTTCAGAGATGTTGAAACGGCTCATTAGGACAGGACATGGTTCGTCTTCTGTACGAATGATCTCAATCACTTCATCGATATTAAGATAAGCAGCAAGCAAACCTTCTAAGATGTGCAAACGTGCCAGTACTTTATCTAAACGGTACTGCAAACGACGACGAACCGTTGTGCGACGGAACTCAATCCACTCTTTCAGGATTTGAACTAAGCCTTTAACTTGAGGACGGTTATCTAAACCAATCATGTTCAGGTTAACGCGGAAGTTTTTCTCTAGATCCGTCGAAGCAAACAGGTGACTCATCAATTGGTCACAGTCGATACGATTTGAGCGAGGAACGACAACGATACGCGTTGGGTTCTCGTGATCAGATTCATCACGCAAGTCGTCAACCATTGGCAGCTTCTTAGCGCGCATCTGGTTAGCGATTTGCTCAAGTAACTTCGCACCTGACACTTGATGAGGTAAAGCCGTGATAACAATATCAGAGCCTTCCTTGTGCCAAACCGCACGCATCTTGATGCTGCCACGTCCAGTACGGTAGATCTTTTCGATGTCCGATTTCGGAGAGATAATCTCAGCTTCTGTCGGATAATCTGGACCTTGAATGAAACCCATCACGTCTGAAAGCTCAGACTTAGGCGTATCAATTAGGTGAATGGCTGCATTAGCGACTTCACGCACGTTGTGTGGTGGAATATCCGTCGCCATACCTACCGCGATACCCGTGATACCGTTAAGCAGGATATGAGGAAGACGGGCAGGCAACATTTGAGGCTCTTTCATCGTGCCATCAAAGTTTGGTTGCCAGTCAACAGTGCCTTGACCTAGTTCACCTAGAAGAACCTCAGCAAACTTAGATAATTTCGCTTCGGTATAACGCATCGCAGCGAACGATTTCGGGTCATCCGGAGCACCCCAGTTACCTTGACCATCGACCAATGGGTAGCGGTAAGAGAAAGGCTGCGCCATCAGTACCATCGCTTCGTAACAAGCAGAGTCACCGTGTGGGTGATACTTACCTAATACGTCACCAACGGTACGTGCTGATTTTTTGTATTTCGATGCAGCCGACAAGCCTAGCTCAGACATCGCGTAGATAATACGACGCTGTACTGGCTTCAAGCCATCACCGATATACGGCAATGCACGATCCATGATCACGTACATTGAGTAATTTAAGTAGGCATCTTCGGTGAACTTGCGCATTGGCAGCTGTTCAACGCCATCATATGTAATTTCGTTAGACATCCATTATACCTCGGCCATATCACCGTTAGTCTGTAGCCATGTACGGCGATCATCTGCACGTTTCTTACCAAGCAGCATGTCCATCATCTCGTTGGTCGCTTCGCTGTCGTCAATCGTTAACTGAACAAGGCGACGAGTGTTTGGATCCATGGTGGTTTCACGCAACTGAAGTGGGTTCATTTCACCCAGACCTTTGAATCGTTGCACGTTGATCTTGGCTTTCTTCTGCGATAGTCGCTCAAGCACACCGTCTTTCTCTGCGTCATCAAGTGCGTAGAACACTTCTTTACCGCAATCGATACGATACAGAGGAGGCATTGCCACATAGATATGACCCGCTTCAACTAATGCATGGAAATGGCGGGTAAACAATGCACATAGCAGTGTCGCGATATGAAGACCATCCGAGTCCGCATCGGCAAGAATACAGATCTTACCGTAACGCAGGCCTGATAAATCATCGTTGTCCGGGTCGATACCCAAAGCCACCGAGATGTCGTGCACTTCTTGCGAAGCCAATACTTGGTCTGCTGACACTTCCCATGTATTTAGGATCTTACCGCGAAGTGGCATCACCGCTTGGAACTCACGATCACGTGCTTGTTTAGCAGAACCACCCGCCGAGTCCCCTTCCACGAAGAAGATTTCGGTACGGCTTAAATCTTGAACTGAACAGTCAGTTAGCTTACCCGGCAGTGCCGGGCCTGAAGCGATTTTCTTACGCACAACCTTTTTGCTTGCGCGCATACGGCGGTGTGCATTCGCAATACAAGCTTCTGCTAGCTGTTCTGCCAGTTGTGGCTTTTCGTTCAACCACAGGCTAAACGCATCTTTAACCACACCAGACACAAACGCAGCAGTTTGACGGGAAGACAAGCGCTCTTTTGTTTGACCAGCAAACTGCGGATCTTGCATCTTCACCGATAGTACGTACGAACAGCGATCGAAAATATCGTCGCCCGTTAACTTAACGCCACGCGGCAGAAGGTTACGGAATTCACAGAACTCACGCATTGCATCAAGCAGACCTTGGCGAAGACCGTTTACGTGTGTACCACCTTGTTTAGTCGGTACTAAGTTCACGTAACTTTCGGTGATCATATCGCCGCCTTCTGGCTGCCAGATGATCGCCCAGTTTGCCATTTCTGTTTCAGCAACGAATTCGCCAACATACGGTTCTTCAGGCAGTAAGGTGTAACCTTTCACGCCTTCGGCAAGGTAGTCTTTTAGGCCATCTTCATAGAACCATTTATGCTCTTCGCCACCGACTTTGTCGATAAAGGTAATTTCTAAACCTGGGCAAAGCACTGCTTTTGCACGTAGGTTGTTAATCAGACGAAGTGTCGAGAATTTAGGGCTATCGAAGTACTTAGGATCAGGCCAGAAATGCACTGATGTACCGCTGTTACGATGACCACAAGTGCCCGTTACAGTAAGCTCTGTTACTGCATGACCGCCTTCAAGTGCGATCTCGTGAACCTGACCTTCTCGGCGTACGGTCACTTCAACACGTTTTGACAGCGCGTTTACAACCGAGATACCTACACCGTGCAGACCACCCGAGAACTTGTAGTTGTTATTCGAGAATTTACCGCCAGAGTGGAGCTTAGTTAAAATCAGCTCAACACCTGAGATCCCTTTTTCAGGGTGAATATCGACAGGCATACCACGGCCGTCATCGGTAACTTCTAACGATTGGTCTGCATGAAGTACCACTTTGATCTTCTTAGCGTGTCCCGCTAGTGCTTCATCGACCGAGTTATCAATGACTTCTTGGGCAAGGTGGTTAGGTCTTTCTGTCTCGGTATACATTCCCGGGCGGTGTCGCACAGGATCGAGACCTTCAAGTACCTCGAGGTCTTTTGCATTATATTGTTCAGTCATAATACGGAGTTTACTCAAAAAGTTTGCGTCAGTTCGCTAGCTCCAGTTTCACTAAAGCAGAATCATTACTATGAACCGTCATAGTAGAGCGAACGAGCGAAGTATTGGGGAATATAGTCTGGAAGCTGAGTAATGATGTCAAGCTAGTTCAAAAACTAAGACATCAAACTATGATATTTCACCATTGATAGATGAAATAACAGGCAAACAAGAGAAAATCACTTGGTTGGTGGAACAGATTAAAGATTTAGAAAGGTGATGATTTGTTGTGGGTAGCGTTCAAAATCAACAAAGCTATGATCCCCGCCCTCTTCTACTGTCTGTGTTGCACCTTGGTACTTCTCTACCGCTTGTCGGTAATCCAGAACTTCGTCTTCCGTTTGCTGAAGTAACCAGAAGTCGCTCGGCTTAGCGATAGCCGAAACCTCTAACGCCTTCAGTTCATCAATATGCTTTGTTTCCAGTACATATCGTTCATCTGTGTATGGGTTTACTTGTTCACCTAAATAGTCAGCAAGAAGTTCATACGGCTTCACTGCTGGGTTTACAACCACCGCCTTAAAACCATAGTGACTATTCAGCCATGTTGAAAGATAGCCACCCAGCGAGCTACCGACCAACGCTATTTGATATTGCTCTTTGTATTGCTTCACCAGCTGCTGCAAATGAAGTGCCGCTTGCTGAGGGAAACTCGGCAGTTGAGGAGTTACAACTTTAATATCAGCGCGATGCTCCGCACAGTAATCTGCCATCACATTCGCTTTATGAGAACGTGATGAGCTGTTAAACCCATGAATATAGAGAAGCAGTGATGGCTTAGCGGTTTGCTGATTAGAGCCTGTCATCAATAACCACCTTCATTAGTAACCAGCAGCCTTAAAATCAGGCAAGAACTGCCCATGAGGCAGACGACGAACTTGCGTGCTCACTGTTCCGTCTTGATGTAATTCAATCTCTCTCCAACCCGGAGACAAAGTATCGACCGCGAAGTCATCTGAGTTAGGTTTGAATTGCACACAAGTCGATGGGGTTGCCATGACTTGTACACCATGATGATCTCGGTTCATGTCTTGATGAACATGACCACAAAGTACCGCTTTAACATTGGTGTGCTGTTGAACCACATCCCAAAATTGATCGGCGTCTTTTAGGTTATGTTGATCCAACCATGCGCTGCCAACCAACAATGGATGGTGGTGCAATAGAACCAAGGTATTACGTTCAGGGAACTCCGTCAGCTTCTGTTCTAACAGGTCAAGCTGTTGATCGCTGAGGCGACCATGAGGCACACCAACCACCTGCGAGTCTAGCATCACCATCTGCCAGTTATCGCCTAGCAAGACATGCTCAACACACTGTATTTGTGGTGATGGTAAAACACTGCCCATATTAGGCTTAAAGTCATGGTTCCCTGGCAGCCAATAGCATGGCTTTTCCAAAGGTTGAATCCCTGACTCAAATTTCTGGTACGACTCAGCACTGTGATCTTGAGAGATATCACCGGTTGCTAAAATCGCTTGATAGTCAAAACCCTGACTAACAATGCCATCGACTACAGCACGAAAGCTATCTTGAGTGTTGATGCTTAATAAGCTGCCATTGCTCGGCGCAAATAAATGCGTGTCCGTTAGCTGCACCAGCTTAATAGTGCTCTCATCAAATTTTGAAGTGTGTGATAATTCCAAAATAACAAATCCAGATACGTTACTGTTTAGACTTTAAAAGTGTTGATAAATCGGCTCAATTAAAAGGCAATTGGGGTTCGGCTGATACCAGTTTTTAAACAAAACGTTAACCATTCCCCAAGAAATTTATTCAATTGAAATTTCTCGTCCTTTTGCAGAAGCTTAGTGTTGGGATAGTCATATTTCGCTTTGACTCGCGAAAAATCCCCGCTAGCGCACACTTCTGCAACTCGAGCGTCGTGATATAGCCTGACAGACATTTTTGGCAAAGGAAACACTGGCATCGCGTCACTCTGACATATATCTATTAATGTGGTGTATTTTGTGACCTCATTCACTGTCAATTGATACACCATATTAACGGCTTGGTAACAGCGAACGTCACCAACCTCATGCCCAACAGGTAACAAAGCGTTCAGTTTGGCATAGTTAGTCTCGTAAACTCGCATCAATTCAGCAAGATCAACATGATACGGTTTTTTGACCGCGATATTTGGCATGACGTTAATCTATCCACTCTGACTGTAATTCTTGGTAGTTCAATTGTAGCCACTGTAGCGCAATGATCGTGGCTCCATTTTCAAATACACCATCTTTTACCAACTGATAAGCTGCTTCGCGACTCATCACTTGTACACGAATGTCTTCACCTTCGTAGTCCAATCCGTGTACCCCTTTGGCTGTCGTTGCATCAACACAGCCAACAAAGACGTCGAGCTTTTCAGAGCAACCACCAGATGAAGGGTAATACGAAGTAATAGGCAACACAGACCCGACTTCGACTCCGGCTTCTTCCATCGCCTCACGACGAGCGACATCTTGTGGTGATTCATCGGTATCAATGATCCCAGCAACAATTTCGTATTGCCATGGGTTCTCATGCTCTAGGGCACCGACACGGATCTGTTCAACGATCACCACTTCATCTCGCACAGGGTCATAAGCTAGCAAAGCGGCAGCGTGTCCACGCTCAAACATCTCACGCTCTATTGGTTGGCTCCAGCCGCCCTCAAACAGTCTATGTTTAAATGTGTACTTAACCATTTTGAAAAAACCACGAAACAGCGTCTCTTTTGAGACTATTTCCACATCTTGCGGAGTAAACTCATGTCGTTGATTGTCATACTGTTGCATTTGGTACCTCACTAAGTGATCTTTATAGTTTACTCATTGTCCGAGTTAACTACCAAGGATAAGGTTCAACTTTTTATATAAAATTTATAATTAAAGTTAAGTTTTAAAAAATAAATATTGCACAAGTGGACAGTTAACTGTAAAAAAGTGCAAAGTTTCGAGTAAATTACCACCAAACTGGGTTAAACTCTTTTAAAGAAAATTCCATAAAAGGCAGGAATAGGAAAATGAAAAAACTGCTTCCACTATTTATCAGTGCAGCAATTGGCAGCCTGAGTTCGTCAGCTTTTGCTGATACGCTAGCTGAAGTTTACGACCAAGCAAAACAGAACGATCCACAACTTCTTCGTTCAGCAGCGCAGCGCGATGCCGCTTTTGAAGCAGTAACGTCAAGCCGTAGCTCTTTGTTACCGCAAATTAATCTAACAGCTAACTACGATATTAATCGTGGTGACCGAAGCGATATGAGCAATGATAACAACCAATGGGGTGTTGGCATTGGTTTCAGTCAGGAGCTTTACCAGCGTTCTTCTTGGATCACTCTAGACACGGCAGAGAAAACTGCTCGTCAATCTGATTCAGCTTACGCGGCAGAACAACAAGCCTTGATCCTTCGTGTTGCGACAGCATACTTCGAAGTGCTTCGAGCTCAAGATAACCTAGAGTTTGTTCGTGCAGAGAAAGCAGCGGTTGCTCGTCAACTAGAGCAAACTAAACAGCGTTTTGAAGTAGGTCTTTCAGCAATCACCGATGTACACGATGCGCAAGCTCAGTACGATGGCGTTTTGGCTG
This sequence comes from Vibrio sp. 10N.247.311.51, assembly GCF_041467855.1. Classification (NCBI taxonomy): domain Bacteria; kingdom Pseudomonadati; phylum Pseudomonadota; class Gammaproteobacteria; order Vibrionales; family Vibrionaceae; genus Vibrio; species Vibrio sp. 10N.247.311.51. Next base: position 28,805 of record NZ_JBFSVK010000010.1, on the reverse strand, counting down.
ATGAAGTTCTTGCAGAGAACGACCTAACGAATAGCTACGAAGGTCTACGCGAGATTACAGGTCAGGAACACTCTAACCTAAGCATCCTAGATACTGATCGTTTCTCAGCAAGCAAATCTTCTGAATCTGCAGTTGCACTTGTTGAACAAGCAGAACAAAAGAACCTTAGCTTATTGGCTGCACGTATCTCTCAAGATGTAGCGAAAGATAATATCTCTCTAGCAAGCTCTGGTCACCTACCAAGCTTAACGTTAGATGGTAGCTACGGTCTTGCAGAACAGACAGACAGCTCTAACAGCGTAAATGACTACGACTCTGACAACCTAAACATCGGTTTGAACTTAGTTGTACCTCTATACACGGGTGGTAGCACAACTTCTTTGACTAAACAGGCTGAATACAACTACGTTGCAGCAAGTGAAGATCTAGAAGCGACTTACCGTAGCGTTGTAAAAGACGTACGTGCATTCAACAACAACATCAGTGCTTCGATCGGTGCTCTACGCGCTTACGAACAGTCTGTAGTGTCTGCTCAGTCTGCTTTAGAAGCAACAGAAGCTGGTTTTGATGTAGGTACTCGTACTATCGTTGACGTACTAGATTCAACTCGTCGTCTATATGATGCGAACAAAAACCTTTCAGATGCTCGTTACAACTACATCCTAAGTGTACTTCAGCTTCGTCAAGCGGTTGGTACGCTAAGCGAACAAGACATTGTTGATGTAAACGCAGGTCTAAAAGTAGCAAGTAAGTAACTCTTAATTACTCAAGTTACCGTTACAAAAATGCCGCTCATTGAGCGGCATTTTTATTATCTGTCGAATATTGGTATTGAGCGCTAAAACTTAGCCTCGACCACCTTTAATCGCTTTAATGATTTCAGTGGTAGAGCAACCATCTTCAAAGTTAAGTACTTTCACTTCACCACCAGCAGCAATCACTTCCGCGCCACCAGCAATCTCTTCAGGCTTGTAATCACCACCTTTCACAAGAATGCTTGGCAGTACCTCAGAGATTAAACGTTGAGGGGTATCTTCAGAGAATGGCACAACCCAATCAACTGCACCTAAGCCAGCCAATACCGCCATACGACGATCAGTTGGGTTCACAGGGCGACCAGGGCCTTTCAAGCGTTTCACTGATTCGTCCGTATTCACCGCAACGATCAAACGATCGCCCAACTCAGCCGCATGGTTCATGTAAGAAACATGACCAGCATGTAGAATATCAAAGCAGCCATTGGTCATAACTACTTTCTCGCCTTTCGCACGAGCACGCTTCACCGCTTCAACCAGTGCCGCTTCAGAGATAACACCGTAGTCTGTGTCTTGACTACCGTGAATCGCTTCCGCTAACTCAATCGTAGACAGTGTAGATGTACCAAGCTTACCTACTACCACACCCGCAGCAGCGTTCGCCAGTGCACACGCCTCATCCAGTGGCTTACCAGCAGCAACAGAAGCCGCCAGTACCGAGATAACCGTATCACCCGCACCCGTCACGTCATACACTTCTTTCGCTTGAGTCGGCAAGTGGAATGGTTCCAAACCTTTGCGAAGCAAAGTCATACCATGTTCGCTGCGCGTTACCAACAAAGCCTCGAAATCAAACTCTTCGATTAACGCGAGTCCTTTTTCGATCATTTCTTCTTCAGATTTTACTTTGCCAGCAACCAACTCGAACTCAGCCATGTTTGGCGTCAATAAAGTCGCACCACGGTAGCGTTCAAAGTCTGCGCCTTTCGGGTCGATAAACACGGGAACTTTTGCTGCGCGTGCTTTTTGGATAAAGCTCTGCACATGCTCCAACGCACCTTTTGCGTAATCAGATAGAATTACCGAGCGCACATTTGGCAGCGCTTGCTCCATACGAGATAAAACAAGCTCAGGGTCCGTATTCTCAAATTTGTCTTCAAAATCAAGGCGAATTAGCTGCTGACCACGGCTCATCACTCGCAATTTAGTAATGGTTGGGTAATCTTCTAACTCAACGAAATCACATTTAACCTTCAGTGCGCCTAAGGTATTTTTTAACACCTCAGCAGGCTCATCTTTACCGGTCAAACCAACGATATGAGCATGGCCACCAAGAGAAGCAATATTCATTGCTACGTTGGCTGCACCACCAGGACGCTCTTCGTTATTTTCTACTTTTACAACGGGTACAGGCGCTTCTGGTGAAATACGGCCAGTTGGGCCATACCAGTAACGGTCAAGCATGACGTCACCGACAACAAGAACGCCTGATTGGCTGTAGTCAGGTAGAATTGGTTTCATTATGGATCTCCAAAAATCGAATCTGGCTAGAGTCTAGCACACTGATTACAGAGGCTAAACTATAGATAAATGAGTAAAAGCCTATCAAGATAGACACATCCGTCACTACTCTGTGACTGGATTATGCTTCCATCCACTGCTTCCATGCTTGAACAACATGTTCTCTTTCCATTTCAAACTTTTCAATCGCCACATCCGCATCAAGATTGAGTAGATTACGGTGGTGGATTTCATCTCTTAATGTTGTATAAGCATGAGTTAATGCCATGCCTTGCTGTTCGTCCATAATCCCTTGTGACAACAAGCTTTCGAAGATTCGTACATTATCACACCAACGAGTAAGCTTTGGCTTATCATTACTGTACCGAAGCACTAAATATTGCGCCAAGAATTCAATATCGGTAATACCACCCGCATCTTGTTTGAGCATGAATCGATCAGCTTTTTTACCGCCTAAATGGCCGCGCATTTTTTCACGCATATCCACAACGGACTTTTTGAGTGTTGCCTCATCACGCGCTAAGCACAGAACCTCATGACGTGTTTTGTTAAATGCCGAAGCCAATAACTCATCACCATAAATCATGCGAGCGCGAGTCAAGGCTTGGTGTTCCCAAGTCCACGCGTCATTGTGCTGATACTCGTCAAAGGCATCGGTTGGACTCACCAACAGGCCAGATGCACCCGAAGGGCGTAGGCGAGTGTCTACTTCGTACAGAATGCCAGAAGCAGTTCTGGTCGAGAAAATATGAATAATACGCTGCGCCAATCTTAAGTAGAATTGGCGTCCATCGATCTCTTTCTTACCATCAGTATAGATGTGTACCGGGCAGTCGTGCATGAACACAATATCGAGATCGGAGTTATAGCCCAGCTCCCAGCCCCCCACTTTACCGTAGCCGACAACCGCAAAACCGCGACCTTCACGGTCTTTAAGGTGAGTCGGCTCACCAAACTTAGCTGACACCTGCAGCCAAGCTTGGTTAACGCCAGCTTCAACAATCGCTTCGGCTAAGTAGGTCAAATGATCACTGACCTTCATGACAGGTAGAGCACCCGCTATATCCGCGGCTGCAATTCTCAAAATACAGGTCTGCTTAAACTGACGCAGGCCTTCCATCTGTTGCTCCATATCATCTTCAGGGATACGGGCTAGGTAATCACGCAGCTCGGTCTTGTAAGACTCTAAAGGCACTGGATTGTAAAGTTGTTGAGGGTCGATAAGTTCATCTAACAGGATTGGATAACGACCCAACTGCTCCGAGATCATCGGACTTGCCGTACATAAACGAACTAACTGAGTCAACGCTGCAGGGTGTTCATCTAGCAGCTCAAGGTAAGTGGTACGCGTAACGATTTTATGCAGCAGATGCAGTACTCGCGACAAACCAAACTCGGCATCCTTAGCGGTGTACAGCGCTTGAAAGACTTTTGGCATCAGTCGATTGAGGACTTCACGCCCGCGTGGACCAAGAGTCTTCTTAGCTAAGTCGGCTTTAAACTGAATAATCGTTTTTGCCGCTTCGGGTGGGCTAGCGACCGCAATATCATGCTCCAGAACATGTTCAATCACATCTGGTTTATGGGCCATATCCCACAGTTCGCTAAAATGACTCGCGATCGGATTAGCGTCATCTTCATCAACGCCAATTAGGTCTTCGAACACGGTATGTACATTCGCCATATGGGCGCGAGTTGCCACAATCAAGCTATCCCAATCGAAAAATTGCATGGCAACCGCAAGCTGCAGTTGTTCGAATTCACCGTCAGGTAAGGTTTGAGTTTGCTTATCAGCCATGGCTTGTAACAGGTTCTCAAGGCGACGCAAAAACAGATAAGCTTCTCGTAGGTGCCCCACCTCTTCAGACTCTAGCAGATGAAGGGATTCAATCGCACTTAAGGTTTCGAGTAACCCTCGACCGCGTAAGCTAGGCTCGCGTCCACCACGAATCAATTGGAAGACTTGCGCAATAAACTCAACTTCACGAATACCACCAGAACCCAGTTTGATGTTGTTTGATAAGCCACGACGGCGCACTTCGCTGCTGATCATAGACTTCATTCGGCGCAGAGATTGAATCGCACTAAAATCAATATAACGGCGGAACACAAACGGACGTAGCATTTGGCGAAGCTCTTGATACTCAGGATACATCTCGCTGCCCATCACGCGCGCTTTAACCATAGCGTAGCGTTCCCAATCGCGCCCTTGCTCTTGGTAATAGTCTTCAAGTGCGGCATAGCTCATCACAAGTGGACCACTCTCACCAAACGGGCGCAGGCGCATGTCGACTCGATAGCAGAATCCATCGAAGGTTTGCTGATCAAGCGCCTTGATAATACGTTGCCCCAAACGCGTGAAAAATTGTGCGTTGGCAATGCTGCGTCTTGCACCTTGGGTTTCACCATTCTCTGGGTAGGTGAAGATCAGGTCGATATCGGAAGAGAAGTTAAGCTCACCGCCTCCTAACTTACCCATACCAATGATCAGCATCGGTTGTGCTTCACCTTGCTCATTACAAGGTGTGCCCCACTCTTTACAACAAACATCGTACTGCCATTGGTAGGTTTCGAAGATCATCGCCTCAGCCAACATCGATAGATGATTTAGGCTCTGCTCTAGCTCCCACGCCCCCATAAAATCACGCCAAGCAATGTAGGTCATTTCTCGATTTCGGAATTGACGCAGCACGCGCTGACCGCTCATTTCATCGATGCAACCAGAAAGTAATTCAGCCAGTCGTTCTCGGTACGCTTCAGCGCGTTCTTCGCATGCCAACATATCAGGTAAGTCACCACATAAAACCGTATCACGCTGCAGGCAATCACCAATAAAACAGCTTAAACCGAGTACACGTTTAAGATCTTCAGTCAGTGGCTCAGACCAAGTATTGATGGCTTCACTTTGATGCTCTAATAATTGATCAAAAGCAGACTGGGAGTGAGTGATGAGTTGAGAAGGCAATGGCATGTTTCTTCCTTGTATAAGCTGCGCGCCGAACAATCGGTTTATCGATTCAGTTCTTCAATAACGAGTTTTCATAACTAAAGGTAAGTTATACCAAAGTTACGCCAATAAAAAACGCCCACATTAGCAATGTGGGCGTTTTATCGATTAACTTATCTGGTAGACCTTACAACCGAGAAACCGTCTCTGGAAATAAGCCTTTACCGATGAAGATTCGGTGCTGAGGACTAAACCTTAAATTGCTTAATCTTACCGTCGAGTTCTTGTGCGTTGCTTTCCATAAGCTGAGAGGTCTCTAGCAGTTCACCAACCACCACTACTGAAGCTTCAACAAGCTCGCGTACATTAGTCAGGTTGACGCTCATCTCTTCAGCAACACTGCTCTGTTGACCTGCAGCGGTCGCGATCTGGAAGTTCATATCATTGATTTGATTGACTTGGCTTACGATGCCGTCAAGCTCACTTCCCGCGTTAGTCACCAGATCAACACCTTCTGCAGCTTCAACAACACTCTTCTCCATCAGTTCTACCGCAGAGTTAGCGCTGCTTTGTAGATGACTGATCATGTCTTGAATCTCTACCGTTGCTTGCTGAGTGCGCTGTGCAAGGTTACGAACCTCATCGGCAACAACCGCAAAACCACGACCCGCTTCACCTGCACGTGCCGCTTCAATCGCAGCGTTCAATGCTAATAGGTTTGTTTGTTCTGAAATGCCTTGGATAGTACCAACCACACTGCCAATTGAGTCAACTCGTTCTTCTACTTGGTTTACCGCTGCTGCAGATGCTGCGATATCTGAAGATAGCTCACTCATCTTAGACACTGATCCTTGAACGAACTTCTGGCCAGTAAGAGCTTGGCCTGATGCCTGTTCCGTCAATGACGAAGCGCTTTGCGCATGCTCAGCGACAGTTTGTACCGTCGACGTCATCTCACTCATTGCTGTTGCCAGCTGATCGATCTCGTTGAACTCTTCTTGAACTGAATCTTTGGTTTCAGACATGCTGATGGTCATCACTTCCGTCAGAGCAAACAGCTCATCAGAAGAGGCCACCTGAGTTTTGATCATGTCGTTCAGTTGAACGCGAGTTTTTTCAAGTTCACGTGCCACGTCGCCGTATTCATCTTTACAGTCCATTTGAATCGGCACTGATAAGTTCTTGTCGGCCATGGTTTTAATTGCGTCATTAAGGTATTGAGTCTGGCGCAGCATAACGCGCGCCGCTGCTAATAGAAGAACCACAAACACAATGATCATTAAGGCTGTTTGCCAAGCCACTTGAACTAGGTAAGTCTCGTAATGCTGTTGTGCGACTTGCGCATTGTTGGTTACAGCAAGCAATGAATCATAAAACGTACTTGCGTCCCATAGCTGCTTCGAAATGATCAAGATAGTGCTGAATATCATCAACATGACCATTTTTGGAACGAGACGAACGTCAGAGATTACCCTTTCCCACGGCTTGAATGACAGTTTAGTCATTGTCAGTTCTCCATTAATTCTTATATATTGATGGCTTCTATATCCGCGAGGTGGCTATGTCAGTCAAAGTTCGCGATTTATTTTGAGCCTCGTATGAATGTTGAATAATACCAAAGACGCCACCAAGCCGATGAGCTTATTGTCACTGATTCTCTCTTTCTTAGCGTTATTTGTGATCTCAGGCTTATTGTTCGTACCGATCGATAAAGAATCGAAACAAGTCCTTATCGGCCTCGATTTTATAATCTGTAGTGTTTTTCTTTTTCAGCTCACGATTGATCTATTCAGATCACAAAACAAAAAAGAATTTCTAAAAGTACACTGGATCGATTTCTTAGCAAGCATCCCAATGATCGAACCACTTCGTTTCGCTCGCATTTTTCAGATCCTGCGTGTCATTCTTGTGCTTCGCTCGGGTAAACGCGTTTTCAGAGAGCTATTCCGCAATCGCAAAGAAACCACCCTCGCCTCAATTATATTGTTGCTGGTCATTCTCCTGACCATTGGAGCTGGAACAATATTGCTGTTAGAGCACAAAGATCCCAATGCCAACATCACCACTGGCCAAGATGCTTTATGGTGGGCTTTCGTTACTATCAGTACGGTGGGATATGGCGATCATTATCCAGTCACGAGCTCAGGAAAATTAGTCGCGTCTATGGTGATCATTTGCGGTGTCGGTGTGTTTGGTATGATTTCAGGCTTGATTACTTCTTTGATCACCTCCCCAACTCATCATGAGAATCAACGAGCGGAAAACAAAGAGAAACACCTTGAGAAGATCATCGAGCAGCAACAAAAGATCTTAGAGCGACTCGAAAAACTTGAGCAACAAACAAAAAAATAGGGCCGTAGCCCTATTTTCAAATTCATACTTATATTGATACGGTTGTTGAGTTTAGTCTTGCCAGTATGGCTCAACCTCAACACTGATTTGGCGCGTCTGTTCCATCGCATGCAGAATGGACACTTCTTGACGAGCCAACCAACGCTCTAGCTGAACCTTCTCATCACCTTCCAACTTTTCAGTCAAAGGCTCCAGTGTTTTAAGTGCCAGCAAATCATCAATGCCTTGCACCATATCGGCCCATGGCAAGCGGAAGCTGTTTCGCTCAGCGTCATCATATAAACTCGCGAAACCAACACCAGAATACAGATTACGCATCAAACGGTATTGCTGCTCAATATACGCTTGGCTGGTCATTACTCGCTCTGGCGGGAAAGCTTCCATCAAATCTGCCCATGTGCGATCGAGTTGCTGCACAGAAAACCATTCGATACCACGACCCATTTGTTCACGCGCTTTCTCATCTAAGAAAGGCTGCCAGCCACGAGACAAGATCCAACGGCTCAGATCCAACAATAAACCAGTGTAACGAGCAGAACTCAGCAAGGTAAGCAGATCTTCACGATCTGGCAGTTGCTCTTGCATCTCTTTAAGCTCAGCGACTAAGAACTTACGCGCATCAAGTTTACGCAGCACGTGCCCTTTATCTTCCAGCAAGTCTTCGAAGTGATCATAACTTTTCAGCCAGTCGAGCTCTTGCTCAAGCCACTTCAACTCTTGACGTAAAATAGCACTCGCGCGTCTTGGGACAATACCACCGTAGATAGTGAAGGTTTGACGAATAAAACTCAGCGAGTGACTGATCTCGTGCAGCGCTTCAATCGATTGGCGCTCAGTGAAGATCTGCTCGTGATAGTGCCAATGAGCGAGAGCATGCTCTAAAGATTGAATGAAACACGATTCAACAGTATCACTTTTGTCAGTATCAACTAAGGTCAAAGGAGTGACTTCATCTCCTTGATAACCTTGAGCAAGGCGGTAACCCTTAGCTGCTTTACTTAGGTTACCCAAACGCATGCCACCTTGTTCGCAGAATTGGCGAGACAATGTAAATAGCGCATCCGTTTGACCGGATTTAAGTTCCAATTCAACTTCGCAAATCGGTTCTTGCAGATCGCCTGATTCAACGAAGCCTTGATCGAATGCGACCTCGACTTGGCTACCATCAGGCATACCAATCAACCACTGCTCACGCGTGAAGTTGGTAGAGAACAGAGGAGTCAGCTCAGCTTGTAACGTTTCGATGTCTTTACCCGCTGGCCAGATATCCTCTGGGTGCAGGGCTAGCTTAGGTTCGTTGCTGTCGTGTTCTGCATTGTATTCAGGCCTTTGATGCAGGCCAGCAACCACACGACCAGCAGTCTTTACGGTTTGTACAAATACGTCATCAAAGCGTCGAATGCGTAAGCCTGTATCGTGCTTACGTAGCCAGTTGTCAGCGGTGTCAAAGTAGATGTTACCTAGCTCACGACAACTGTGCTGAAGTACTTTAGTTTCAGCAATTTTATTGCGTAAAGTCTCTGAAAATTCAGGCGAAACAAAAAACTTCAGTTCTATCTCGGTTTCCATAGTTATACCTTTCTGTGAAGATAGGGACAGGATATTGCCAATTTGAAAAGTCGGCAAGTCAGAAATATCGCCCTTATGATGATCTAAAACAGTTTTAATGAGAGATTGATTAGGTTAACATGCGCGACTTTGTAGCCATCGCTTAACATTTCACCATGAATATGGTGTATGTTGTTTTAAGGTTATTATTTATTAGGTTGGATGACCATGCCAGTAAATACAATTATGGGGTTATTTGCAAAGTCCCCAATTAAACCTTTGCAGCGTCACGTAGTATGCGTGAACGAATGTTGTTCTCACCTAGTTAATTTCTTTGAAGTTTCTTCAAAAGGTGACTGGGAAAAAGCATCAGAAATTCGAGCTCAAATTTCTCACCTTGAGAAAGAAGCTGACGTACTAAAACGTGAAATTCGCCTTAAACTTCCTCGTGGTTTGTTTATGCCAGTTGATCGCACCGATATGTTGGAGCTATTAACTCAACAAGACAAACTCGCAAACCTAGCGAAAGACATTGCTGGCCGTGTATATGGTCGTCAACTTGTCATTCCTGCTCCTATGCAAGAAAACTTCATCGCTTACGTTAAACGTTGTCTAGATGCAGCGAACCAAGCACAAAACGTAATCAATGAATTAGACGAATTACTTGAGACTGGCTTTAAAGGCCGTGAAGTAACACTCGTTGCCGAAATGATTCATCAATTAGATGTAATTGAAGATGACACGGATGCGATGCAGATCGAACTACGCCAACAACTAATGGCAATTGAAGGCGATCTGAATCCAGTTGATATCATGTTCTTATACAAAATTCTTGAATGGGTTGGTGGTATTGCAGATCAAGCACAGCGTGTAGGCGCTCGTCTTGAAGTAATGCTTTCTCGATCTTAAATCATACGTTAACCATATAACGAAGAGCATTTTTTGAACAAACCACTTATGCGCTGAGTATTCCTCTCGCTGAGCGGTTTTTTGCGTCTAAATTTGTTCCGCTTGTTATCAAACAACTAGGTATTACGATGGATATCCTTGCTAACTACGGCACTGTCCTGATTATTGTTGCAGCAGCTTTCGGTTTCTTGATGGCTATTGGTATTGGTGCAAATGACGTTGCGAACGCAATGGGCACCTCAGTAGGCTCTAAAGCTCTAACCGTTAAACAAGCGATCATTATCGCAATGATCTTTGAATTCGCAGGTGCTTACCTTGCGGGCGGCGAAGTAACAGACACGATCCGTAAAGGTGTTATCGAAACGTCTCTATTCGCTCATCAACCTGATGTACTTGTGTACGGCATGATGTCAGCACTTCTTGCTGCTGGTACATGGCTACTTCTCGCTTCTTACATGGGCTGGCCTGTTTCTACGACTCACTCAATCATCGGTGCAATCATCGGTTTTGCGTGTATTTCTGTAGGTACTGAAGCTGTAGACTGGAACAGTGTTCAAGGTATTGTGGGCAGTTGGATTATCACACCCGTTATTTCCGGCTTCTTCGCTTACGTGATATTTGTAAGTGCTCAACGACTGATTTTTGATACAGAGAACCCGCTATTCAACGCGAAACGCTTTGTACCGGTATACATGTTCATCACAACGATGGTGATTGCACTTGTAACCATCAAGAAAGGTCTTAAGCACGTTGGTCTTCACCTAAGCAACACTGAAGCATGGGTTTGGGCTGCTGCCGTTTCTGCGCTTGTTATGGTCGGCGGTTACCTATACATCCAGAAGAAATTTGCTAATCGTGAAGAAGACCACGGCTTTGCCGGTGTTGAAGGCATCTTCTCGGTACTAATGGTTATCACAGCTTGTGCGATGGCCTTTGCACACGGTTCAAACGACGTTGCGAACGCGATTGGTCCACTGTCTGCTGTTGTATCAACCGTTGAGCACATGGGTGAAATCACAGGTAAGAGTACTATCGCATGGTGGATTCTTCCTCTAGGTGGTTTCGGTATCGTTGTTGGTCTTGCAACAATGGGTCATAAAGTAATGGCAACCGTTGGTACTGGTATTACAGAACTAACACCAAGCCGTGGCTTTGCTGCACAACTTGCAACGGCATGTACAGTTGTACTAGCTTCAGGTACTGGCCTTCCAATCTCTACTACACAAACACTCGTTGGTGCAGTATTAGGTGTTGGTTTTGCTCGTGGTATTGCAGCACTAAACTTAGGTGTTGTACGTAATATCGTGGCTTCTTGGATTGTGACACTGCCTGCAGGTGCTCTACTTGCTGTTGTGTTCTTCTACGGAATTCAAGCTGCGTTTACTATGTAATCGCGACTGCGTTAGTGAATACTAGCGTCAGAATAGTGTGAGCTTCAGTAACGATATGTAAATGCCATGTCATTATTGACTCAAACGCACAGAAAGGGAGGCTTTGCCTCCCTTCTTTGTTGCACCGCATAAAGAAACTAAATATTATTTGCTGATTGAGGCTGACTCATACGCCTACCCAATTTGAATCGTTAAGGGATTTACTGTGAAAAAACTGATTAGCTTAGTTTTGTTCGCAATGCTTGCGGCTCCAGCTGCCTTTGCACAAGACCGTTATATTGCTGACAAACTATTTACTTATATGCATTCTGGCCCAAACAACACATTCCGTATCATCGGTAGTGTTGATGCTGGTGAAAAGATTACATACCTACAAACTAACAAGAGTACGGGTTACACCCAAATTCAAGACAACCGTGGCCGTAAAGGTTGGGTTGAAAGCAAGTTTGTAAGCACTCAAGAAAGCATGGCACTGCGTATGCCTAAGCTAGAGAAAGAGCTGACGGAAGTTAAAGGTAAGCTAGCGAATGCTCGTCAGAGTGCTGACAGCGAAAAAGCTGGCCTAGCAAGCTCTCTAGATTCTCGTAACAAGCAGATTGCTGAACTAGAACAGAACTACAGTGAAATTAGCCAACAACTAACGAGCTCTCAAACAGAGAACCGTGAACTGCGCGCTAAGCTAGACACTCAGAAAGACGACCTGCTATTAAAGTACTTCATGTACGGTGGTGGTGTTGCGGGTATTGGTCTACTTCTAGGCCTTGTTCTGCCACACATCATGCCTCGTCGCAGAAAATCACCAAACGGTTGGGCGTAGACGTAACGCTTGTATCAGGTACAGTAAATTCAGTATCGAATATCAAAAAGGAGCACCGAGGTGCTCCTTTTTATTTGTCTGTTCTCTAGGTGCGTTTAGAGCTATCTAACCTTTCCACTCATACAGAGCTGGGATTTCTATCTTCTGCTGATTGAATTCTATGATCACCGATTGTGGCTTAATCTCCAGTAATTGAATGTCTTGTCCAATCCAATCTCCTTGCGCCACTTCTTGGCCGTTCACTTTTACCCAACGCTTGGTTTCGCTACTCGAGTACATATGGGTTTGTAGGTCTAACTTAGGAAGGACTCCTGATAAGCTATTGGTGTGCGTTTCCAACTCAATGACCTGAGAACCTCTTTGCCCTGCTGGTCTAGAGTCCATTGGTTCAGGAGCGCTTTGTTGCTCACCCATAATGGATTCAAGCTTCAATGCCAAATCAGGTGGCAACTCACTGAGGTCTAGCCCTTGCAGCAGGTCGCTGTCTGATTGCTGATAATTGCCTTTATCGCTTACACCAGGTCCAACTTCAGGCTCAGCTAATGACAGCTCTGAATCATCTATCGTTCGCGTACTGCTCTCGGCTATGACTACCGGCACAGTAACTCCACTAGAGAGGTTAGTGCTGTCAAAATAAACCTGAGCATAAACCTCTTGCCGAGGTAACGACTTTAACGCCTTACTTGTCGGTGCTGAACGCACCACAAACAGAGGCCCATCTTCCATTTCTTCTTCCATTTCTTCTTCCGCATTCAAGTCAGCCGTTTCGACATCCTTGAATTGAGCTGGCTGTGGTTCTGTGTTCGAAGTGGTGACAGCTTGGCTAGCCGTTTGCTGTTGATGGTAAGATTGATAAGCTAGAACGCCACCCACCAACAAAGAAGGAACCAAGATTAAGAGCAACCCCATCGCTAACGATGAACCTCGTTTGTTACTCATCCCTTTTGCAGAATTAGGAACATGATGATTCTGGTAGCCTTTGAAGTTTAGTTTGCTAAGAGAGTGCTGATTAATAGAAGACGGCTTGTGAGACGACTGTTTAAGTTCGTGCATAATACGTGACATTAGCTTTCGCCCCCTTCTAGTGACATCAGCTTAGGCGAATCGAGTTGAGCTAATTTCTGCAATCTTGCCAAGGTGCGCTTACCTGCAATGCCATCAACCGACATACCCTGCCACGTTTGAAATGCTTCGATTTTCATTTTTAACTCATAATCAAAGACATCACTACCGGAAACAACCTCTCCTAACACTTCAGAAAGCAGTAGATCAAGCAAAGCAACCGCTTCACCTTGATAGCCCTCTTTGAGTGTCTCTCGCAACGGCTGTTTCCAAATAGCGACATAATCGCCTTGCCAGATTTGCTCTAAGGATTGCTTCGGCATCACCAGGAGCTTTTCATTCACCAGTAACTCTACAGCATCCTCAGACACACCATATAGCACAGCAAACACTGGCTTTTGGTCTATGTCGAGATTAAGTACCACAGGCACGCCTAGTTCTAACAATGTATCCAAATTGGCCTGTTGCTGCTCGCATACAAAGACACTTTGTGGCTCACTTAAACACAAGCCATCACGCAGTGAAGATTGATATCCCCACAGCGTATACAAGTCCTTTATAGCAAGAGAACGATTGGTCCCCTGCATCAAATGTTGTTGAATGTGTTGTGGCAATTCAAGCTTGGCAAGTTTTGGCTCAGCAACCAACTTAGGAACATCTGCCACCAATGAACGCTGAGTATGTGCTAACACTTCAGTCTTCGCTTCATTTGAAGCATCCTTAGGCAACCAAGCATTGATATAAGTTGGAGCGAAGTTAAAGGTCGCTATTGCAAGGCCAACGCTTAACGTCGCAATCCCTGCGTATTGGAATAACTTGGGCGCGACACGAGAAGTTCGAGCTTTCTCGACGTGATAGACATCGGCCTGAAAGGACATAACCTGCTGACATGCTCGGTTAACCGTTTCATTGCTCGGTAGCTGCTCTCCATCATGAAAAGCCAACTGCAGTGCTTTGTCACACACCAAGTTAATGAGCCTTGGAATACCATGCGTATATTGAGCAATTAGCTTGATAGAGCGGTTCGAAAACAACATCTGCTCGCCACCCGCCGTCTCCAAACGAAACGCGATGTACTTGCCCGTTTCTTCGGTATTAAGAGGCAGTAAGTGATAACGACCAGTAATGCGCTGTGCTAGCTGACGCAGCTGCGTAGTTTGTAAGTGCTGTTGTAATTCAGGTTGGCCGACCAACAGTACTTTTAACAACTTGCGACTGTCGGTTTCCAAGTTTGTTAGAAGGCGTAGCTGCTCCAACACATCGGCAGCGAGATGTTGGGCTTCATCTATTACCAATAGGGTTTGAATGCCTTCGGCATGGCTATCAAGTAGAAAATAATGAATAGCCTGACTGAGCTGTTTCAACGATGCCTGTTCCGGGTACTCGACCTCAAACTCATCGCAGATAGCTTCAAGTAAATCCGTATTTGAAAACGTAGGGTTAAGTATAAGGCCAGCCTGAGTATGACTATCCAATGAAGACAACATCGCCTTAGCGACCGTTGTTTTCCCAGTACCAACCTCACCAGTAAGCATCGCAAAGCCCCCACCCTCGCCTAAACCGGCTTGTAGGTTCTGCATCGCTTCTTGATGGCGCTGACTCAAAAACAAGTAGCGAGAATTTGGTACAATCGAAAATGGCATCTCAACGAAGCCAAAATATTCCTTATACATGTGCTGCCCTATAATTACGATTAATGGAAAGTACCATTGCTTGCAGTAAAGTCCAGCAGTGATAAAACATTTCGAGGTGATAAGTTGCAAATTTACGATAGCCTACCAAAAGACAACGGGCTACAACGCTATCTAGTCGGTGGAGCAGTGCGCGATAAGCTGCTCAATATTGATAGTTATGATAGAGACTGGGTCGTGGTAGGGAGTACCCCTCAAGAGATGGAAAACCTTGGCTTTACTGCTGTGGGAAAAGATTTCCCCGTATTCTTGCACCCAAAAACCAAAGAAGAGCACGCACTAGCTCGCACTGAGAGAAAATCCGGTTCCGGTTACACCGGCTTTGAGTGTTACTTCGCGCCAGACGTGAGTTTGGAAGAAGACCTGATGCGTCGAGATCTGACCATCAACGCTATCGCTCAAGATGATAAAGGCCAACTTTACGATCCTTACCATGGTCAGAAAGATCTCTCAGATCGTGTTTTAAGACACGTTTCAGACGCTTTTGTTGAAGATCCTCTTCGTGTGCTGCGTGTGGCTCGCTTCGCCGCTAAGCTTCACCATCTTAACTTCACGGTTGCACCTGAAACCATGGATATGATGAGTGAGATCGTTCAATCTGGTGAGCTGGCACACCTCACTGCAGAGCGAGTTTGGCAAGAGTGGCATAAGTCTCTTAGTACGCCGCACCCTGAAATGTTCCTCTCTATATTGAAAGAGTGTGGTGCATTGGCAGTCGTATTGCCTGAGATTGACGCTCTATTTGGCGTCCCGCAACCTGAGAAATGGCACCCTGAAATCGACACGGGTATTCACACTCTGATGGTTGCTCAGCAAGCCGCACTATTAAGCCCATCGCTACCGGTACGCTTTGCAGCTCAAGTGCATGACTTAGGTAAAGGCGTCACGCCAGAAAGCGAATGGCCAAGCCACAAATTGCATTGCCACACAGGTTTGAAAATCATTAAGAAGCTGTGTGAACGAGTCAGAGTGCCCAATGAGTTCAGAGATCTTGCGCTGCTAGTGTGCGAGCAGCATTCTAATATCCACCGTGCAGGTGAACTAAAGCCAACCACCTTTCTCAAGGTTCTCAACAAGTTTGATGTTTGGCGTAAGCCAGATAGGCTCGACGATATACTGCTTTGCTGCCAAGCCGATCACGCAGGCCGAAAAGGATTAGAAGATCAGCCGTATCCTCAAAAAGCGCGTTTTGAAGTCGCTTACCAAGCGGCGCTTCAAGTCGAAGTCAAAGCGATCATTGCCGATGGTTTTAAAGGCAAAGATATTCGAGAAGAACAAGAGAAGCGAAGAGCCATCGCAATTGAAAGCGCCCTATCAGGGCTCGCTACCAGTTAATCGTCACCGCACTAACTAAAACGCATTAAAAAGCCCGCTGTTAAGCGGGCCTTTTGTTTCAATCTTTACAGCGAGACCGTTGTCCGCGTCTGTTACTGCATCATCAAGAAAGCAAACAGACCACAACCGAGAATCAGGCGGTAGATAACGAACGGTGTCATGCCCATACGAGAGATAAGCTTCAAGAAGAAGTGAATACAGATGTAAGCACTGATGAAAGACACCGCAACGCCCGTTAGCAAAGTGCCAACATGGATTGGGTCACCACTGGTCACCAACTTAAGACCTAAATAACCACCCGCCAGAGTGATGATTGGGATAGACATCAAGAAAGAGAATCGAGCCGCGGCTTCACGTGTGAAACCAAGGTAAAGCGCTGCGGTAATGGTTGCGCCAGAACGAGACGTACCCGGAATGATCGCCATTGCTTGAGCAAGACCAATAAACAGCGCCTTTTTCCAACCTGCTTGGTATTCGTCATCGCGCAGGCTTGAGTTCTTGTCCACCCACCATAGCAATAGACCAAAGATAATCGTTGTCGTCGCGATCACCCACGCACTGCGCAAGTAAAGCTCAACAATATCTTTCATCAACAAACCAAAGATACACGCAGGAATCGTTGCGAGAATGATCATCCACGCTAACTTCGCTTCTTTACTGCGATCGCCTTTAAACACTGAACCAAAGAATGCACTCAACAGAGAGACCACTTCTTTACGGAAATAGATAACCACGGCTGCCAAAGTACCAACGTGGACAGCGACATCAAAGGCCAAGCCTTGATCTTCCCAGCCTAAAACAGCAGAAGGAAGGATTAGGTGTGCAGAACTGGAAATAGGTAAAAACTCAGTAAAGCCTTGCACCAACGCCAATATAAACGCTTCAAAATAACTCATTACTTACCTTAAAAATTATAGTTTTATATCTACGACAGAGAGCGAGTCTAATTGCTGCATCTTCTGCCATATTTCACTGACGGTTCTTCCGTCTTGCGGGATCACTCGCGCAGGACAAAGATCATAAAGCGGTTGTGTTACAAAAGGATATTTGTAGATATCACTGCGTGGCAGTTCTGGTTCACGCTCAGAAACCTCCTCTCCAAACAGCACAATATCAAGATCGAGCTTTCGATCTTGTAGTTTGTGCGCATCTTGAGAGCGACCCCATTTAAACTCAATTTTACGCAGCTTCTGTGAAAATTCAGTCAACGAGAGTGACGTGTCGAGCTCTATCACAAAGTTATAAAACGGATGGCTATTAAAACCCACGGGCTCACAGTGATAGATTTTAGAGCATTTAAGGTTAGTCCCTAACGATTGAAGCTCTGTCCATGCCACCCTTGCATGCTTATCGCGGTCTATGTTCGTGCCAACACCAACATAGGCTACTGTCATGCTTGACCTCGTTCGATGATCACGCCAACGGCTTTTGCTTGCGGCACTGCGCCAGGTTTCGCCAAGCGGATTTTAATCCACGGCACAGAAAATTGAGTCATGACCAATTCAGCGACTTCTTCAGCCACACGTTCAACCAATAGGAATCGGCCATTAGCAATGTGGTCAAGCACAGCTGTACTCACAGTCGAGTAGTCCAAAGCATCAACTACATCATCACTCTTACCCGCTGGGCGGTTGTCATGAGCCATTTCAATATCAAGCACAAGTTTTTGTTTAATCTCTTGTTCCCAATCGTAAACACCGATCGTTGTAATTACTTCTAGCTGTTCAATGAAAACTTTATCCAGTGCCATGACTTGTCCTTTTAGAGGTCGGATACCCATATGAGGGAAAAAAACGTATTATTTGCGTAATTCGAGATATGATATCAATTACTCTTGGATTGAGCATTATTTTCCCATCGTTAGGCTTATAACCGTTTAAGGAAAGACATGACCCCATTGGCACTAATCATGATCATTGCAGCCTATTTGCTAGGTTCAATCTCTAGTGCGGTCTTGATATGCCGAGTCTTAAGACTTCCTGATCCAAGAACGGTAGGCTCTAATAACCCAGGAGCCACCAATGTACTGCGCGTTGGCGGTAAAGGCGCAGCTGCTGCCGTCCTCCTATGTGACATGCTGAAAGGCACTATCCCTGTCTGGCTTGGCTACTACCTCAAGATCGACCCAATCATTCTAGGGGTTGTGGCAATTGCGGCGTGTCTAGGTCATATGTATCCGATCTTCTTCCACTTCAAAGGTGGTAAAGGCGTGGCAACCGCACTCGGCGCTATCGCCCCAATAGGATTCGATCTAACAGGAATGATCATGGCGACTTGGTTAGTGGTGGCGTTTTTGTTTCGTTACTCTTCTTTAGCGGCACTGGTCACCGTGCTACTTGCCCCTTTCTACGCTTGGTTAGTCAAACCTCAATACACATTGCCAGTAGCCATGCTTTGCTGTTTGATCGTGTTACGTCACCACCAGAATATCCGCCGCCTACTCGATGGCAGCGAACCAAAACTCGGACAAAAAAAATCGGCTTAAACTGTTACGTCTAAGCCGAACCATAATATTCAGTATTTAAAGCTTATAGCAGGTGTTTATCTAAAAACGTCTTCAGCATTGTGCTCACAAACTCTGGTTGCTCTAACGAGCTAATATGACCTGCGCCAGGAATCACCACTAATTCACTGCCCGTAATGCAATCGTGCATTAGGTATGACTCAAGTACCGGACGTGGTTTATCTTCTTGTCCTACAGCAATCAAAACAGGCAGAGCAAAATTCTCTACCGATTCAATCATGTCACGACGTCCAAACACCATTCGACCAATTCGTGCCACTTCTTCAGCGTTGTCGCCCTCAAGAGCTGATAACTGCTGAGTAAAACCTTCAACTAAAGCTGGCGTGTTGGTTTGAGCATCATTAGCGAAGAACAGTGGAACAATCGCTTCAACAATTGGCTGAGGAAACGTCTTGGTTTGAGTGATGGTATCTAACATGCTGAAGTACTTAGCGTGAGCAACTTCTGGTTCTAAACCCACAAAAGTATCCATTAGAACCAAAGACTTAATACGTGCAGGTGCAAGCTCCGCTAACTCAGTCCCCCACATACCGCCAACCGATAAGCCAACCACTGAGAATTCTTCGATCTCTAAGTGATCAAGCAGAGCCAAAACGTGCTGAGCGTAATCTTTCAAGTTACGCATCGAAGTGGGTGCAGCTTGAGATCCACCATGAGACCAAAGATCTGGAACAATACAGCGATAATGAGTTTTTAACGCTTCGATCTGCGGGTTCCACATCGCACTATCCCAAAGGTAACTGTGGCCGAGTACAACAACAGGGCCTTGACCTTCATCTAGGTACGCCATCGATTGATTGTCTACTGTGAACTTGTTCATTTTCTTCCCTAATCTCTATCAGCAATTATTTATCGACATACAGTCGGTAAGCTAGGATATAAAAACGGCCGCACAAGGCGACCGTTTATCGAAACACTATAGTCAATTACGCAATTGGCTCTAGTTGGTCAATTGGCCAACGCGGTGTGGCATGAACAGACAAATCAGCCGTTTCGCCATTCTTCAGGCGCTGCATGCCCGCATAAGCGATCATCGCACCATTATCTGTACAGAACTCAGTGCGTGGGTAGTACACGTCACCACCGACTTTCTTAGCAAGCGCCTCAAGCTCAACACGCAGTTGTTTGTTGGCACTTACACCGCCAGCAATCACTATACGTTTCATGCCCGTTTCAACCAAGGCACGCTTACACTTGATTACTAAGGTTGCACAAACGGCTTCTTGGAACGCGTAAGCGATATCAGCGCGAGTTTGGTCATCATTATCGTTATCACGAATGGTATTCGCTGCGAACGTCTTCAGACCAGAAAAGCTCATATCTAAACCCGGACGATCGGTCATTGGGCGCGGGAACTTAAAACGGCCTGGAGTGCCTTTTTCCGCCAAACGAGATAGCAGTGGACCACCAGGGTAATCTAAGCCCATCAGTTTCGCGGTTTTATCAAACGCTTCACCCGCTGCATCATCAATCGATTCACCAAGGATTCGGTATTCACCAATACCTTTCACTTCTACCATCATGGTATGCCCGCCAGAAACCAGCAGAGCCACAAATGGGAATGGAGGTGGGTTGTCTTCTAACATTGGCGCAAGAAGGTGACCTTCCATATGGTGAACAGGCACAGCAGGCACGCCCCACGCATAAGCAATACTGCGACCAATCGTTGCACCTACAAGCAAAGCACCCACTAAACCAGGGCCAGCTGTGTAAGCCACACCATCAATGTCTTTCGACGTTAGGTTCGCTTCAGCTAATGCCGCTTTAATAAGAGGAATTGTTTTTTTCACGTGGTCACGCGAAGCTAGCTCAGGCACCACACCACCGTAATCGGCGTGCAGCTTTACTTGGCTATATAATTGATGAGAAAGCAGCCCTTGCTCATCATCATAAATCGCGATTCCTGTTTCATCACAAGAGGTTTCAATACCAATAATGCGCATAATTTTCTCGGCACGCTTTCGTCTAAAATGGGAAATTAGCGCAATATTACCCTGCCTAAGCTCTTCAAACAAATATTGTACAGACTATAATCGACAAAGTGCTTTACAAAGCCACTGTGATCGGATTAAAATTCCGCACCATTTTTGATCAAGCTGGTTAATGGCCAAACGCGAATAGAGAGTTAGCTCGATGGGTAACTTCTCTGATTTGGTACTGAGTGGCCAGCGATAATGAATAACCCCTGAGGTGAAAGGCATATGCCAATAGTTAAAGTACGTGAAAACGAACCGTTCGACGTTGCACTACGTCGTTTCAAGCGCTCTTGTGAAAAAGCAGGTATCCTTTCTGAAGTTCGCCGTCGCGAGCACTACGAAAAGCCAACAACAGTTCGCAAACGCGCTAAAGCAGCAGCTCAAAAGCGTCACGCTAAGAAGCTAGCTCGCGAAAACGCACGTCGCGTTCGCCTGTACTAATAACTTAATCCATAAGGACTGAGTTATGGCTCTTATTGAACAACTCAAAGAAGAGCAAAAATTAGCGATGAAAGCCAAGGACAAACCGCGCCTTGGCACTATCCGCTTAGCTCTTTCAGCAATTAAGCAACGTGAAGTTGACGAACGGATCACTCTGAACGACGACGACATTCTTGCTGTATTAGTTAAAATGGTTAAGCAACGTCGCGATTCTGTTGCTCAATATGAATCGGCAAATCGTCAAGATCTTGCTGACGTGGAAAAAGCAGAAATTACGGTACTTGAAGGCTTTATGCCTCAACCGCTAACTGATGAAGAAGTTATTGCACTACTTGATAGCGCAATCGCCGAAGCTCAACCAGCGGGCATGCAAGACATGGGTAAAGTAATGGCTATCTTGAAACCACAAATTCAAGGGCGTGCAGATATGGGTAAAGTTAGTGGTTTAGTTCGTTCTAAACTCGCTTAATCCCAAATCAAATTGCAACAAGCCGTGCAATCCTTCGGAACGCACGGCTTGTTTGTATCTGTAACCTATTCAAACTATTATTATCCACACTCTCAGTTAGTGCATTTTTCTAAGGTTTTATGGCAGGACACATCCCGCGTAGTTTCATCGATGATCTCCTAGCGCGTCTCGACATTGTCGACATTGTGGACGCACGCGTGAAACTTAAGAAAAAAGGCAAAAACTATGGTGCTTGTTGCCCATTCCACAACGAAAAGACCCCTTCTTTTAGCGTAAGCCAAGAAAAACAGTTTTATCACTGCTTTGGTTGTGGCGTACACGGTAATGCTATCGACTTCATTATGGAGTTCGAACGTCTCGATTTTGTTGAAGCTATTGAAGAGCTAGCCTCTTTCTTAGGCCTCGATGTTCCTAGAGAACAGCGCAGC
This sequence comes from Vibrio sp. 10N.247.311.51, assembly GCF_041467855.1. Taxonomy (NCBI): domain Bacteria; kingdom Pseudomonadati; phylum Pseudomonadota; class Gammaproteobacteria; order Vibrionales; family Vibrionaceae; genus Vibrio; species Vibrio sp. 10N.247.311.51. The sequence continues at coordinate 6,639 of NZ_JBFSVK010000010.1, read as the reverse complement.
GGCGAGATATCAACAGCACCAAGAGCCAACAGCGAACAAAAACGTAACCTCTACGATTTGATGGGCGGTATCAGTAATTTTTACCGCTCTCAACTGAAAATATCAGCCAACAAACCTGCGATTGATTACCTAAAGAATCGTGGCCTTTCGGGCGAGATCGTCCAGAAGTTTGGCATTGGTTATGTGGCCGATGAATGGGACTTAGTTCGTAAGAACTTTGGCCAACAGAAAGAAGCCCAAGACATGCTCGTGACTGGCGGCATGTTAATTGAGAACGATAAAGGTAACCGATACGACCGATTCCGTGGACGCGTAATGTTCCCGATTCGCGATCGTCGTGGCCGTGTGATTGGTTTTGGTGGTCGTGTATTAGAAGACGGCACACCAAAATATCTCAACTCACCAGAAACGCCTATCTTCCATAAAGGTAAAGAGCTTTACGGCCTTTATGAAGTGCTGCAAGCCTACCGTGAACCGCCGCAAATTCTTGTGGTTGAAGGTTACATGGATGTCGTGGCTCTCGCGCAATATGGTGTCGATTACTCAGTAGCATCACTGGGCACCTCGACAACTGGCGACCACGTTCAAATGTTGTTCCGTCAGACCAGCACTGTGGTTTGTTGTTACGATGGTGACCGAGCAGGTAAAGAGGCCGCATGGCGCGCACTAGAAAACGCACTTGAGTATCTGAAAACCGGTAACACGCTTAAGTTTCTGTTCTTGCCCGACGGTGAAGACCCAGACAGCTATATTAGAGAGCATGGTAAAGCCGCTTTTGAACAGCTAGTCCACAATGCGACGCCGCTTTCGACCTATTTGTTCGATAACCTGATTGAAATACACAAGTTAAACTTGGGAACAACCGAAGGTAAATCAGCACTGCGTGCACACGCCAGCGCCTTGATTAACAAAATTCCTGACAGTTACTTCCAAGAATTGCTCGAAAAACTGCTCGATGAGCGAACTGGATTTGATAACCAATTGCGACGTGCGCGTGTTCATACACAGAACCCGACACCTCAACCGCATAAAGAGCTCAAGCGCACTCCAATGCGTGAAGTTATCGCTTTGCTTATCCAAAATCCGAGCTATGCTGATATGGTACCGGATTTATCAAGTGTCAAAGGCTTACAGTTGCCTGGACTAAGTTTATTCGTCGAAGTACTTGATAAATGCCACGCGCATCCCCATATCAACACAGGCCAATTATTAGAGCATTGGCGACACAATAAACATGAGGCTCTTCTGTCTCGTCTCGCGAGCTGGGAAATCCCCCTCGACGAAGACAATCAAGAAGACATATTTTTAGACTCACTGGACAACATACTTGCCCAGTGCGTTGAAAAACAAATTGAAAACCTGCAGGCCAAAGCAAGAAGCGTCGGTTTATCAGCCGAAGAAAAAAGGGAGCTACTAGCTTTAATGCTAGATCTAAAAGCGTAACCCTGTTTGATTAGTCAGCATTTAATAAATTTGTTAACATAATTGGTTTGCATTTGAGAATGCAACGTCCTTCACCAGACCTGAAGTTGGATATCATCTATGGATCAAAATCCGCAGTCACAGCTTAAATTACTTGTTATTAAAGGCAAGGAACAAGGCTATCTGACCTACGCCGAAGTAAACGACCACCTACCTGCAGAAATCGTGGATTCTGAACAGGTAGAAGACATCATTCAAATGATCAACGACATGGGTATCAAGGTAGTTGAAACTGCACCTGATGCTGATGATCTAGCACTTAATGATGACGATGCCAATATAGATGAAGATGCAGCCGAAGCTGCAGCTGCTGCGCTTTCAAGCGTAGAAAGCGAGATTGGCCGTACTACTGACCCAGTTCGCATGTACATGCGTGAAATGGGTACGGTTGAACTACTGACTCGTGAAGGCGAAATCGACATTGCGAAACGTATTGAAGATGGTATCAATACAGTTCAACTATCGGTTGCTGAGTACCCAGGCACTATTCCATACATCTTGGAACAGTTTGACCGCGTACAAGCAGAAGAGATTCGCTTAACAGACCTAATCAATGGCTTTGTTGACCCTGACGACGATGGCACAGCTGCGCCAACGGCGACTCACATCGGTTCAGAACTTGCTGAAACTGATCTGGAAGACGAAGACAAAGAAGAAGCTGAAGACGACGAGGAAGAGGAAGAAGAAGATACAGGTATCGATCCTGAGCTTGCTCTTGAGAAGTTCACAGCGCTTCGCACTAGCTACCAGAACCGTCAGCTAGCGATCAACGAGTACGGCCATGAAAGCCCGAAAGCAATGCTTGCAACAACAATGATGCAAGACGTATTCAAAGAGTTCCGTCTAACACCAAAACAGTTTGATTACCTAGTAAACGAACTGCGTAACTCTATGGATCGCGTACGTACTCAAGAACGTCTAATCATGCGTCAAACGGTTGAGTACGGCAAAATGCCGAAGAAATCTTTCATTGCTCTATTTACTGGCAATGAATCTAGCGAAGCATGGTTGGATGAAGTTCTTGCTTCAGACAAGCCATACGCAGAAAAGATCAAACGTAACGAGCACGACATCCGTCGCTCTATCCAAAAACTGGATATGATCGAACGTGAAACGTCTCTTACTGTTCAAAGCATCAAAGATATCAGCCGTCGTATGTCTATCGGTGAAGCGAAAGCTCGTCGTGCGAAGAAAGAGATGGTTGAAGCGAACTTACGTCTAGTAATCTCGATTGCTAAGAAGTACACAAACCGTGGTCTACAATTCCTGGATCTAATCCAAGAAGGTAACATCGGTCTGATGAAAGCCGTAGATAAGTTTGAATACCGTCGTGGTTACAAGTTCTCTACTTACGCTACGTGGTGGATCCGTCAAGCAATCACTCGTTCGATTGCCGACCAAGCTCGTACTATCCGTATTCCGGTTCACATGATCGAAACGATCAACAAACTAAACCGTATCTCTCGTCAAATGCTACAAGAGATGGGTCGTGAACCACTTCCGGAAGAGCTGGCTGAGCGCATGCAAATGCCTGAAGACAAGATCCGTAAAGTACTGAAAATCGCTAAAGAGCCTATCTCAATGGAGACACCAATCGGTGACGACGAAGATTCGCATCTAGGTGATTTCATCGAGGATACAACGCTAGAACTGCCTTTAGACTCTGCAACGGCAACAAGCCTGCGCGGTGCAACTAAAGACGTTCTTGCAGGCCTAACGCCTCGTGAAGCGAAAGTACTGCGTATGCGTTTCGGTATCGACATGAACACTGACCACACTCTTGAAGAGGTTGGTAAGCAGTTCGACGTAACTCGTGAACGTATCCGTCAGATCGAAGCAAAAGCACTGCGTAAACTTCGTCACCCAAGCCGCTCAGAAACTCTGCGTAGCTTCCTAGACGAGTAATTACACACTTTAGTGTGGTTAGCTTTTAAGCATAAAATAAAAAAGGTGAGCGTTGGCTCACCTTTTTTGTGCCTACGTGATTTAAGTGGCTAAGATGTAAGCGGAATTGCCCCTCATAGTGTCTAGACACCATTGATTGGTTCCCCTATAATCTATGCCCTACGGCCCCTTAGCTCAGTGGTTAGAGCGCACGACTCATAATCGTTCGGTCCCCAGTTCAAATCTGGGAGGGGCCACCAAATTCATAATCAAAGACGTCCGCTGGCGTCTTTTTTTACGTTTAAATAAAAAGAAAATCAACAACTTACAAAAATTAGCGTCCAATAGCATCTTTTGCCGTTTGTTAGAATCCAACCTTTTTAGTAACATCATTAGTAACATCAGCACAAAATTGCTCATTTCATTGTTACTAAAAGGCGTTTTTATGGCTAGAACAGTGGTTCCACTGACCGCAATAAAGGTAAAAGATGCTAAGCCTAGGGATAAAGATTATGCTTTATCTGATGGGAATGGCTTACAGTTAAGAATAAAACCAAATGGCTCTAAGCTTTGGTTGCTAAACTATTCTCGTCCTATCAATAATAAACGAGCTAATTTAAGTTTAGGTATCTATCCTAGCTTAACTCTCGCCTTAGCAAGAAAAGCTGCAAATGAAGCAAGAGAATTACTAGCTCAAGGAATCGATCCGAAAACGCATAGAGATCAGCAAAAGCTACAACAAAAAGAAGCTAGTGAGTCAACCTTCTCAATATTTGCGGACAAATGGTTTGAATTAAAAAAACAACAAGTAAAGCCAGATACTGCGGCACACTCCTATCGAGCATTAGAAAAACATATCTTGCCATCTTTAGGACAAACTCCTATTGATGACATTCGACCGAAACAAATCATATCGATTCTTGAGCCTGTAGCCGCTAAAGGGAACTTAGAAACGGTTAAACGTTTATGTCGTATCATAAATGAAGTTATGCGCCTTGCTGTTGCTAGTGGACAAATTGACATTAACTACTTAACTGATGTAACTCGATTATTCCCATCTCCTAATAAAACGAATATGGCAACAATTACACCAGATCGTTTACCAGAGTTAATGAACGCTATTAGCAAAGCGAGAATCACGCTCACAACAAGATGTTTACTAGAATGGCAATTACATACCATGACAAGGCCTGTAGAAGCCGCCACAGCAGAATGGGAACATATCGACCTAGAAAATAACGTATGGGTCATTCCAGCAGAACGAATGAAGATGAAGAAGCCTCACTCAGTTCCCTTATCAAGGCAAATGCTCGCGCTATTAGAAATAATGCGTCCTATTAGTGGGCATAGACAATACCTATTTCCTAGCCATAGAAACCCTCTAAAGCACTCTAATACGCAAACAGCTAATATGGCGTTAAAACGTATGGGGTTTAAAGATCAGTTAGTCTCTCATGGCCTACGAGCGTTAGCATCTACCACTCTAAATGAACAAGGGTTTGACCCTGATGAAATTGAAGCCTGTTTAGCGCACGTTGATAAGAATGAAGTTCGTAGAGCTTATAACCGCACAGATTATTTAGAAAGACGAAGAAAAGTTATGGACTGGTGGGGTGAGCATATAGAGCAAGCCAGCTACGGTAATTTATCCTTAACTGGTTATAAAAATCTAAAGGCCGTTGGTTAACCTTTATGTGGCACTGACAACTAGATCCCAATGCTCACAACCCTACTAATGACCTAAAGCATTGTACATCGACGATGTGCTGGTGGCTCGTGCATATAGAAGAGGCTGCCTTTGGCTGCCTCTTCGTTACTGGAAGTAAGTATTCAAGCTATAAAACATTTCAAATTTTCACATTCTGCTCATGTTTTGATAGTTCTCAATACTAGTGCTAAGTGCCTTTCCCTTCTTTAATTAGTTTCTTATTGACTATTAATACCTTCGAGATCACCTAACAGAACATCGCCCAGAAAATCTTCCGCTTGCCCAAAGATAAACTCTTGAAGGTACTTATCAATGCGCATGTTCAGTTTGAACGGGGGGATCGTCGCTCCTTCGAGGCGTTCAAAGTAGACTTTTGCCTTAGCTCTATCGACCGTTGATTTCAGTGTGTCAAAGCGACCAAAACGGTTAATGTTCTGCTCATTCACATCCCCACCCATCAACTGAAGAAGTAAATTCCTATCTAAACCAAGAGCCTCGACAATAACGGCTATTCGTAACTGTTCCTTCTGATTTTGATAGTCGTTGATGTAGTCTCTAAAAGTATGGCCTTCAATTAGCTGCGCATCTCCACGCTGCAAATCGTGTAAAAAGAGCTTGGCATACTTTTGCTCACTTTGACTCAGTGACGCAAATGACTTATGTAACTCATTGAGTGTAGTTTCAACGCTGGTAGATCCTTGGTGCTGATTAAGCTCTTTTAAATATTTATCAAAGCGACTATTCATGTAGTCGGCATCGATTTTACCCGTGTCTATTTCAGTTAGATAACCACTGATATCAAAAGGGACATCACCACCTGAACCTTCACCATTGCCGTCCCCTTTGCCAGCAAGCTCTTTATAACGCTGAACTAAGCTCATGTAAGTGAGTTCATCGATAGCCAGAGTGACCTCGCGCTCAACACCGCTCTCGCCTTCTAATGAGTCCGTATAGGTAGACTGCTCCCAATTCAGACCTTGCACTTTGGCAGCTTCTAGGTGCTTGTTAAAGGTATTAAATAATTCGGTAAACTTAGCACAGAGCTCTACATCGTCTGGCAGTGTTTCAAAATTTTCAATACCTGCACTAGCAAACAGCTCAGAGATATCCGCTGACACCCCATTCATAAGCTCAATATTACTTGCCAACCTATCAACAAACAGCCCAATAGGTTTGTCGCCGGAGTAGAGTTTGACAGCATCATTAATGTGCTGCTCCATGGTATGTGGATAGCGATAATAACGAACAATGCCATGAGGCTTGTCGGGACCAAACAAACGATTAGTACGCGAGAAAGCCTGAATAATATTCTGGTACTTAATCACTTTATCTAAATACAAGGTGTTCAGCCATTTAGAATCGAAGCCAGTCAGCATTTGATCGACAACGATCAGTAAGTCCAACTGCTTTGAAGGCTCTTTTTGAATATTCTTGTATTGCTCTTTATGAGCAAGCCGCGCTGCGATATCTTTTTTAAAAGCTGAATGGCGGGCAAAATCAAACTCTAGGCCATAGCGAGCGTTATAATCGGCCATAACCTCTTGTAGACCATCACCTTTAAACGT